>NZ_CP108442.1:7911931-8225516 GCF_041435355.1 Streptomyces sp. NBC_01276
CCGTCGAGGTGCGGGAGGCCTTGTCCATGGTCAATCGCCGCTCGAAGTTGCCGGGGTCGTCTCCGAATTCGTACTCCACGCCCTCTTCGGTCTCGGAGATCTTCCGGAAGTACACGATCGCAGCCATCCACCACTCCTCTTCGACACGGCCCGGTGCGCCCCTGAAGGGTCCCCCGGATTCTCGCGTACCTCGCACCGGCCCAGGCGGGCCGGGCAGCGCGCAGGATCCGGGCGCTCGGCCGGCCCGTGACCGGGGGTTCGTTAGGCTCACGGGAATGGAAGCCCGCACCCCGCCCGTCCTCCTCCTGTCCTCGCCCCGCACCTCGACCGCCGAACTCATCGCCCGGGCAGCGGCCTGGCGCGGCTACGACGTGACCGAGCGGGCGGCGCGCGCCCGAGGACGCCGGGTGCACTGGTACGGAGGCCCCCGTGCGGCCGCACGCCTCGCCGGCCCGCTGGGCCTCGGGCTGCTCGAACCGGCCGACGACTGGCTGACGCACGTACCGCACCCCCTCCTGCGGCGCGGCCTACGGCTCACCACCCTCGCCGAGGCCCGGACGCTGCGGGAACGGGCCTTCGTGAAGCCGCCCTCGGCCAAGATCGACCTGCTGCCCGCCGCCGTCCACGGGGACGGGACCAGCCTGCCCGGCGGGCTCGACGGCTCCACGCCGGTCCTGGTGAGCGGCGTGGTCGAGTTCGCCGCCGAGTACCGGCTGTTCGTCCTCGACGGCGAAGCCGTCACCGGTAGCCGCTACGCCGTCCACGGACGCCTCGACCCGGCTCCGCTGGACGCCGAAAGCCGCGCCTTCGGCCGTACGGTCCTCGACGCGACGGCCGCCGGTCTGCCCAGCGCGGTGTGCCTGGACATCGGCCGGCTCACGGACGGAGGCTGGGCGGTGGTCGAGGCCAACATGGCATGGTTCGCCCACTGTTACGCCGCCGAACCGGACCGCGTCCTCGACACGGTGCTCCGCGCCGCCGGCCCGATCACCGCGGTATCCGACCGGGACCGGCCGCACCTGAGCCCGTCGGCGGCTCCTCCGGCGCCGGCCATCGCGGCAGGGTGTCAAGGGCCGGCCTGAGTCGTGTCGGAAACGGACACGAGACCCATAGCCGCCCGGGATCCTGCCGCACCGCACGTCGACGTGCTGTCATGTGGCAAGGGCTCGGCTCCCGTGACCCACGCGATCCGGCGAGCAACAGCAGCCGTCGGCGCAGGCACGGGAGGGGGAGTCGGGAGTGATCGGCGCGGTTGCGGGGAAGACGGGCCGGCCGGAGCCGTGGAACGGGCGGCCCTACGCGCGAGCGATGGACTCGCGGCAGGGAGACCTCTCGCTCAGGGACGGGGAAGGCTGGCTCCTCCCCCTGGAAGTGATGCGGTGGACCGGACCGCCGGACGTGGGGGACGAGACGGTACTGGCACGGTGTGAGGGCGGGGTGCTGGACATCGGGTGCGGGGCGGGCCGCCTCGTGGAAGCCCTGGCCCGGCGGGGGAGCGAGGTACTGGGCATCGATGTGTGCACCTCGGCCGTGATTTCCACGGTGTGCAGGGGTGGCCCCGCGCGCAGCGGCTCGGTGTTCGACCCGCTGCCGGCGGAAGGCAGCTGGGGCACGGCGCTGCTCATCGACGGGAACATCGGCATCGGCGGTGACCCAGGCCTGCTCCTGCGGCGGATCGGTGATCTCGTGTGCGACCGGGGGCTGCTGATCGTGGAGGTGTCCGCGACGGAGGTGAACGAACGCCGGCGGGTGCGTCTGTACGCCGGGCAACGGGCGGTGAGCCCGGTGTTCTCGTGGGCTGCCGTGGGTGCGTCCGCGCTGGAACGGCTCGCCCGGGAGTCCGGCTGGTCGGTCACCGAGCGGTGGACCGGCCCCCGGGGCGGGCGTCACTTCGTGGCTTTGCGCGCGCGGGCCTGAGCACGGATCCGTCTGCGCCGGGGCCGCAGCCGCACCCACGTCCCGATCAGGAAGGCGGCGGCGGAGCCGATGAACAGGCCGGCGGTGATGAGGAGCCATCGGGTGAGGAACCCGTCGGAGGGCAGGGCGGTGTAGGCGGTGTAGTGCCCACCCTGCTGCAGGATCAGCGGCCACCACACCAGGAGCAGCAGACCGGAGATGAAACCCGGGACGCGCAGGTGGTTGATGCTCGGCCTCGGCGTGCTCCCACCGGAAGGGTGCGGCCCGGGAAGCAGCCGCTGGGCCGCCCGGTCGGTGAGCGAATACAAGGGGAGCAGGAGCAGGTCGTGCACGAGCGCGGCCCCCACGAACCAGATCGCCACGCCCAGGGTGTCACCGTTCAGGAGCCTGATCCCGGCGTACACGGCGAGCGCGAAGGAGGCCAGGACGAGGAGCAGGTGGAGCGGGGAGGCACCGTAGCGGTGGCGGAAGGCCGAAGCCGCGCCGCGGGCGGAACGGGCGGAACCGGCGGTCCGGGGGGTCATACGGGCTCTCCGAAGGTGAGGCGGGTGACCCACTTGGTGTTGTGGACGCCCGGAGCGGCCGGGATGATCACGCGTGCCGGGTAGCCGTGGTCCGGGGACAGATCGGCGCCGTTGACCCGCATCGCGAGGAGCGAGCGGTGGTCACGGGCCTGGTTCGGCGCGAGGACCACGGAGGAGAACGAACCTCCGCGCTGCACCGACTCGACCAGGACCTGGGGGGTGCCGGTGCCGAGCCCGACGAGGGCGGCGAGGTCGCTGAGTCGTACGCCCGACCACTGCTGGTCGGGCGTGGACCATCCCTCCACGCAGGCGATCGGAAGGGCCGCCTCGCTCTGGGGCAGGGCGAGGAGCATCTCGCGTGTCAGTACCATCTGCCGGCCGCCGCCGCGCACGGTCAGCCGCCAGGCGGGGCCGATGTCGCCGGGCCGGATCCCGCTGGACGCGGCCGTCTTGTTGATCTGGAAGCCGTTCGGTCCCGTACCGGGGTCGCGGCCGTGCGGGGCCAGCAGGGCGGTCTGTCGCCACCAGCCGCCGATGCTCTGCCCGGCGGTCACGAAGAGGAGTGCGAAGGAGCCGGATCCGACCATGGCGAGCGCCCCGCGGCGGGAGATCGTCGGACGGGCCGGACGTGGCGAGACCAGCCCGGCGGCCTCTTGGGAGCCGGATGCGGGCTGGTGGTTCCCGCCGGCCCGGACCGCACGCACGGCGCGGGGAAGACGGAACGCGACGTGGACGACGAACGCGCCGATGAAGATCCAGGAGCTGTAGAAGTGCAGGGTGTAGAAGGAGCCCGGGAAGATGTAGTCGAGCTGGATGTTGAGGATGCCGGTCACGAAGGTGAAGCCGGCGCCGCCCACCAGCAGCAGGAGCGAGAGGCGCTCCAGGGCGTGCGCGGCGGATCTTACGGGTGGCCACTCGAACAGCTTCGGGATCACCGACCACAGCTTGGCCAGCAGGACCGGTACGAGGGCCACGCCCAGCACGGTGTGCACGCCCTGGGTGAGCCGGTAGAGCCAGTGGGGAGAGGTCGGCCAGGTGAAGAGGTAGAACCCGAGCCACCCCTTGTCCGGCGTCTGGTCGTTGCGCGCGGCGAGGTCGGGGTCGTAGGCCGCGTACGAGAGCAGGCCCGTGATGAACAGGAGGGTGATCCCGGCCAGGAGGGCCAGTCCGAACACCCCGGTCAGCCAGGGGCCGCGCAGGGGGCTCCGCCAGAACTCCGGCCGGGCGGGGCCGGGCGGTGGGCCCGCCGCCCGGGCCCGTTCCGCCCTGGCCCGCAGCCGCTCGGTGGCCGAGGGCCGAGGTGGCGGTGCGGGCCTCGGGTCAGCGGAGCCGCGCACTGGCTCCCCGTCGGGCCCGTGCTGCCTGGCGCCGTGCGCGTCCATGTCGGGCACCTCCATAGATATCGGGGTTATCGGGCGTTTGTGCCCGGGAAAACATCCCGCACCCCCCTGTCGAACCCCTCACCTGACACGCGGCGCAGTCCTTACGGCTGCCGGGGCGCGGTCTCGCGCCCGCGGGCGGCGCTCGCCCTGTTCCGTGCACGGAACGACCTGGACCGACGGCCGATGAAGGGGTACGACTGGTGACTTTCTGTGAGGATCGAGGGCCTCGGCGGTGAGCCGTCCCATAGGACCCAGGTCACATACGAAGCGGGGTAGTAGGCGGTGAAGGCCCGGCGTGTCCGCTCCTCGGCCGCTTTCGTGCCGGGTTCGCGGGGCCTCTCCTGCGAGGGGGTGTAGTAGGCGGGGTCTTTGCCAGGCGGTCGGGGCGTCGGTAGAACTGGATGGGTCGCCGGGCGGCACGGGTGCTTCACCCGCCGCCCAGGATCCCCTCTGCTTCTGCGTGAGTGGTTCACGCACGTCTTCGGCGTGCCCGCGACGGTCCTTGTCCCCTTCGGAAGGTTCCTCCGTGTCCAACGCAGTCATCCGCCGCATCGCCGCTTCGAAGAAGACCCTCGCGGGTACCGTCCTCGCCCTGGGTGTCGCCGGTTCGATGCTGGCCACGGTTCCCGCGCAGGCCGCCCCGATGAACGCCAAGGCGATCGCGCAGCAGATGATCAAGGACCCGGCGCAGTTCGCGGCCTTCGACAAGATCGTCTCTCACGAGAGCGGCTGGGACTTCACCGCGACGAACGCCTCCTCGGGCGCCTACGGCCTGGTCCAGGCCCTGCCGGCCTCGAAGATGGCCTCGGCGGGCTCGGACTGGAAGTCCAACCCGGCCACCCAGATCAAGTGGGGCCTGGACTACATGAACTCCCGCTACGGCAGCCCCGTCGGCGCCTGGAACTTCTGGCAGAACAACCACTGGTACTAAACCGCCGGTGGCCGGCGGACAGCGGACCGCGGACATCCGAAAACGCCCGGCAGGGACCACCCCGCCGGGCGTTTTCGCATGCCCGCGGCCGACGAGTGTGCGAGCCCCCCGTCAGGCCCCTCCGAGCCAGCTCGTGGCGTCCAGCCGGTAGGCGGTTTCGGCCGGTACGACGGTGCGCAGCGCGTCCTCCATGTCCCGTACGCGATCGGCGCCGAGGGTCGTGGCCCACTGGGCCCGCAGTTCGTCGAAGATCGCGGCTGAGCGTGCCAGGGCGTCGAAGCCGCGCGGGGTGAGGCGGACGAGCTTGCGGCGGGCGTCCGCGGGGTCGTCGGTGCGTTCGGCGTAGCCGACGGCGAGGAGGCGGTCCACGGTCTTGCCCGCGGCCTGCTTGGAAACGCCGAGCCGGCGCCCGATGTCGCTCGCCGTCGCCCCTCGTGGCCCGATGGCCTGCATGGCGAAGCCGTACGCGGGCCGCAGGTCGGGGTGCCCCTCGGCAGCGAGGCGGGCGTGCAGTCGATCGATCAGGGTGCGAAAGCCGGCGAAGAGGAGGAGCGGGAGCTCGAATCCCGGCCCATCGCCCTTGCCATCATCGACAACCTGGTTTACGTTTTTCTCCTCGGCATGGTCAACCATGTTGTCCATGCTAATCCACTCGTCCACCCCGTCTGGAGCTCCGCATGCCCAACGATCTGACTGCCCGCACCGCCAACGCCGTCGCCCTGCTGAAGGTCTCCCCGCACACCCTCGACGGCTTCCTCAAGCTGAGCGAGATCTTCGAGTCCACCACCCTGGACCCCCACTCCCGCGAAACCGTGATCCTGACCGTCGCCGCCCGCAACCAGTGCCACCTGTGCGTGGACATGCACGAGGCGAAGCTCACCGCTCTGGGTCCTGCCCCGGACCCGGAACGACTCCTGGCCGTAAGGGAGTTCACCCTCCAGGTGCTCGCGTCGTCGGGGGCGGTGAGCGACGAGGACCTGGGGCGGTTCCAGGAGTCCGGCTACACGCGCCAGAACGCCTTGGAGGTGGTCCTGGGCATCGGCACGTACACGGTCTCGACGTTCGCGAACCGGCTCACGCGAGCCGTCTGACGGAAACGGACGGCGTTCGCACGTACGGGCGTCCATACGGGTGAGGCGGGAATAGACGCCGCCGGGCGGGGACTTTGCATTGACCATGAACACCACCTCGTACGACCCGCGCGCACTGCTCGCGGAAAGCCGCCTCGGTGTCCTCGCGACGATCAAGGCGGACGGCCGTCCGCAGCTCTCACCCGTCATGCCCTTCTACGACCGGGCCGCCGACGTCCTCTACGTCTCGATGACCGAGGGCCGCGCCAAGACGACGAACCTGCGCCGCGATCCCCGCGCCGCCCTGGAGGTCACCCGGCCCGACGGCTGGGCCTGGGCCACCGCCGAGGGGACCGTCACCCTGACGGGGCCCGGGACCGACCCGCAGGGCTCCGAGGTCGAGGCGCTGGTGCGGTACTACCGGGCCGCGGCCGGAGAGCACCCGGACTGGCACGAGTACCGGGCGGCGATGGTGGCCGAACGCCGGGTGCTGATGACGATGACGGTCGACCACGTGTACGGCGACAGGATCCGCTGACGGCGCGCGTACGGGGTGCCGCGCTCCGTGCGGGCGGCCGGCGTCCGTCAGGGCCGCCCGGGCCCGCGATAGGGCAGCGTCTGGCCGTAGACGACGCTGGTGGTCGTACTTCCGAAGCCGGCCAGTTCGTCCATGAGGGTCTCCAGCTGCTCCATGGAGGTCGCGGCCACCTTCAGGGTGTAACAGTCGTCGCCGGTGGTGCGCAGGCACTCCAGGATCTCCCGTCGCTCCGCGAGCAGCCGGTGCAACGGCTGGTGGCGGTTGCCCGGGTACTTCAGCCGGACGACGGCGAGCACGGGGTAGCCGACCTTGCCCAGATCGACCACGGCGCGGTATCCGGTGATGACGCCCGCCGCCTCCAGCTGCCGCACCCGTTCGGTTGTGGCCGACGAGCCGAGACTCACGCGCCGCCCCAACTCGCTGAGGGAGATGCGCGCGTCCCGTTGCAGCTCGTCGATGATCGCCCAGTCGATGTCATCAAGGTTCCCGGTCATATCGCGACCCTACCGGGAAACTTCCGGAAGAACGGCAGTCCGACCAGGAGAACCGTCTTCCGGATTCCTTGATCGCCGAGATAGCCTCCGTCCATGCAACTTGGCGTGAACGTACCGAACTTCGGGCCTGGGACCGACCCCGGCGTGCTGCGCGAGTGGGCACGGATCGTGGAGGAGCTCGGCTTCGACCTCCTCATGGTGTCGGATCACGTGGCCGTCACCCCGGACGTGGCCGCGCGCTATCCCGCACCCTTCTACGAGCCGTTCACCACCCTGTCGTGGCTGGCCGGCATCACCACCAGGGTGCGGCTGGGTACGACGGTGCTCGTACTGCCCTACCGGCACCCGCTGTTGGTGGCACGGATGGCCACCAACCTCAACCAGCTCAGCGGCGGCAGGCTCGTGCTCGGTGTGGGAGTGGGCTGGGCCCGTCAGGAATTCGACGCGCTCGGTGTTGCGTTCACCGCGCGCGGCAGGCTCACCGATGAACACCTCGTCGCCCTGCGCAAGGCCTGGCGCGAGGAGGTCGACCAGCACACCGCCCCGATTCCCGTCTGGGTCGGCGGCAACAGCGAGGCGGGGATCCGGCGGGCCATCAGGTTCGGTGATGCCTGGCATCCGCTGCGGGGCACCCTTCCCTGGATGCGTTCGGTCCTGGCGAACCACTCGCTGCCGGCGTTCGCACCCCGCATCGCCCTTCGGCTGACCACCGCACCGATCACCGACCCCGAGCGGCTCGCGGGGACCGGCACCCTCGATCAGATCCTCGACGACCTCGACCAACTCCACGACCTCGGGGCCGACACCGTCGTGCTCGACCCCTACCACGGAGATCCGGAGTCGACCCGCCGGCCCCACGAGGCCTGGCAGGCGCTCACCGCCGTGGCCGCACACCGGAGGACACTCTCATGATCACCACTGCCGACGAGGCACTCCTGCGGCGGGCGATCGCCATCGCGGCCCACGCCATCACCCTGGGCGACGCGCCGTACGGCTCCCTGCTGGCCGGTCCGGACGGCACGATCCTCGCCGAAGCCCACAACACGGTGCGACGCGACAACGACATCAGCGCCCACCCGGAACTCAAACTCTCCCGCTGGGCGGCGCGCGAACTCGACGGGCATACGGCCGCACGCACCACCCTGTACACCAGCTGCGAGCCGTGCGGCATGTGCGCCGGTGGAATCGTCCGCTCCGGACTCGGCCGTGTCGTCTACGCACTCTCCACCGCACAACTCGTCGAGCTCAACCCGGAGTCGGGCGCCTGGCCGACGGCGGCGCAGGACGGCCCGGCCCTGTTCGACGAGGCGCGCGTTCCCATCGTCGACTACTACCGGCGATAGCGGTGCGGCCGGGGGCTTGGGCCGGGTCGTCGCCGGGGCCTCCCGTCGTGGTGCCCGGCGGCGACGGCGGCGCTGGAGGTTCGGGCGTTCGTCCACCCCTTGCGACGTAGGCTCCGTCCACCTCGGGCCGTATGCCGTCGAACTCCCCGCGGCACCCGCCCCCGGTGTCCGGCGGGGCGTGCGGAGCGGGACTCGTCCCTCCCGGCAGCGGTACACCGATCTGGTGACAGTCTCCGACCGAGTGGTGCCGGCGGACGGTGTCGGGAGGGCGGAATGCCGGCTTCCAGGTTCTCGGCATGCTACAGATATGTGGCAATAGTCCGAAAACAGGAGGTATCTGATAATGCGTACACGTCTTCTCCGCATGGCGGCTGTGCTGGGCACGGCCGCGCTCCTGGCCCTCGGCGGAGCTGCGGTGGCCAGCGCGGACGGAGTGGGGAACTCGGGTATCGGGAATTCGGGTGTGGGCAACGCGGGTATCGCCAACAAGGGCGTCGGCAACGCCGGCATCGCCAACTGGGGCCTGGGCAACGCAGGTTTCGCCAACTCGGGCATCGGCAGCGCCGGCATCGGCAACTCGGGGATCGGCAGCGCCGGCATCGGCAACTAGGAACGCCGTACGCGCCGCCCGGCCCGTGAGGCGCGAGTGGCGGATGCCCGGGCGGCGCTGACGGGCGCAGGGCGTTTCGTGGCCGGTGCCCCGGCCGCTCGTCCAGGCGGGCGGCCACGGCGCATGGGCGCGGCGCCCCCCTCCGGCAGCACATGCGAGCCTGCCCCGGGGGTGGGAGAAGTGGGCGGGCCTCGGTGCCCCTCTCGGGCGTGCGGCGCCGGTGCGGCGGGGCTGTGGCCGGATGCCGAATGGGGGCGGGGGAGGCACCATGTCAGTACGGGAGGCAGTGCGTCCCGAGTGCTGGACGAAGAGGTGAGCACCAAGGCGGGCCGTCGAGAGGCCGGGGGCCACCTACCGTGACCGGCACGCCTCCGATGAGGCCAATGCCCCGGCGCGCGGCACCGGAGCCCGGAGCCATTCAAGGGCGGCCGGCCCGTGACTCCCTTCCCATGCTCGTAGGACGCCGTGCCCCGCGCGATTCCCGAAGCCCCCGGAGCGGCGAAGGCCGGACCCGGGGGTGCCGCCCAGGCGGAGGGGTGAAATGACCAATCAGACGTACCTCGCCTACGACTTCCCGCTGCTGAGCGTCTTGTGGACCATGCTGGCGTTCGCCCTGTGGGTCTTGTGGTTCTTCCTGCTCTTCAAGATCATCTTCGACATCTTCCGCGATGACGACCTGAGCGGCTGGGGCAAGGCGGGCTGGCTGGCCTTCGTCGTCCTGCTGCCGTTCCTCGGCGTCTTCGTCTACCTCATCGCCCGGGGCAAGGGCATGGGCCGCCGCGAACTGGAACAGGCACGCGAGCAACGGCAGCAGATGGACGCCTACGTCCGCGAGACGGCCGCCGGCCGGCCCAGCGCCGCCGAGGAACTCGCCAAGCTGTCCGCGATGCGTGACCGAGGCGACATCACCGACGAGGACTTCCAACGGGCCAAGGAACTGGTCCTCACCGACTACGCCCCGCAAGCCCCCACACCCCCCGCACCCCCCACCGCCCCACCTCCTGGTGACGGCGGTCCGAGCTGACCGCAGGGAGAGGGGAAGGGATGGGTGGGGCCGACGGAGGTATTCGAGGTCGATCACATGTCTGCGGCAGGCTCCGCCTACCTGCATCCGCTGGCCAAGGCCACCCAGGTCAAGCACATTCTCGGAGCCGGCGCCTATGCGGCAAGAGCGGCCGAACTCGTCGCCGGCGACGATCGGAGCGCGGGTGTCAAAAACCTTGAGCAGATGGTGCATCGCGCGACACCAGTCGTCGTTGACGTGCTCAAGCGCTTTCCGGCGGCGCCGAGCGGCGGCGGACGTGTTGGTGAGTTGATCCGCATGCTGGACTCCGACCTTCGTTCTCTCACCGTCGCCGAGTGACTTTCAGCCTTCTTCAGGTGCGCTCGTCGATCGAGGTTGCAAGTCCGGCCTCAGGCCCAGGGGCCGGTCGCCATCGACACCAACGACCCTCGGCCGAATGGGTGGCGGGAGCCGTCGGACTGAATGAACCCCGAGATCAAATTCTGGTGGCATGTGGGCCCACCTCGGCACTGCCCGAGGTGGAGGGACGTGGATCGAGGCCGTCCAGGAGGACGGTGAGGTAGGCGTTGGTGAGGCCGGGCGAGGTCGGTTCGGCGCGGGCGACTGCCAGGGCGGTTGCGCCGATGAGGGCGGTGGTGACCGCGGGGTCGATGTCGGCGCGGACCCGCCCGTCGCGGCGGGCGCCGTCGATCATTTCCTCGACGGCACCGACCAGGCCGGCGCGCAGTGCGGTGGTGGCGGGCAGGTCGAGACCGGTGAGCTGGTCGTTGATGGCGTGGTGTGCGGTCTGGAAGCCGATCAGCTCGCGCAGAAAGGTGCGTAGGGCCTCGTAGGGCGTGGCCGTGGCGAGCAGATCGCGGGCGCGTTGGACGACGGGTTCGAGCAGCCGGGCGACAGCCGTGTCCAGCAGGGCGTCCTTGCCGCCGAAGGCGCGCACGACGGTGGCGGCGCCCAGTCCGGCGCGCTTGGCGATGGCCTCGACGGTCAGGGACGCCCCCGGTTCGGCCAGCAGCGCCATGGCGGCGTCCAGTGCGAGGTCCCGGTTGCGCACGGCATCGGCGCGGCGCTTCGGCGCCGGAGTGGGGCTCGGCTGCTTCGAGGACATTGACAACTGAAATGGTCCTTCCACATAGTTATCTGGAACGCGTGTTTCAGATAAGTCTACCGGGGAGTCTCCATGAACGAGCGGGTCCTGATCGTCGGAGCCGGAATCGCCGGACTCACCCTGGCCCATTGGCTGGCCCGGCACGGCCGGCGACCCACCGTCGTCGAGCGCGCCCCCGAGCCGCGCACCGGCGGCAACGGGGTGGACGTGCGCGACGGCGCGGTCACCGTGGCCGAGCGGATGGGTCTCATGGACCGCATCCGTGAACTGGCCACCGACGTGGACGGCATCAAGTTCGTCGACGCCGCCGACCGCGCCGTCGCCCGGATCGGGACCCGCGACAACGCTTCGGTCGAGGTCATGCGGGGCGACCTGGTCGCGCTGCTGCACACGGTGACCGATGACGTGGAGACCCTGTTCGGCGACTCGATACGGGCCCTGGAGCAGGACGACCGAGGCGTGACGGTCACTTTCGAGCACGCGCCCGCCCGCCGCTTCGACCTCGTGATCGGCGCCGACGGAATGCACTCCGGCCTGCGGCGGCTCGCCTTCGGCCCCGAGGAGCGGTTCGTCCGGCACATGGACCACTACTTCGCCTTCGCCGACGCCGACGGCACGCTGGGCGAGGACCGCTGGGTGACGATGTTCAACACCCCCGGCAAGATGGCCGGAATCTATCGGTCGGGCAACCATGCCCAGGCCAAGGCGTACTTCATCTTCCGCTCCGAGCGGCTGGACCACGACCACCGTGACGTCGCAGAGCACAAGAGGCTGGTCACCGAGGCATTCGCCGACCAGCCGTGGCAGCCCACGCGGGGCCTGCTGGAAGCGGCCCTGGCCGACCCCGAGTTCTACTTCGACGCCCTCGGTCAGGTCAGGATGGACTCCTGGTCCAACGGCCGCATCGCACTGGTCGGTGACGCGGCCTGGTGCGCCTCCCCGGCCTCGGGCGCCGGCGCCGAACTGGCCCTGGTCGGTGCGTACCGGCTGGCGGGGGAGCTGGCCGCGGCGGGCGGCGATCACAGGGCCGCCTTCGCCCGCTACGAGGCGGTCCACCGGCCTCTCGTCGAGCGCAAGCAGCGGATCGGCCCCAACGTGCGCCTCATGGTGCCCAGGACCGAGGGCGGCCGGTGGGTGCGTGACGTGCTGGCCCGGCTGCCCCTCATGAAGGCCGCCGGAGCGATCGAGCGCCGCCTGCAGTCCCGCGCCGCCGATCCCCTGCCCGTCCACCACCGCACCGCCTGAGACGGGACACGCCGTAGGGTGGCCGAAACGAGGGAAGGGACGGGGTCCCGGACATCACCGGGCGTCCGGGTGAGGCGCTCGCACCGGACGGGACGCCCGCGAAGTCGGGCACGAGGGGGACGCGGTGGAGCGACGGAAGGTGATCGGGATCGGGGTCGGGGCTGCGCTGGCGGTTCCACCCGCCTGGTGGGGCTTGCGCCAGGTGGCGAGCGGGGCCGAGGAGGACTGGCACACCGATACCGCGCCGCTGGAGCGGGCATTCCCGCTGCTGGGCCCGCTCACCGGTGCCAAGTGGGTGAGCAGCCGTGACAACGACCGGGACCTGCCGTCGCCGGAGCTGGTGATCTCGGGATTCGCCACGCTGGCACCGGGGAAGCGTGCCGAGCTGACGGCGGCCCACGCCTTCGTCTCCGAAGGGCCGGCCGATGACTTCTCCTCGTGGTTCGAGAAACCGCTCAAGGGCGAGGGGCCGGAGGACCCGCAGTGGATCCGGTCGCCCGAGCTCGACCGTGACGACAGCGGCCACACCACCCACCTGTGGTTCGACCGTCGCAGCGACACCGTCCGCTTCCGGGCACTCAACCCGTACGGCTAGCACGACACCCCCGCCTCCTGTGTCCTGGAGGCGGGGGTGTCGGCGTACGTGGGGTCAGGCCCTTTGAAACTTCAGATCACGTGCGGTCGGGCGATCAGAAGGTGAGCTTGAAGTCGGTGATGGTGCCGACGTCGGCGGCGCCCTTGTCCTGGACCTTCAGCTTCCAGGTGCCGTTGGCCGCGACGGCCGAGGCGTTCACCGTGAACGTCTTGTCGAGGTTCGCCGTGGAGTCCGAAGAGGAGTTCTGCAGGCGGTACGAGGTCCCGTTCGGCGCCACGAGGTCGATCTGGAGGTCACCGACGTAGGTGTGGGTGATCTTCACGCCGACCTTGAGGGCGCTCGGCGCGTTGCCGGTGACGCCGGTGACGTTGACCGAGGAGGTGACCGCGGGGCCCGGGGAGTCCGGGATGGCGACCCGGGCGGTGCTCTCGAAGACGTTGCCCGGGGTGGTGGTGCCACCGCCCGAACGGGCGCCCACGTTGACGGCGGCCCACGCGTCGGTGACGTTCTTGACCTCGGCGCTGCCGGCGCCGTACAGCTCGGTCGCCGCGGCGATCGTGCCTTCACGGGCACCCGCGTAGTCCGTGCTGGAGTTGAACTTGGTGGTGAGGGCCTTGTACCAGATCAGCTGCGCCTTGTCCCGGCCGATGCCGGTGACGGGCAGGCCGTCCGAGGTCGGCGAGTTGTAGCTGACGCCGTTGACCGTCTTGGCGCCGGAGCCCTCGGAGGCCAGGTAGAACCAGTGGTTCGCCGGGCCCGAGGAGTAGTGGACGTCGAGGTTGCCGACGCCGGAGTACCAGCTGTCCGCGGACCCGCCGTCCTTGCTCGGCTTGTCCATGTAGCGCAGCGGGGTGCCGTCGCCGTTGATGTTGATCTGCTCGCCGATGAGGTAGTTGCCCGGCGCGCTGGTGTTGTTGGCGTAGAACTCGACGGAGGTGCCCATGATGTCGGAGGTCGCCTCGTTCAGGCCACCCGACTCGTCGCTGTAGTTGAGACCGGCGGTGGCGGAGGTGACGCCGTGCGTCATCTCGTGACCGGCGACGTCGAGCGAGGTCAGCGGGTCGTTGTTGCCCGTTCCGTCGCCGTAGGTCATGCAGAAGCAGCCGTCGTCCCAGAAGGCGTTGACGTAGGCGTTTCCGTAGTGGACCCGGGAGTAGGCGGCGACGCCGTCGCCGCGGATGCCGGAGCGGCCGAGGACGTTCTTGTAGAAGTCCCAGGTGACTCCGGCGCCGTAGGCGGCGTCGGCGCCCGCGGTGGCGGCGTTGGAGTTGGCCCCGTTGCCCCAGGTGTCGGTGGACTGGCTGAAGAGCGATCCCGTGCCGGACGTACCGTGGTTCAGGTTGTACGTCTTGTGGCTGCCGCGGCCCGTGTCGTTCAGCGTGAAGTTCGAACCGGACTTCGAGGTGCCGAGGGTGACCTGGCCGCTGTAGTGGGTGTTGCCGACACCGGTCTCGATGCCCTGCCACTGGTGGAGCTTGGCACCGGTCTTGGCATCGGTGATGACGTGGAGCTGGTTGGGGGTGCCGTCGTCCTGGAGGCCGCCGATGACGGTCTCGTAGGCGAGGGTCGGCACGCCCTTGGCCATCCACACGACCTTGCGGGGCGCGACGTCGGCCTTGGCGGCCTTGGAGCCGACCGCCTTCGCGGCGTCGAGGGCCTGCGTGGAGGCGGCCGCCGGAGCGTCGGCCGGGGCGGAGGTGGAGACGCCGGCCAGCTGGGCGGTGGACGCCTTGCTGACGCTCTGCGTCGTGTTGGCCGCCGAGCGGTTGACGACCAGGTCGCCGCCGAGGACCGGGAGTCCCTCGTACGTGCGCTCGTACCGGGTGTGGGTGGTACCGTCCTGATCCTTGACCACATCGTGGACGAGGAGTTTCTCCTGGGAGGTGAGGCCGAGCTCCTTGGCCGTGGCGGCCGTGGTGCTCTGCGCCTTGGCTATGAGCTCGGCGCGCTGGGACGGGGTGAGCTGAGCGGGCAGCGCGCCCGGGTTGCGCACCGGCTGGCCCTTGGGGGCGGCGGTGTTCGCGGAACCCTCGGGCTGCGCGCTGGCGCTGCCTGCCTGGACACCTACGGTGAGCAGGGCGGCCGCGGCGAGCAGGGCACCGGTGGCGGTGGCATTGCGGCGATGCGTGGACTTCACGCTGACTCCTTCTGCGTGTGGGGGGTTACCGGGCGACCGGGATGGGGCCGTCCGGGCAGAGCGTGCGGAGCTGGTCCGTGCTGGGGATGTGGGAGAGAGTGCCAGCGATCGCGATCTTTGTCAGGGACGCGTCATGAATTGGCCGCATGGAGTCCGGATTTCGCTGTTCGGTGTTCGCTGACCGGACACATCGGGGTGGCGATCGGCCGGCTCGGGCACACCCGACAGGGCTGACCTGGGGCGGGACTTGCTCCGGCCGGGGGTGGATCCGCCGAGGGCTCGTACCCGTGGCCGGGACATGGCGGTGGCGGGAGCCGTGGCGGCGGCCGTGGGGCGGCGTACTGCGCATTCAGGTAAAGCGTTCGGCATCAAGCGTCAAACACCCTTGTCCTGCACATGACTTGCCGGGTGTGATCTCGGAAGCCGCTTTGCGCGGCGCCACCCCCCCCAGGGAGTCTGCAATGCATCCAGTTCGTCGTACGTTGCCGCGCGCTGCGGCCGCAACGGCCGCTGCCGCCGGTCTCGCACTCACCGCGATGGCCGCCGCCCCACCGACCGGAACCGCCACCGCCTCCCCGCCGCACACCTCCGCGGTCCCGCGCACCGTGGCCCGTCCGGCCATCGCGGGACACCAGCTGATCCGCTCGGTGGGCAGCCCGCTCTCCACCGAGGAGTGCCGGACCAAGTGGAAGATCGCCTGCTACACCCCGCTGCAGTACCGCGCGGCGTACGACCTGAACCCGCTGTACAAGGCGGGCATCACCGGTAAGGGCCGCACGATCGTCATCGTGGACTCCTTCGGCTCGCCGACCGTCCAGCACGACCTGGACGTCTACAGCAAGCAGTTCGGGATACCCAGCACCAAGGTCGAGGTGGTCAAGTGGGGCAACGTCCCCGCGTGGGACCCCAAGAACGCCGACATGCTGGGCTGGGCCGGCGAGACCGCCCTCGACGTGGAGATGGCGCACGCGATGGCGCCGGACGCGAAGATCGTCCTGGTCGAGACGGCGGTCGCGGAGACCGAGGGCACCACCGGCCTGCCGGAGATGATGGATGCCGAGAAGTCCCTGATCGACCGCGGCATCGGCGATGTGATCACACAGAGCTTCGGCGCGACCGAGAACACCTTCCCCGGCTTCGACAAGGGTGACTTCTCCAGCATCAAGAACCTGCGCTACGCCTTCGAGGCCGCGGCGCGCAAGCACGTCACCGTGCTCGCCTCCTCCGGCGACGGCGGAGCCACCGACTACAACGCCGACGGCAGCGCCTACTACGACCACCCCGTCAACTCCTGGCCCTCCTCCGACCCGCTGGTGACCTCGATCGGCGGAACCCAGCTGCACCTGGACGACGCGGGCAAGCGGACCGCCCCCGAGAGCGTCTACAACGACAACGGCGCGGGCGGCGGAGGCCAGTCGCACGTGTTCAAGCGCCCGGCCTTCCAGAACGGCGTCAAGAACATCGTCGGCGCGCAGCGCGGCACCCCGGACATCTCGATGGCCGCCGCGGTCGACGGCGGCGCGTGGATCTACACCAGCTACGACCCGACCGCCACCGGCTGGGACGTCTCCGGCGGCACCAGCGAGTCCAGCCCGCTGTTCTCCGGCATCGTGGCCCTGGCCGACCAGGCCGCGGGCAAGCGCCTGGGCAACATCAACGAGGCGCTGTACCGCCTGTACGGGCGCTCCGCCTACGACCGTTCCACCGGCCTCGTCGACGTCAACGACGGTACGAACAACAGCTACCAGGGCGTCACCGGCTACACCGCGGTGAACGGCTACGACATGGCCACCGGTGTCGGCACGCTGGACGCGGCCCGCTTCGTGCCCGCCCTCGCCCGCGAAGGACGGCGCGGCTGACGGTTCGCCGCCACAGTCCGGCACGGGTGCGCTGCCATGGCGGGCAGCGCACCCGTGCGTCCGCGCGGCGGCCGGTCCGGCAGCACGGCAGCACCTCGCGGGACGCCATGCCGTCCGGCGGTGGCGCCGACGCCTGCGGTCGCGGCGATCGTCGACCCCCAAGGCCCCACCGAGAAGGTCCACACGGCCGCCCCCTACGGCCCGACCGCCAACGCCGTCCTCCAGCCGGGCGCCGGCCGGCTGCCGAACGCTTGTGCACCCGCGACGGGTTGACCCTCCCCTTACGTCAGGCTTGAGGCTGTGACGGAACGAAAGGGCAGGTCCATGGGCTACACCGTCGGTCAGGTCTCGGCCTTCGCCGGGGTCACCGTACGCACGCTCCACCACTACGACCGGACGGGGCTCCTGTCGCCCGGCGACCGGAGCCGGACCGGGTACCGTCGCTACGACGACGCCGACCTCGCGCGGCTCCAGCAGATCCTCTTCTACCGCGAACTGGGCTTCGCCCTCGACGAGATCGCCGAGATCCTCGCCGACCCGCAGGCGAACGCACTGGACCACTTGCGGACGCGGCAGCAGCGGCTGGCCGAGGAGATCGCCCGGCTTCAGCGGCTGGCAGAGGTGGCCGAGCGGGCGGTCGAGGTCCAGCAGACCGGGGTGTCCCTGACGCCCGAGGAGCGGTTCGAGGTCTTCGGCGAGATCGTCTTCGACCTCAGCTACGCCACCGAAGCGCAGCTGAAGTGGAGTGACTCCGACGGCCACCGGGAGGCGATGGCCCGTGCCGCGGCCCACACCAAGGAGGACTGGCGCCGGCTGATGGCCGAGGCCGCCGACTGGCGTGCGGAGCTGCTCGCCGCCTTCGACGACGGCGAACCGGCCGACGGCGAACGGGCGATGGACGTCGCCGAGGCGCACCGGCTGCACGTGACCCGCTGGTTCACACCGTGCCCTCCCGACATGCACCGGCGCATCGCCGCCGACTTCGCCGCCGACCCGCGCGCCTTCGCCCTCGTGGTGCCGCCCTCTCAGCAGCGGCCGGGGCTGGCCGCCTACCTGCACGGGGCGGTCCACGCGAACGCCTCGCGCCGTAGCGGTGCCCTGCCCGCACCCACCACACCGCACGTGAGGAAGACGCATGAGGATCCTGATCGCCACGGCCGGCTCGCGCGGTGACGTCGCCCCCTACACCGGGCTGGGCGTCGCACTGCGCCGTGCCGGGCACGAGGTCGCGCTGGCCGCCACGGAGACCTTCGAGCCGATGGCAGCGGAAGTCGGACTGGAGTTCAGGCCCCTGCCGGCGGACCACCGTGCGCACGGGAGCGCCCGCGGCAAGCGCGAACTGCTGAGGGCTGCGGCCGCGTTCGTCACCGAACTGGGGGAGGGGTTCGCCGGCGCGGTGGACCGGGGAACGGACCTGCTCCTGCTGTCGGCCACCACGGCACCGCTCGGCTGGCACGTCGCGGAGGCCACCGGGATACCGAACATCGGCGTGTACCTCCAGCCGACCACCCCGACGGGCGACTTTCCCCCGACGGTTACGGGGACCCGGTCGCTGGGCCGGTTGGGCAACCGCGCGGCCGGGCGATTCGCCCTGGGCATGGCCGACCGGGTCTTCGAGCCGGCGGTGGCCCGGCTGCGCGCCCGCCTGGAGCTGCCCCCACTGACCGCGGCACGCATGCGCCGACGCCGGGAGGAAGCCGGCTGGCCCGTGCTGCACGGCTTCAGCGAGGCACTGGTGCCGCGCCCGTCCGACTGGGCGGCCGGCCTGGCGGTGACCGGCCCCTGGTGGCCGTACGTCGGCGGAGACCGGCGGCTGCCCGCGGAGCTGGAGGACTTCCTGGCGGCGGGGCCGCCGCCGGTGCTCGTCGGGTTCGGCAGCATGGCCGCCGGGCAGGGGGAGCGCCTCAGCGGTATCGCCGTACGCGCACTGCGGCGGGCGGGGCTGCGCGGCGTACTGCAGGCGGGCAGTGCCGGGCTGGCCGCCGAGGGGGAGGACGTCCTGACCGTGGGTGACCTCCCGCACGCCCTGCTGTTCCCGCGACTGGCCGCCGTCGTCCACCACGCCGGGGCGGGCACGACGGCGGCGGCGCTGCGCGCCGGGGTGCCGTCGGTCACGGTGCCGGTGACCGCCGACCAGCCGTTCTGGGCCGGGAGACTCGCAGCGGTGGGCGCGGCCCCGGCCCCGATCCCGTTCCGCTCCCTGACCGCCGAGGGGCTCGGCGACGTGCTCGCGCGGGTGGTGCGGGAGCCTTCGTACGCGGAGGCCGCCGCGACCGTGGCGCGGCACATGGCGGCGGAGGACGGGTCGGGCGCCGTGGTGGCGGCCGTAGGACGGCTGGCCGGGTGATCAGAGGCGCGTTACGGGCCCGGGTGGCGGCGCGTGGGGCCGCCGTCTAGGACGGGCCCTCGCCCTGCCCCGCTGCGCAGGTGCGGGCCCGGCCGCACGGTGGGCCGTGCGGGCGGTGGTCCACGGGGAGGGGTGCCGGACGGCACCGGCTTCCAGGACTCCGCCGTCCGGCCCATCAAGGACACCGGCCGCCGCGCCGAAGAGGATCAAGCGGAGTCGTCCCGCCATCGGGTTCCGGTGCGCCTCTGCGCCCCCCCCGCCGCTCGCCGACGGCGGTTCCGTACACCCCGGCCGCCGAGGCCCGGAGGAGATCCCGCATGCGCGTCTTCCTGCCCATGACCGCTGTCGCCACCGCCGCGATCCTGCTCACCACGGTCACCGGCGCGGCTCCCGCCGCAGCGGACCGGAACCCCGACGGCGCGCCCTTGACCAAGGTGTCCGACGGCGACCCGTACGCGGACTGCACCATCGGCGCGAGGTCCCCCGACAGCGTGGTCTATCCGGGGACCGAGGTCGAGCCGTACCTGTCCGTCGATCCCCGCGACCCGAAGCGCGTGGTCACGGTGTTCCAACAGGACCGCTGGAACGACGGCGGCGCCCGTGGTCTGGCGGCCGCCTGGACCACGGACGGCCGCACCTTCCACCGGAGCACGCTGCCGTTCAGCCTCTGCGCCCCGGGCGGCGCGGACTTCGAACGGGCCACCGACCCCTGGGTGAGCACCGGACCGGACGGCACCGTCTACGCGGGCGGGGAGGGCGTCGACTTCACGAAGAGCACGCGCACCGGCCTCCTCGCCGCCACGTCCCGCGACGGCGGCCGCACCTGGCGGAACCTCACCACCACGCACGTCGACGAAGAGCCGTTCTTCAACGACAAGCCCTCGATCACCGCCGACCCCATCCGCAAGGGCACCGCCTACCAGGTCTGGGACCGCCTCGACAACGACCCGCCCGGCCCGAGTTCCCTCGACGGACCGGGCTACATCTCCCTCACCCGCGACGGCGGCCGCACCTGGAGCCGGGCACGACGCTTCGTCGACACCAGCAGCGTGCCCAACACCCAGACCATCGGCCATCTGATCGTCGTCGACCGCCGCACCGGCGCCCTGTACGACTTCTTCGACCGGATCACCCTGGCCGACGACCTGACCACCGTCGTCGAGGCCCACTACCAGATGGTCACCTCGACCGACGCCGGAGAGACCTGGAGCGCCCCGGTCACCGTGGCCCGGGACACCTCCGTACCGGAGGTCGACCCGAACGACCCCACCAAGGTGCTGCGCGCCGGGTCCACCCTGCCCAGCCCGGCCGTCGACCCGAAGACGGGCACGCTGTACATGGCCTACGAGGGCTCGGACTTCTCCGGCGGCGACTTCGACTCCGTCCAGCTGGTGCGCTCCACCGACGGCGGCCGCACCTGGGGGACCCCGGAGCTGATCAGCCCGGAGGGCGTGCCGGCCTTCTCCCCGTCGACCGCGGTCGACGAGCGGGGCACGGTCGCGCTCACCTACTTCGACCTGCGCTTCCTCAAGCCGGGCGACACCACCACCCTGCCCACCGCCTACCAGTTGGCCACGCTGCCGCACGGAGAACCGGAGCTGCGGAGCGAACGACGGATCTCACGGGTCTTCGACTTGCTGCAGGCGCCGTTCAGCGGGGGCTACTTCATCGGCGACTACCAAGGCCTGGCGGCGGACGGGAAGGGAGTACGGGCGGTGCTCACCGAGACCCACTCCGACGCACCCCAGAACCGTACGGACGTGTACAGCGGCAGCTTCCGCACCTCGTGACCGCCCCGGCCGTGCGATTCACCGATCCGGCCGTACGGCGATACGGCGATGGTGCGGCAGTGTGACGCAGCTCTCCGGAAAAGGGTGACATCACGCTGTCGCGCACGGCCGTGAGCATGGGCGACATGATGATCACGGACGAGGACTGCCTCGCGGAGACCCTGACGTTCAACGAGCGGTTCGAGGCCACCGCCGCGAGCCGACCGCAGCGCACGGGAACGCCGGACGCCGCCCTGCTGGCCGGCCTGCGGCGCAACCGGCTCGGCGGCGACACACCACCGGTGAGACTGGCGCACGGCCAGGACCGCATCGTCGGGGACGGGGTGAAGGTACGGGTTTTCAGGCCGGACCACGTCGACGGCGTGTACCTCCACATCCACGGCGGCGGCTGGATGTTCGGTTCCTCGGACGGGCAGGACGAGAGGCTGTGGCGCCTCGCCGAGCGGGCACGGCTGGCCGTGGTGAGCGTGGAGTACCGCCTCGCACCCGAACACCCCTTCCCCGCCGGGCCCGACGACTGCGAAGCGGCGGCCCGGTGGCTGGTGAAGCACGCCCCGGCCGAGTTCGGCACCGAACGGCTGTTGATCGGAGGCGAATCGGCCGGTGCCCACCTCAGCGTGGTGACGCTGCTGCGCCTTCGCGACCGGCACGGCATCACCGGCGCGTTCCGGGCGGCCCACCTGCTCTTCGGCCCCTACGACCTGTCGATGACACCGAGCCAGCGATCGTTCGGCTCCCGGCTGCTGCTGAGCAACACCGACACGCTGCGGTGGACCTACGAGCAGTGCACGCCGGGCATGGGGGCGGAGCAGCGCCGCGATCCCGAGGTCTCGCCGCTGTACGCCGACCTCGCCGGCCTGCCGCCGGCCCGTGTCGTCGTCGGCACCGAGGATCCGTTGCTGGACGACTCGGTGTTCCTGGCCGGGCGGTGGCGGGCGGCGGGCGCGCCCGCGCAACTCGAACTCGTCGCCGGTGCCATGCACGGCTTCACCCTGTTCCCGCTGACCGTCACCGAGCGGCAACTGGTGCGCGAGCAGGAGTTCCTGGCCTCCGCGGGACGGTAGCGTCGTGGGCATGAACCGTACGGTCCGGCTCTACGCCCTGGTGGAAGAACTGCGCGCGGTGGCGCCGCGGCCGATGACGGTCGCGGCGCTCGCCGCGCGGTGCGAGGTGAGCACGCGTACGGTGCAGCGTGACCTGCAGGCGTTGATGCAGACCGGTGTCCCGGTACGTACCACGACCGGGCGGGGCGGGGGCTGGTCCATCGACCGGGAGATGACCCTGCCGCCGATGCACTTCACCGCCGATGAAGCCTCGGCACTGGCCGTAGCCCTCGCCGCCGCGGATGCCTGCGCCCCGTACGCCGGTGCGGCCCGTACGGCAGCCCAGAAGATCGCGGCTTCGATGACCGGTCCCGCCTCGGCGGCGGCGCGACGACTCGCCGTACGGATCGTGGCGCAGCCCTCGCCGAGCGACTCCACGGTCCGCGCCGCGGTGGAACGGGCCCTCAGCACGAACACGGTCCTTCGGCTGACCTACACGGACGCGGCGGGCCGAGGAAGCGACCGTGAGGTGGAACCGGCCGGGCTGCTCACCGCCGACGGCCGCTGGTACCTCATCGCCTGGTGCCGCACACGACGGGCCGGCCGGGGCTTCCGGCTGGACCGCATCACGGCGGCGGCCCCCACCGCTGAGCCGGCCCAGCCCCACGACCTGGCCGAACTGCTGCGCGGCTCGGCCGCATCCGGCGCCGTGCGGCCCACCACACTGGCCCCGCTCGCACCCCACCTCGACCAACCGAAGCCACCACGCCGGTGAACCCGTGAAGGAGCCGGGCTTGCGGATCCCCGCCACAGCGGGCGTCAGCCCCGCGGGCCGTGCGCGTCGGCGGCTGCCACCCTTTTGAGGATGCAGCGCTCCCCGTTGTCGGGATCACCGATGTACGTCCAGAGCATCGGGGCCGCGGTCGTGCCGGTCGCCTCGTAGCTGCTGCTCACACCGTCGCGGGCGAATACGAAGCGAAGGGTCGACTGTGGCGGGCCGCCCTCGGTCTGTGATGCCGATCGGAGGTCCCAGGTCCCCGTACCCGTCTTGACCGAGGCGAGGCCGAACCCGGAGATGGCCTGGCTCTGGGGGTCGAAGTAGTCGCCACAGGCGGACGAGGCGCTGAACGTCCCGTCCCCGGCCAGGACGAGGCTGCCGCCTTGTCCGTCTTCCCACACCCCTGCCGCCTCGGCACTCGTCAGCACGACGGCGTCGCCCGGAGCTCCGGGCACCCAGAGGCGTCCCAGGAAGACCATCGCGACCAACGCCACCACGGCGCAGACCACGGCCAGGAACGCCAATGCGGCGCAGCCCAGGGCTCCGGTACAGCCGCCGACTGCAAGCCACTTTCCGTATCGCCGGGGAGGGGCGGGGGGCCACGGCGTGGTGGGTGCGGGGGGCCAGGGTTCAGCGGTGGACATGGGTCTTCCTCGGGCTTGGAGCCGGCCACGGTTCTGGCCGGCAGCGCCATCTTGCACGGGCCCCGGCCGGCTGACAGCAGCGGGTCCCATGCGGACACCCAGGCCAGGGCGTTGGCACGGTCCCTGCCCGATGGGCTACGTTGTGGGGCTATGACTACCGGGACGGCCCTGCGCCACACACGGATCGGTGACCCGGTGCTCCTCTGAGCGCCGTACGGGCCGGTGCCGGCCCGCAGTCGGACCGCGCATCCGGCGCTGCCGCGCGGGCTCCGCCTCCTGTCGTGTCGATCACCACTCGATACGTCAACCACGACAGGAGAACACATGCCCACCACGATGCTGCACGTTCCCACCGCCGATGGCCGGGCCGACGCCTTCGCCGCCTTCCCCGAGGGCGGCGATCGGCACCCGGGGGTCCTGATGTACCCGGACGGCTTCGGAATCCGGCCCGTGCTCCGGGAAATGGCCCGCGAACTGGCCGGGCACGGGTACTACGTACTCGTTCCCAATCCCTTCTACCGGCACGGCCCCACCCCGGTGATCGAGCTTCCCGAGTACATCGGAGAAGAGGACCGGCCCGCCGTTCTCGCCCGGCTGATGCCCTTGATCGAGGAGCACACCGCCGAGCGTGCCCGGAGCGACGCCGAGGCCTACCTCAGGTTCCTCACCACCCGGCCCGAGGTCGCCGCCGGACCGGTCGCGGTGACCGGCTACTGCATCGGCGGCCTCCTGGCGACGCGCACCGCCGTGGCCCACCCCGGCAGGGTGGCCGCCGTCGCGGCGTTCCACGCTCCCGTGGCGGCGGACGGGCTCGACGCCCTCGCCGGGATGACGGCCCGGGTCCACTTCGGCCACGCCGAGAGCGACCTGACGCCCAAGTCCCTGGGCGAACTCAACCAGGCCCTGGACGCGGGGGGCGTCGACCACACCTCCGAGATCTACCCCGGCACCGTGCACGGGTTCACCATGTCCGACACCGACGCCTTCGACCCCGCCGCTCTGCAGCACCACTGGGACCGCCTGCTCCCCCTCCTCGACCGCGCACTGACCGGCGGCTGAGTCCGCACAGCCGAGTCATCCCGACAGGGGCGAGCGCGCGGGCACGGTCAGCGCGACTCCCAGCGCGGCGCCGACAAGAAGGCCCACGCCGTGGTTGTTGGTGAGGAGACACAGGACGAGACCTGCGGTGGGGACGAGGAGGGCCACCCACCGCAGGGCGACGACGCCGCCGCGCACCGCGTACCAGGTGGCGAGCGCGCCCACGAGGCCGCAGATCGCCACCGAGTCGCCGCCTCCCCGAACGCTCCAGCCGGCCATGCTCACCGCCTGTGCGCCGACCCCGCTCGCAGCGAACACCAGCATCGTCCGCCAGGGGCCGAACTGCCGCTCGGCGACCGGAGCCACAACGGCGAGGGCGGCCAGGTTGAACAGGAGTTGGAGCCATCCTGACGACTGCACCGCCAACGCGGTCACCGCTCGCCACCACGCACCATGAGGGTGTCGCGCCAGCGCGTCGATCGTGCCGGGGACGACCGTCTGGACCGCACCCAGCACCACCATGGCGGCCACCAGCCCCACGGCGACCCCCGGGACCGGCCGCCGCCACGCCCGCAGCAAGGCCACAGGAGGAGGTATCTCCCCGCCGTCCTCCGCGGCGAGGGTCGTCAAGAGCCGGATACCCGGCACGATGACGGCCACCGCGCATCCATAGAGCAACACCATGTGCATGTTCATGATCGAAGCCTGTCAGACGGTGCGGCCACACCCGAAAGGCACCGCCGCGCGAGGGGCGACGCGCAACGGCCTCCGCCGGAGGGCGCGTTGACGGATACGCGTACTTCCGCTCGGTGGTTCCACGTCCAATCGATTCCCGTTCGAGGAGTTCTCGCTCATGCCCTGTCAATGTCGGGGCTCCAGGCTCCACTCGGCAGGAAAGGACGAGGGAAATGACCAAGTCAGGGCGCAGGTTCGGCATCACCGCGGTGGTGGCCGCGGTCGTGGCCGCGATGATCACTTTCACGGGACTGCAGGGAGCCAGCGCGCAGGACCAGGGGCGTCGCGGCTGGGACCACTTCGGGTTCGGGGTGCCGTGGGAGGGGTCTTACGGGTACTCGCAGGCGATCAGAGCCGGGGACACGGTCTACATCTCGGGCCAGCTGTCGCATGACGCGGCCGGGAACCTGGTGGGCGTCGGCGACTTCGAGAAGCAGGTGCGCACGTCGTTCGACAACCTGGACAAGGTGCTGGCGCACTACAAGATCCCGCGCAGCCAGATCGTCAGCATGAAGATCTACACCAAGGACCTGCGCAAGAACTTCGACACGGCCGCGCGGCTGCACAAGGAGTACAACGGCAACCACCGCACGACCGACACCATCCTCGGTGTCACGGACCTCGCGTTCCCCGATCAGCTGGTGGAGATCGAGGCCGTCGCCCTGGTGTCGCCGCGCTCCTGACCCAGCGGGCCGCGCGGCGGTAGCCGCGCGGCCGCTGTGCGGCCCGCCGGGCGCGTACACACCGGCGGGCGTCCTGTGAAGTCCAGGGCCTACGATCGGTCGCCGGGGGTGGCGCGCGATGGGGCTGTGGCGCAGGCGGAGGAACCGGGCGACCGCCGAGACGGAACCCGGGACGGAACGGGCACGACCGCAGGCGCCGGAGCGGGACCCGGAGCCGGGAGCGGATCCGTGGCAGGACTGGCTGAGCCGTTCGTCCGGGGCGCTCGCCGTCCGGCAGTGCTGGGCGGACGCCGCCGAGCAGACCGCTCGGCTGGGCGAGGACGGCTACCGCGAGCGCCTGGGCGAGCTGCTGTCCCGACTGTCGCCCCGCGACTTCGCGGCCCTGGGCCTCGGTTGCACCCGCCGGATCGACCGCCCCTGCCGAGAGCCGCGGACCTGCGCGCAGGACCCCGTCCCGCCGCCCGCCGGCGAGCGGCCGGTTCCGCGCGAAGGCCCGGTGGCCGGCGCCTGCAGCGGCTTCTGGGACTGCTACACCCGGTTCGGGGTGCGGGCCGCTTTCACCGCCGACGACCGCCACCGGGCGGTGACCGTCCAGGGGCGGTGGTCCGGGGTGATGCTGTGGGTGGACGGGATCCGGGTGGAAGCACCGAACTTCCTCGACGACACCGGCTACTGGGTGGACGACCGCTTCTACGTCACGGAGACGGCCGCCCCGGACGACCACCCCCTTCAGGGGCACGTCGGCATGGGTGAGATCGCGGTGCTCTCGCTGGTGATCCACGACGTCACCACGGCCACCACCCACATCGTGGACCCCGAACCGCACGAGAACTGGTCCTGCCCGGTCGCGGTGCTCCGCGCGGGGGAGTGGCGCCTCTACCCGACCCTGGAGGCCCACGACGGCGACCGCCCCGACCGCACCCTCACCCTCCCGTGACGAGTCCGCGTCCGGCCGGTCAACGGGCGCTCGCGACCGGACGTACGACGATCTCGTTGACGTCGACCTCCGGGGGCTGGGCCAGGGCGTACGCGATGGCCCCCGCGATCGCCGAGGCGGGCAGCGCCACGGCGCGGTAGGCCTTCATCGCCTCCCGGGCCACCGGATCGCCGATGGTGTCGGCGAGCTCGGACTCGGTGACGCCCGGGGACACGAGGGTGACCCGGATGCCGCCGGCGGATTCCTGGCGCAGGCCTTCGGAGATGGCGCGGACGGCGAACTTGGTGGCGCAGTAGACGGCGGCGGTGGGCGAGACCTCGTAGGCCCCCACGGAGGCGATGTTCACGATGTGCCCGCCGCCCTGGGCGCGCATCGGGGGGAGGGCGGCGGCGATGCCGTGCAGGACGCCCCGGACGTTCACGTCGAGCATGCGGTCCCACTCGTCCGTCCGCAGGGCGTCGAGCGGAGAAAGCGGCATCAGGCCCGCGTTGTTGACCAGTGCGTCGAGGCGGCCGTAGGCGCCGAGCGCCGCCTCGACGAAGGCGCGGGTGTCCTGCGCGTCCGTCACGTCCAGCCTGCGGAAGAAGGCCTCGCCGCCCGCCTCGGTGATCTCCGCTGTGATCCGTTCGAGCCGGTCGGTCCGGCGCGCGCCGAGCAGGACGCGGTACCCGTCCGCCGCCAGGCGGCGTGCGGTGGCTTCGCCGATGCCGCTGCTGGCGCCGGTGACGGCCACGGTCCGGGTGACTGCGGTGGTGTCGGTCATGTCTGTTCCTCCTGGGGGAAGTCCCGTACGGAGCCGCGGAGTCGAGAGGCCGACGGGCTCGTACGTTTTCGTGTTCCGGAGTCTGGTGCGGCGGCCGGGGCCGGGCCAGGACGGTCCGTGCCGGGGTACCGCGCACCCAGGTTCGCGGCCGGCGCCCGGTCTAGCCTGGGGAGATGAGCAGCAATGACCTCGGCGACTTCCTCCGGGCCCGCCGCGCACGACTGACGCCGGATGACGTCGGGCTGGCCTCCTACGGGCGCCGCCGGGTTGCGGGGCTGCGCCGGGAGGAGGTGGCGGTCCTGGCCGGAATGAACGCCGACTACTACACCCGTCTGGAACAGGGCCGCGAGCGCGGCCCCTCGCCGCAGATCCTCGACGCGATCGGCACGGCCCTGCGCCTGGACCGCGAGGGCCTCGCCCACCTGTACCGGCTGGCGGGCGGCGGGCCGCGGCGTGACCGGGCGCAGCCGAGGGAGACGGTCGCGCCCGCGCTGCGCCGGCTGCTGGACGGTTACGCGCACACCCCCGCGTTCGTCCTCAACCCCGCGTTGGACCTGCTGGCCGCCAACGGCCTGGCCGAGGCGCTCTTCTCGCCGTTCCGGGCTGCGGACAACCTCGCCTTCATGACCTTCCTCGATCCCGCGGGCCGCGCCTTCCACGCGCGGTGGCACCGGTCGGCCGGGGCGGTCGCCGCCGCCCTGCGCCGCGCGGCCGGCCTCGAACCGCACTACCCACGCCTGCGCGAGGTGCTGGACGTCCTGCTCGGGGCGAGCGAGGAGTTCGCCGCGCTCTGGTCCGCGCACACCGTCGGCGGAAAGACCCGCGAAGCCAAGGAGCTCGTCCATCCCGAGGTCGGCCCCCTCTCGCTCTCCTACCAGTCCTTCGACGTTCGCGGCGCACTGGGACAGCAGCTCGTGATCTACCACGCGGAACCGGGCAGCCCCGGCGACCGGGGCCTCGCCCTGCTCGGCAGCCTCCACGCCACTCGCCACACGCAGCCGCGAACCGGTACCGGAGCACGGTGATCAGAGCCGGAGATCCGGCGGCAGCGGGCGGCGAGAGCGATGTCTCGTCATATGCCAGATGTCTAGGCGTGTGTCGTATTCCTGCGCGTAACCATGTGTAGTGTTGCAGCTACACAAAGTGCCGCCCGGAAGGTTTCCATGTCCAGCATCCAGCCCCAGTACGTCGCGCTCGGTGACTCCTACAGCGCCGGCCAGTACATCGGCGGTGACGCCAACCTCGTCTGCGAACCGGTGGGCGGCGGCCTCGGCGGCCGGGACGGCGACTACACCGGCCGGTCGAAGGACAGCTATCCGCAGCAGCTGGCCCACACCGTCCTCTCCGGGCACGAGTTCATCGACGTCACCTGTGGCGGCGCGACGATCGACGACCGCGGGCTGGGGCTGGGAGGCATCCTCATCCCGCAGACGGTCTTCGGGGGCCCGCCCTACGTCCCGGTCGACGGCAGCGGCATGCCGCAGTTCACCCCCACCCCGCGCCCCGCTCAGATCGACGCGCTGAGCGCGGCCACCACCCTGGCCACCGTCGGCATCGGGGGCAACCAGTACAACCTCGGCCAGATCATCGCCACGTGCGCCACCCTGGGCGCGTCGTCCTTGGGCAGCCCCGGCACCGACTACTACCGCAACACCGCCGAGGGCCGGGCGGACCTCGCGCAGAAGGAAGACGACCTGCGCAGCGGCTTCGCGAAGATGATGCCGGAGCTGCGCGAGCGTGCCCCGCACGCCCGGTTCCTCTTCGTCGGCTACCCCACCCTGTTCCCGACCGCGGCCGGGCAGGGCACCTGCGACGGCGGTCTGGACGAGAACATCACGATCAAGAAGGGCGACATGCCCTTCATCCAGGAGCAGTTCGCCCTGGTCGACTCCGTCATCCGCGACGCGGCGCAGGCCCACGGGCACACCTACGTCGACATCGCCGAATCCAGCCGCGCCCACCACGTCTGCCGTGAAGGCGCCGAGAAGTGGATGTTCGGCCTCTACGGCCGCTACGAGTTCGACGACCGGCTCGACGGCTACAAGCCCGCCCGCTTCCCCGCCGGCAAGGACATGCCGCCCTTCACCCCCGGCTGGACGGCCTGGTTGCAGGGCCTGCTCGCCCACGGCGGTGGCATCTTCCGCGGCAACGAGACCCTGACCACGTTCCACCCCAACAAGCGCGGAGCCGACAACCAGACCGCCCAGGTCGCGGCCGCGCTGCGCAAGGCCGGCATCGTGCAGTGACACCCCTGTCCAGCCGGCCGCCGGGGAGTCCGGGGCGCCCGTGCGCCGGCTGACGGCTCCGGGCGGCCGACCTGCACGGCCACCCGGAGCCACGTCACCCTGACCCGCGTGGCCCGGCGCGGGTATTGGCCGGATGTCGGCGTCCGGCTTGGGCGCGTGGATCAGTGACCGTTAACCTCCCGCTCGTTGCTCAAGTCAACCAATGGGGACGGTATGGACGACGGTATGTACCACGGTATGGACGACACCACCGAACACTTCCACAGCCACGTGGAAGAGATTCTTGACGCCCTGGCGAAGGAACCGGGCCGTGAGGCCCTGGTACACCGGGACCGGCGCGTGAGCGCGGGTGAATTACGCGGCCTCGTCCACGGCATGGCACGTGCACTGCGCGCCCAGGGGGTGACACGCGGTCAGACGGTCACCCTCCTCGCAGGCAACCTTCCCGAGACGATCGCGGCCCGCTACGCCGCCGGGCTGCTCGGCTGCGCCGTGAACCACCTCTACGCAGGCCTTTCGGCCGATGTGCACGCCGACATCCTCCGGGACGTCGAGACCCGGGCACTGATAGTCGACCCCGCCCACCGCGAGCGCGCCGCGGACCTGGCCGGCCGGTTGCCGCTGGAACGGGTGCTGGTCCTCGGCGGAGGCGCAGGCGCAGGCGCGGGCCTTGACCTGGTGCGGCTCGCCGCCGAGGAATCCACCGAAGACCTGCCGGGCTCGGCGCAGCCACAGGACATCTGCACCATCCGCCACACCGGTGGGACCACCGGTCATCCCAAGGCCATCTGCACGACCTTCGGGCAATGGGTGTCCATCGGACCGGACTGGTCCGAGGAGGGGCAGGTCAGGGCTCTGGTGTGCACCACCCTCGCGCATGCCGCGGGCCTCATGGCGGACACCACCCTGCACCGCGGCGGCACCGTCGTCCTGCTGGACGGGTTCGAGGCCGGTGCCGTGCTCGGCGCCATCGAGCGCGAGCGCATCACCCACACGTTCCTGCTGCCGCCGCTGCTCTACCAGTTGATGGACCACCCCGACGTCGACCGCACCGACACCTCCAGCCTGCGCATGCTCACCTACGGGGGCTGCGCCTCCTCCCCGGCCCGTCTCGCGGCGGCGGTCCGGCGCTTCGGCCCCGTGCTCAACCAGTTCTACGGCCAGAACGAAGCGGGCGGGATCAGCATGCTCTCCCCCCAGGACCACGATCCGCTGCGCCCCGAACTGCTGCGAACCGCCGGGAAGATCATGGAAGGCGTCGAGGTCACCGTCCGTGACGCCGACGGACGGCACCTGCCCGCCGGCGAACACGGCGAGATCTGCGTACGTTCCCCCCACGTGATGCAGGGCTACTGGAAGCAGCCCGAGCTCACCGCGGAGGTACTGCGGGACGGCTGGCTGCACACCGGTGACATCGGGTTCGTCGACCCGGACGGCTACATCACGATCGTGGACCGGCTGAAGGACATGATCGTGGTGGTGGGAGGCCACGTGTACACGGTGGAACTGGAGGACGTGCTGAACTCCCACCCGCAGGTCCTGCAGAGCGCGGTGCTCGGAGTCCCCGACGCCAACCTCATGGAGCGAGTCCACGCGGTCGTCGTCCGCGCGCCGGGCGCCGACGTCGGCGAAGAGGAGCTGCGCGCCATGGTGCGGGAGCGGAAGGGCGCCATGTACGAGCCCGCGAGCTTCGCCTTCGTCGACGCGCTGCCCCTGACCGACGCGGGCAAGCCGGACAAGAAGCTGCTCCGCAGCCGGGCGGTCGAGCCGGCCCCGTCTCCCTGACCGTGACCTGCGGCCCCCTCCACTCGCGGTCGGTGACGTACCCGCCCGATCGGGCCCTCCTCTAGGGTCGGCGTCATGAACACGCAGAACCCGACACTTGAGTCACTCCTTTCGCAGCTCGCCCGGCGAGATGCCGTGTGGCAGGTCGAGAAGGACCTGAAGGCGCTCGGATCCGAAGGGATCGGCGGCCTGTTGGAGATACGGCGCAGCGGGCCGGGCGCCTTGCGCCGCCATGCGCTGCACGCGCTGGCGTTGACCGGTGCCGGGGACGAGCTGAGCGACCGGGACCGGCGGGCGCTGGAGCGTCTGGTCCGGATCAAGCTGCCGACCGACCGGCCGCTGGACCACCACTGCCCGTACGTGTGGATCGCCGTGCCGGCGGCTGCGTACGAGGGTGTCTTCGACGCCCTGGGGCTCCACGACCGCATCCCCGCGACCATGGCCATGGGGATGTCGGCGGTGGAGCACGACACGGCCGTGACGACCGGCCCCGACGGCGAGGAGACGACCGTCCGCCGGGCATTCGTCACGCCCGAGTTCGACGGTTGGCGGATGGTGTTCGGCGGCCCGGTGGCCGGCTGCGCCGAGGAGGAGGTACTGGCCCGGGTCAGCGCGCACTGCGGGCAGGCCCACTTCTACTTCCGCGACGCCTACGACGACCAGCACGGCTGGGCCATCGCCGAGCAGGGCCGGGTCATCCGCTCGTACCAGACCTACCGCGAGCCGGCATGGACGGGCGACCCGCTGCCCTGGGAGACCCCCCAGACGGAAGACGAGTACTGGGAACCCGGCCTGTACGAACCGAACGCCTCCTGCGAGGCGAACGCCAACGCAGTGGCGGAAACGGTGACCGTCGACCCGGAGGAGATCGACGAGAACACCCCCATGAGCGGTCACGGCTGGCTGGCCGTCACCGCTCCCGGCGTCGGGAACGGGCCGTTCCCCGGAGCCCTGGAGATCTGACACCCGCCCGGCACCCTGCCGGGCGGACGCCGCGCCCCGGCGGTCTCCCACCGGGCCGCCGGGGCTCAGTCGGCCTGGACCGTGACCGTGCGGCCCGGGGCGACGAGCGGGGTCACGTAGGTGTACGTCACTCCGTCGATCACCTTGGTACGGGCCGGGCGGGCCACCCCGTTGACCTTCAGCGTGGGGTAGGTGCCGGGGAATCGGGCCTCCCAGGTGTAGGAGGAACGGCCCGAGGTGTGCGTGAGCGAGGAACGGGTCGCCCCGTCGTGGCGCAGCGAGAAGGCCGAGTCGCCGATCCGCAGGTCGTCGATCTGCAGCCAGTCCATCCCCGAGGGCAGCCGGGACTGGGTGCTCAGGGAGTGCGCGGGCGCGTCGGGGGAGACTCCCAGCAGCCCTTCGACGGTCTGGCCGAGCAGGGTGAAGGAGACCTCGGGATAGTCCCCGTTGGTGCCCTGCTTGGTGTTGACGTGCTGGATGTCCTTGTGGTCGTAGACGTCCTTCATCCACTTCCAGCCGGTGTCCGCCCGGTTGTTGCGGAAGAAGGTGTCCGGCAGGTAGGTGAGGGCCTCGATGTTGTCGGGGCGGCCCGGGCCCGAGGCCTGCTGGTCGATGTAGTCGAGGTAGGCCTCCCGGCGCGGACCCGGGTCGAGGATCTGCTTCATCGGCATGAACCAGCTGTTCTCCTTGCCCCAGCCGGTCAGGGCGCGCCCGTCCGTGGTGTAGCCGCGCACCATGTCCGCACCCGAGCCGGTCCCGCTCCAGGTCGAGTTGAAGTACGCCTTCAGGTCCCGGGCCTTGGCCCCGTAGCGGTCGGCGAGCGCGACGTCCCCCTTGGAGCGGGCGAGCGAGGCCATCGCCAGGTAGGCCTGGTACTGGGAGCCGATCGCGTCGCCGGCCTCGGCGAGCGGCTCGCCGCTCTGCTCGTTGTAGCTGGCGGTGCCCTGGAAGATGCCCTGGCCGGTGCCCTCGGCCACCTTGACGGTCCCGTTGTCCTTGAGCCCGTCGTGCAGGGTGACGAACTCGTCGGTGGCGTGCCGGTAGAAGTTCCACAGGACCGGATCGTCGACGTAGGAGCGGTCGCCGCTCCAGCGGTACGCCTCCTCGGACTTCTGCACCAGCTCGAAGGTGGCGGGCACCTCGCGGACGAAGTTCACCGGGCTCCTGTAGTCGATCGACAGGTAGGTCTTCGCATCGAAGTTCAGGGCCCAGGCCGGGTAGTACTTGTGCTCGGGAGTGGCGGAGGCGGCGAAGGAGCGGAGCATCGTCCGGTTCTCGGCGTTCAGGGCGAGCACCCCGGCGCCCGCCAGTTGGTGGGCCGTGTCGCGCGAGTAGTAGCCGCTGCGGTTGGCGTAGCCGGCCCAGTAGGAGGCGGCGTAGGCGCCGGTGCCGCTGCCGCCGGTGTGGTTCTCGTCGACGTTGAGCGGGCCCTGGGTGCCCGGCAGCTGTACCCAGCTGTTGGCCTTCCGCTTGGACCAGTCGAACATCTCGACGATCTTGGGGTCGGAGGAGCTGATCTTCGGGTCCGCGGGGGAGGCGGGCGAGAGCATGACGTCGTCGGCGTTGACCCAGCCGTCCCCCGACTCGAAGGCGATCTCCAGCGTGTCGCCGGGGGCGAGGGCGATCCGGCTCAGGGTGTAGCGCCGGTAGTTCGTGGCGCTCGGCAGGGTCAGCGCGGCGGCCACCGTGCCGTTGACGCGGGCGACGTAGCGGCCGTTCGGCCCGCCGGTCGCGATCCAGGCGGATATGTCGTACGTCCCCCGGCCGGTGGCCGTCACGGTCTGGGACACCTTCATCGCGGGTCCGGCGTCCAGGTAGGCGAGGCGGGCCGCGCCGTGCGGATAGTTCGTGGCGACTCCGGTCCCGGCGGTGAACTGCCACCCCGCAGCGCCCTGTTCGAAGCCGGGGTTGACGACGGGGAGCGGGGCGGGCGCGAGCGGTACGGACCGCCCCGCGGCCGGGCCCGCCGCCGAGGCCTGGCCCCCGAGGGCGAGCGGGGTGAGCGGGAGGAGCAGGGCGAGGGCGGACAGGAGTGACACACGGGAACGCGTCATCGGGTTCTCCCGGGTTGTGGCGGGGCGGCCGGTCTGCACGGCGCGGGGCGGGCGGCACGCTAGCAACCTCCACTGAGGGTCTGCAATGAACTTGTCAGAATTCACTGCCGGATCGAACTGAAAGATTTCAGTGAAGTCTTGCAAGCGTGGAGGCGTCTCGTTACAGTCCTGCCCCATCGGCTTTCGTGACGGTGCGAGCAAGGGGTGGGTCAGGTATGGAACTGGAACGTCGGAGAGTGCTGCGGATGGGCGGCGCGGTCGCCGCGGGGGCCGGGCTCACCGCCCTGACGGCCTGCTCCGGAACGGGCGCCACGGGTCAGGAGGGGGCCGCCGGGGACAAGGACAAGGGGAAGATCTCGGTGTGGTCCTGGCAGGGGCCCGCCGCCGAAATGAAGGCCCTCGTCCCCGAGTTCAACAAGAAGTACCCCGGGATCGAGGTGACGGTCGAGGACATCGGCAACCCGGCGATCTGGGACAAGATCACCACCGGGCTCGCCGCCAACGGCCAGGGCCTCGCCGACGTCCTGCACATCGGTGTCGACTACCTGCCGGGCTACGTGGAGAAGTTCCCCGGCGGCCTCGCCGACCTCGGCCCGCTGGGCGCGAACGCCTACCGGGACGCCTTCGCACAGGGCATGTGGCAGACGGTTTCCCCCGACGGCAAGCGCGTCAACGCCCTGCCCTGGGAAGCGAACTCGGCGGGCTTCTACTACCGCGCCGACCTCTTCGAGAAGGCCGGGGTGGACGCGGAGGCCCTCCAGACCTGGGAGGAGACCATCGAAGCCGGCAAGGAGATCAAGCAGAAGACCGGCGCTCACCTGCTGGGCATCGACAAGCCCGCCTCACAGGCCGACGCCGCCAACTTCTTCCAGATGCTGCTCCAACTCCAGGGTGCCTTCTACTTCAGCCTCTCCGGCGAGATCACGCTCGACTCCCCGGAAGCCGTGAAGGCCATGACCCTCATCAAGACGATGAACGACGCCGGCCTGGTCAGCGATCTCGCGGGCGGCTGGAACGCCCTGATGAGCTCCCTGAAGCAGGGGACCGCGGCCGTCCTGCCCATGCCCACCTGGTTCGGCGGCATCATCCAGGAACAGGTCCCCGAGGAAGCGGGGAAGTGGAAGGTCAGGCTTCCCCCGGCCGTACGCCGGGGCGGCTCCAGCGCGGCCACCGTCAACTCCACCCACCTCGCCGTCGCGGGCGCGAGCAAACACCAGGCGGCGGCCTGGTCCTTCGTCGAGTTCGTCCTCACCCGCCCGGCCTCCCAGGTGCAGATCTACAAGGGCAAGGGCATCGCCCCCGCCCTGATGAAGGCGTACGACGACGCGGTCTTCCACGAGCCGTCCCCCTACTTCAGCGGTCAGAGGAAGGGCGAGGTCTTCCTGGAGGCCCTCAAGGCCCCCTCGCCCGCCTTCAACTACACCGCCGATTACGCCCGTGCCCTCAAGCTGGTCACCGATGCCCAGTCCAAGGTGCTGCTGGGCGGCGCCGACCCGGCGAAGGTGCTCAAGGACGCCGCCGACCAGCTGGGCCGGCAGACCGGGCGCAAGGTCCGCCGATGACCGCCACGCTCACCGGCGGCAAACCCCGGGCCGTCGCCTCCCGGGGGCCGGCCCCCCGGTCCCGGCCCCGTCGGCGCGTGGCGCCGTACCTCTTCGTCCTGCCCGCGCTGCTCCTCTTCGCCGTCTTCAAGATCTACCCCATCGGCCGGTCCTTCGTGATCAGCCTGCACAAGACCGTCGGCGGGTCCGAGCGGTTCGTCGGCGCCGACAACTACACGCGCCTGATGGGCGATCCGCTGTTCTGGACCGCCCTGAAGAACACCGCGGTGATCCTCGTCGTCCAGGTGCCCGTCATGCTGGCCCTCGCCACCGGGCTCGCCGTGGCCCTGAACTCCACCCTGCTGCGCGGCCGCGCGCTCTTCCGGCTGGGCTTCTTCCTGCCCATGATCACCGGCCTGGTCGCCTACGGGATCGTCTTCTCCGTCCTGCTGGGCAAGGACTACGGGCTCGTCAACTGGCTGCTGGGGCTCGCGGGTCTGGACCCGGTGCCGTGGCTGACCGACCCCCTGTGGGCGAAGGTCTCCCTCGGCCTCGCGCTCACCTGGCACTACACCGGGTACAACGCGGTGATCCTGCTCGCCCGCCTGCAGACCGTGCCCGCCGAGCTGTACGACGCGGCGGCCGTGGACGGAGCCGGTGCCTGGACCTCCTTCCGCCACGTCACCCTGCCGGGCCTGCGCCCCGCGCTGCTGCTCACGACGGTGCTCTCCACCATCGGCACCCTGCAGATCTTCGACGAGCCGTACGTGCTCACCGGGGGCGGCCCGGACAACGCCACCCTGACCATCGGCGTGTACCTGTACCAGAACGCCTTCAAGTACTTCGACTTCGGATACGCGTCCGCCATCGCCTACGCCCTGGCCGTCCTCATCGGCATTCTCGGCGTGATCCAGTTCCGCTTCCTGGGGGACAAGTCATGACGCCCGCCCGCCACCGCGGCAGGAGCATCCTGCTCACCTCCGGACTCGCCATCGTCCTCGCCGCCGTCCTGATCCCCTTCTACTGGCTCGTGGTCGCCGCCACGCACAGCTCGGCGGAGATCTTCGACAGTCCGCCGCCGCTGCTGCCCGGCGGCCACCTGGCGGCCAACCTCCACACCCTCCAGGACACCGCGCAGTTCGGCCGGGTGGTCCTCAACTCCCTGTTCATCGCGGTGATCTACACCCTGTGCGCGGGAGCCGTCTGCACCCTGGCCGGCTACGGCTTCGCCAAGTACCGCTTCCGGGGCCGTGAGGCTCTGTTCGGACTGCTCATGCTCGGGCTCGTGGTCCCCGCCCAGGTCACCCTCGTACCGCTCTTCCAGATGATGGCCGGGCTCCGGTGGCTGGGCACCTACCAGGCCGTGATCATGCCCAACCTGGCCCTGCCCTTCGGCATCTTCCTGATGCGCCAGTCGATGGCCGCGCTCCCCGACGAACTGCTCGACTCGGGGCGCATGGACGGCTGCGGCGAACTGCGACTGTTCCGGAAGGTGGTGCTCCCGCCCATGAAGCCGGCACTGGCCGCCCTGGCGATCTTCCTCTTCCTCTACCAGTGGAACGACTTCATCTGGCCGCTGATCGTCCTGCGCGACGGCGCCACGTTCACCGTCCCCGTCGCCCTGGCCTCCCTGCAGGGCCTCGACGAAACCGACTACGGCGCGATCCTCGCCGGAACGGCCGCCGCGGCCATCCCCATGGCCCTCGTGTTCCTGGCGCTGCAGCGCCACTTCGTGTCCGGCCTGCTCGCCGGCGCCGTGAAGGAGTGACCGTGCACACCACCACCGCCTCGTCGGACGGCTCCGGGGCCGTGACCACCGCGGGGCTGACGCCCGCCCGGGGCGAGCCGCTGCTCGACGGGGTCTCGCTCGCCGTCCTCGCCCACGCTCCGGGCACCGATCCCCGCTGGACCCTCGGTGAACTCTCCGGGGGGCTGCGCGTACTGGAGGTGCGGGCCGACGGCGCCCCCGTCGAGCTCCGCTTCTCCGTGCCCCTCGGTGACGCCGCCGGATACTGGCACCCGCAGGGCGGCTGGCAGCGCACCCTCCTCGCCGACTGGGAGGGCCGGTCCCGGGTCTCGCTGGTCGACGGACATGCCGCCGGATGCCTCTACGACCACACCGGCGCCACCCTGCTCACCTTCGCCGCCGCCGACCCGGTGCCCGAGGCGGCCCTGCGCTTCGGGGTCTCGGAGGAGAACGACACCCACGTCGTCCACCTCCACCTGCCCGCCTCGGCGCGGGCCCACCGGATCCTGCTCGTCCCGCGATCGCCCTCGGTGGCGCGGGCCATGCGGACCCTGCGTGCCTGGTTCGGCGCCGGGACCGCGACGGCGGTGGTGCCCGACGCGGCCCGCACGCCCGTCTACTCCACCTGGTACGCCTTCAACCAGGACGTCGACGCCGCCGCCGTCGAAACCCAGGCCGCACTGGCCTCCGCACTCGGCTGCGGAGCGCTGATCCTCGACGACGGCTGGCAGGAGCTGGGCCACGGGCGCGGCTACGCCGGCTGCGGGGACTGGGAGCCCGACCGGGCCAAGTTCCCCGACTTCGCGGGGCACGTCGCCCGGGTCCGCGATCAGGGACTGAGCTACCTGGCCTGGGTCGCGCCCCTGCTCCTCGGCCCCGAGGCCGCCTGCCACCGCCGCTGGGAGGCCTGCGCGCCCGCCCCGGCCACCGTCCCCGGCGCGCACGTGCTCGACCCCCGCCGCCCCGAGGTGCGCGCGCACGTGGTCGGCCTCTGCGCCCGGCTGGTCGACGCGTACGGGCTCGACGGACTGAAGCTCGACTTCCTCGACCAGGCCATGGTGTACGCGGGCGACGGCGCCGGGGACGTCGGACAGGCCATGGTGACCCTGCTGACGGAACTGCGCGCGGTCCTGGAATCCGTACGCCCGGGGGTGCTCCTGGAACTGCGCCAGCCCTACACGGGGCCCGGCATGGCCCCCTTCGGCAACATGCTGCGCTCCTTCGACTGCCCGGCGGACGCGACCGCGAACCGGGTCCGCACCCTCGACACGTCACTGCTCGCCGTCGGCGGAGCCGTCCACTCCGACATGCTCCTGTGGTCGGCCGACGCGCCCGTGACGACGGTGGCCCGGCAGCTGATCGGGGCCCTGCACTCGGTGCCGCAGATCTCCGTACGGCTGGACCGGGTGCCCGCGGCGCACCGGGAGGCGATCGGCTTCTGGCTGGCGCAGTGGCGGGGCCACCGCGAGCTGCTGCTGGACGGGGACGTGGAACCGGGCCGGCCCGACGAGCTGTACCCGCTGGTGCGGGTGAGCGCCGGGGACCACTGCCTGCTGAGCGTCCACGGCGACCGGGTCGTCCCGCTGGACCTCTCCGCGTACCGCCACTTCTGCGTGGTCAACGGCTCGGACCGGGACCGGGTGATGGTCGAGGTGACGGGCGGCGGGGGCCGGGTCCAGGGCGTGGTCCACGGGCCGGACGGCCGTATCATGGACGATCCGCCGACGTACCTGCCGGAGGGAGCGCACTCGCTCTCCGTGCCGCGCGGCGGCATGGCATCGCTCACGATCACGGAAGGACCGCGATGAAGGTCGGGATCACCGAGGTCGCAGCCCGCGCCCAGGTCAGTGAGGCCACCGTCAGCCGGGTGATCAACCGGCGCCAGGGCGTGTCGAAGAAGACCCGGGACGCGGTCGAGCAGGCCATGACGGAGCTCGGCTACGAACGGCAGGTCCAGGGCCAACTGGTCGCGGTGATCACCGAGTTCGTCTCCAACCCGTTCTTCGCCGATGTCGCCGAGCGCATCGAGTCGGCCCTCGCCCCGCACGGGCTCAAGACGATCCTGTGCCCCGCCTTCCCGGGCGGGGTGCAGGAGCGGGACTTCATCTCCGCGCTCGTGGACAAGGGAGTCGCGGCCGTGGTCTTCCTGTCCGCGTCCAACACCGTCGACGGCGCCGACACCGAGACGTACGAACTGCTGCGCCAGCGCCGGGTCCCCTACGTGGGGATCAACGGCGAGTTCGCGGACGGGGTGCCCACCCCGGTCTTCTCCACCGACGACGCGCTCGCCGCCGAACTGGCCGTCGACCACCTCCACCGACTGGGCCACCGCAGGATCGGGATGGCCTCGGGCCCGGCCGGCAACCAGCCCGCCGACCGGCGGGTGCGGGGTTTCGTGGAGGCCATGGCCAAGCGGGGCATCGAGGAGCCGGAGCGCTGGGTGATCCGGCAGTCCTACACGGTGGAGGGCGGCCAGGCCGCCGTCGGCCCGCTGCTCGCCCTGGGCGCCACCGCGATCGTCGCGGCCAGCGACTACATGGCCCTCGGGGCGATCCGGGGCGTCCGCCGGCACGGGCGTTCGGTGCCCGGGGACGTATCGGTGGTGGGCTACGACGGCTCGGCCATCACCGAGTTCACGGATCCTCCCCTGACCACGGTGCGCCAGCCCGCCGACCGGCTGGCGCTGGAGGTGGGCCGCAGCGTACTGGCACTGGTGAGCAACCGGGACGTGCCGACGGGGGAGCTGCTGTTCGACCCCGAGCTGGTCATCCGGGCGACCACCGGGCCGGCGCCCGTGGAGCCCGTCCCCGGGGCCTGACGACCGGGAGAACCAGTCGGAAAGCAACAGGACCACATCGAGTGGTGTTGGTTTTTGTAGAATCATCAGCTCCACGCTGTTGATTTGATTTGAAATCTGTTTAGTCTTGGCGAGTGAAGAAGACTCTTGCGAAACTCGCGGACGGCCGCGAACTGATCTACTTCGACACCGACGAAGGCGCCGTGCGCGATGCGCCCGATCCGCGCCCGCTGGACCGGGTGAGCAGCCACCCCCAACTGAGGCGGGACGAGGCGACCGGTGACTGGATCACCATCGCCTCCCACCGGCAGGACCGCACGTACCACCCGCCCGCCGGCGAATGCCCGCTCTGCCCCTCACGGGACGGCCGGCTCAGCGAGATCCCGGCCGACGACTACGAGGTGGCCGTCTTCGAGAACCGCTTCCCCTCCCTGGCGGGCGGGGCCGGGCGCTGCGAGGTGGTGTGCTTCACCCCGGACCACGCGGCCGGATTCGCCGACCTCACGCCGGCCGCCGCCCGCCTGGTCCTGGACGCGTGGACCGACCGCACCGCGGAGCTCTCGGCCCTCCCGGAAGTCGAGCAGGTGTACTGCTTCGAGAACCGGGGGGCCGAGATCGGGGTGACCCTCGCCCACCCGCACGGCCAGATCTACGGCTTCCCGTTCGTCACACCGCGCACCGCCAAGATGACGGCCGCCGCGACCGCACACCGGGCCGCCACCGGACGCAACCTCTTCGAGGACCTGCTGGCGGGTGCCCGCGCCGCCACCGACCGGGTGGTGACGGCCGGGGAGCACTGGACCGCCTTCGTGCCCTACGCCGCCCGCTGGCCGTACGAGGTGCACCTCTACCCGCACCGCCGGGTCCCCGATCTGACCTGCCTCACCGAGGCCGAGCGGGCCGAGTTCCCGGAGCTCTACCTGGACCTGCTGCGCCGGTTCGACCGGCTGTTCCCCGTACCGGGGCGGCCGCAGGGGCCGGGCCCCACCCCGTACATCTCGGCCTGGCACCAGGCCCCCCGCACCGGGGGGGAGGAACTGGCCCTGCATCTGGAGCTGTTCACCGTGCGGCGGACTCCCGACAAGCTCAAGTTCCTCGCCGGGACGGAGTCCGGGACGGAAGCCTTCATCAATGACGTGGCCCCCGAGGAGGCCGCGCGGCGACTGCGGGAGGCCCTGGCGTGAACCGGACGGCTCAGTGGGACGACGACAGCCGGGCCGACGGCGTCGCGGACGTCTTCGCGCGGCTCTTCGCAGGGCCCCCGGACGGGGTCTGGGCGGCGCCGGGGCGGGTGAACCTGATCGGTGAACACACCGACTACAACGACGGGTTCGCCCTGCCCATCGCCCTCCCGCGGAACACCCTGCTCGCCGCCCGCGCGCGCACGGACGGGCGGCTGCGGCTGCACAGCGCGCAGGGGAAGGGCGGGATCACCGAACTCTCCGTGGACGGGCTGGCTCCGGGGTCGGTGACGGGCTGGGCCGCGTACCCGGCCGGCGTGGTCTGGGCACTCGCCGAGGCGGGCCACACCGTCGGGGGAGCGGACCTGCACTTCGACAGCACGGTGCCCACCGGCGCCGGCCTCTCCTCCTCGGCGGCGCTGGAGTGCGTGGTCGCCGTCGCCTACGACGCGCTGTACGGGCTGGGCCTGCCCGGGCCCGAACTGGCCCGGATCGGCCAGCGCGCGGAGAACGCCTTCGCGGGTGTCCCCTGCGGGATCATGGACCAGATGGCCTCGGTCTGCTGCACCGCCGAGGCCGCCCTCCACCTCGACGCCCGTACCCCGCAGGACCACCGGCAGGTGCCCCTCGACCTCCGGGGCCAGGGGCTGGGGCTGCTGGTGATCGACACCCGGGTCTCCCACGACCTCGCCGACGGGGAGTACGCCGCCCTGCGGGCCGGCTGCGAACGCGCGGCCGCGCTGCTCGGGCTGCCCGCCCTGCGCGACGTGGACGCCGGAGAACTGCCGAAGGCCCTCAAGGCCCTGCCGGCGGAACTCGTGCCCCTGGTGCGCCACGTGGTGACCGAGAACGCCCGGGTCGCGGAGGCCGTCACCCGGCTGCGGGAGGGCGACGCGGCGGCCCTCGGCCCGATCCTCACCGCGGGCCACGCCTCGCTGCGCGACGACTACCGGGTCTCGTGCCCGGAGACCGACCTCGCCGTCACCGCCGCGCTGGAGGCCGGGGCGCTCGGGGCCCGGATGACGGGAGGGGGCTTCGGGGGCTCCGTCATCGCGCTGGTGGAGGCGGGGCGGGAGGACGCGGTGGGCGGGTCCGTCACGACCGCCTTCGGTGCGGCCGGCCACCGCCCCCCGCGCCTGTTCCCCGTCACCCCGGCGGCCGGCGCCCGCCGCCTCACGGCCGAGCGCGGGACGCGGTAGCCCGCCGGGTCAGGGGTCAGGGGGCAGGGGTCAGGGGGTGAAAGCGGCGCCGTCCAGGGTCCAATGGGGATCCTGGACGATGCCGAGCGCGGCGTACACGTGCGCGGCGACATCGGCGTGCCGGACGCCCGGCACGGTCGCGCCGGCGGGCAGACCGGGGCCGCACGCGGCCACCCACGCGGTGCGCTCCCGCTCGCTGCGACCTCCGTGGCCCCCCTCCTCGCGGTGGCCGTGGTCGGTCACGACGATGACCGTCCACTGCTCCCCGGCGTGGCCGGGGCGCCCGCGCACGGCCTTGACGATCCGTCCCAGGCGGCTGTCCGCGGTCTCGATCGACCGGCGGTACTCCTGACCGCAGCCGAGGAAATGGGCGGTCTCGTCGACGGCGCCGAGATAGACGAAGGAGGCGTGGAGTTCCTCTCCGGAGCCCAGTACGCGTGCCGCTTCGGCCGTCACTGTCTCGTCGGCCTCCTCCCAGGCCTGAGGGGTGTCCTCGCGGGGGGCGATGAAGCTCAGCCGGCTGGGGGCGGTGAAGAGCGGCCCGCCCTGCCGGGCGAGGAACAGGGGTGCCCAGCCGCCGACGGCGAAGGTGCGCCGCCCGTGTTCGAGGGCCAGGCGGGTGGTGAAGTCGGGGAAGACGTCGAGCCGGTTGCCGTCGAGACGGTTGCCCCACACCCCGTGTTTGGCGACGCCGACCCCGGTCACGATGGTGGTCCAGCACGGGCCGGACATGGTCGGCGTGGCGTCGTCGATCCCGACGGGCGCCAGGAAGCCCGCGCGGGCCACTTCGTCGAGGTGCGGTGTGTCCAGCTCCGGCAGCAGGTCGAGCCGTACGCCGTCGATGCCGACGACGAGGACGTGGCGGTTGTCCATATCGGTCCAGGGTGTCCGTGGGTGGGCGTGTGTCCGTGGGTGGTCGGCGCGGTCGGGGGCGGCCGGCACGGTCGGGGGTGCGGTCGCGGGGCTCGTCCGACGCGATGTCAGGGGGTGACGCGGCGCAGCCGGACCAGCCGGCTCGCGTGGTCCCCCGTGGGCAGCCGCAGGTCGATTCCGCGGTGGACCAGGACGGCGCCGCTGTGCACGCGGTCCAGGTCCGGGTCCAGGTAGTGGGCGCCGGCGTCGAGGGCGGGCAGTCTGACGGGGGCGGCCGGGTGGCCGAACCGGGCCGAGGGGCGCCACGCGAGAACGGCGTGCTCGCCGCCGTCTTCGGCGGCGTAGTGGACGGCCGTCACTCCGCCCGCCCCCTCGACGCGGTACTGGAGGCCGAACTGCACCAGCGGACGGATCCGCTTGTACTCGGCCACGAGCCCGGCGGCCTCGTCGAGTTCCTCCTCGGACCAGGTCGTGAGGTCTCCGCCGAGGCCGAGCGCGCCGGACATGGCCACGTGGAAGCGGAAGCGCAGCGGAGTGAGCCGTCCGGTGGTGACGTTGGGGCTGTCGGTGACCCACGCGGCCATGACCCGGGCGGGGAAGAGCTGGCTGAAGCCGTCCTGGATCGCGATCCGGTCGACGGGATCGGTGTTGTCGGAGGTCCACACCTGGTCGGTGCGGGCGAGGATGCCGAGGTCGGCGCGCCCGCCGCCGCCCGCGCACGCCTCGATGCGCAGGCCCGGGTGGTCGGCGCGGAGCCGGTCCATGATGCGGTAGACGGCCCGGGTGTGGTCGATCCAGAGCCGGTCCGGATCGTGATGCCCTTCCCAGCCGGTATCGGTGAAGGCGCGGTTGGCATCCCATTTGAGCCAGTCGACCCGGTGGTCGCGGACGACGGAGTCGAGGGTGTGGTGGGCCCAGGCCTCCACGTCGGGCCGGGCGAGGTTCAGCACCAGTTGATTGCGCAGCTCGGTCGTCTCGCGCGTGGGGGAGTGGATGACCCAGTCCGGATGGGCGCGGTACAGCTCGCTGTCGCGGTTGACCATCTCGGGTTCCACCCACAGCCCGAACTCCATGCCGAGGCGGTGGACCTCGTCGGCGAGGGGGCGCAGTCCCTGCGGGAAGGCGTCGCGGCGCGGCACCCAGTCGCCGAGTCCCGCCGCGTCGCCCCGCCGCGCGCCGAACCAGCCGTCGTCCAGCACGAAGAGTTCGGCGCCGGCCCGGGAGGCCAGGTGGGCCAGCCGGACCTGTCCGGCCTGGTCGACGCCGAAACCGGTGGCCTCCCAGGAGTTGTAGACGACCGGCCGCTCCCGGCCGGGCTCGGGCAGCACCTGGTCCCGGACGTGGCCGTGCCAGGCGCGGCTGGCCGCGCCGAAGCCGTGCGGCGTGTAGAGGCCGGCGAACACGGGGGTGCGCAGGCTCTCGCCCGGTCGCAGCGTCCACCGCAGTCCCTCGTGCCCGAATCCGCCGGTCCAGGTGGTGCGGCCGACGGGGTCGCGGTGGAGGGTGATGCGCCAGCTTCCGCTCCAGGCCAGGGCGGTGCTCCACACCTCGCCCCGGTCTTCCGTCGCGGTGCCGTCGTCGAGCGCCAGCCAGGGGTTGGCGTGGTGGCCGGTGAGCCCGCGGCGGCTGGTGAGGACGGTCTCGGCGACGGGGAGCCGGTCGCGGTTCAGCTGGAACTCGCTGTTCCAGCCGCCCGTGAGATGGCTGAGCCGGTAGTCGGCGAGCGCGGGGGCCGTCCAGGAGGCCGAGTCCAGCCGGTCGATGGTGACGGGCCCGGCGTCGTCCTCCGCCGCCGCGGTGTGGGTGAGCTCCACCCAGCGTTCGATGACGTCACTGCCGGGGCGGACGCGGTAACACAGCTCGGCGTGCAGGGGGTAGTGGCGGTCGCGCAGGTGCAGGCGCAGCTCGCCGCCCTCGACGGTGTGCCCCGTGAACCGCCACTGGGCGCCGCTGGTTCCGTCGGCGAACCGGACCTGGAGGCCTGCCGGACCGAACCGCGCCCCGGTCTGCGGAGCGAGCTCGTCCGCGTCGGCGTCGGCTTCGAAGCTGCTGGCGGCGGGTGAGGCGGCGTCCGGCAGTCGGGACAGGGCCGCGGCGTCGAGCGGCGCGCCCCAGTACAGGTGCCGAGGGCTTCCGTCGAGGCCGATGCGCAGGGCGTACAGGCTGTTGGGCGTGCGCAGAAGGGCGACGCCGGGGCCGGGGTCGAAGGTGGCGAGCGGGAGCGCGGCAGACACGAAGGGGTCTCCTGGGGTGCGGAAAGGACCACGGCCGTACGAAGGGTGGTGCGGGCGAGAGCCCCGCTGCGCCGAACGCTCGGGTACAGGCCGTGAGTTGGGCCAGAGGCTAAGGCGGAGACGGGTGGGAAATCAATACTGGACGAAGTTATTTATTTGCTCTACGTTGCACCCGTGTTTCGAAACGACTCCCAACCACTGGTCACCGCACCGGCCGAAACCGCGGTCCTCGCCCTGCTCCTGGCCGAGGGCCCGCTCAGCCGGGTCGAGCTCGCGCGCCGGACGGGGCTGTCCTCGACGGCCATCACCAAGGCCGCGAGACCGCTCATCGATGACGGCTATCTGCACGAACTCGCGCCGGAACGCACCGCTCCGGGGGCCGGCCGGCCTGTCAACCCGCTGGCGGTCACCCCGGACCGGGAGTTCTTCGTCGGCGTGAAGATCAGCGACGACCGGCTGTTCGGCGTGGTGTGCGACCTGCGGGCCCGAGTGCGGGCGACGGCGGGCCGGACCCTCGGTGACTGCCGGCCCGAGGCGGTGAGCGTGCTCCTGACCGAACTCGTCGACGAACTGCTCGACGCCGAGCCCGCGTTCCGCGCCCGGACCCGGCACCTGGGCATCGCGGTCTCGGGAGACGTGGACCGGGCGAGCGGCCGGGTCCGCTTCTCCGGCCGCCTCGGCTGGAGCGACGTCCAGCTCGCCGACATGGTGAGCGCGTCCACCGGTCTGACGGTCACCGTCGAGAACGACGTCAAAGCACTCACCATCGCCGAGCACTGGTGGTTCGGGGAGGGAGTGGGCACCGGCTACTTCGCGCTGGTCACGATCGGCGCGGGCATCGGCTCCGCCATCGTCGTCAACGGACAGCTGGTGGAGGGCGCCTACGGCGTGGCCGGGGAGATGGGACACATCTGCGTCGACCCGGCCGGCCCGAGCTGCCGCTGCGGGTCGGCCGGCTGCGTCGAGGCCATCGCCTCCAGCGGAGCGATCCTCGAAGCCGTCCGCCGGGGCACCGGTCTCGGAGAACTCGCGTTCGAGCAGGCCGTGGAGATGGCCCGCGACGGCAATCCCGTGGCGCGGGAGGCGTTCGCCCGCGCCGGCCGCGCGATCGGGGTCGCCATCGCCACGCTCGTCAATCTCGTAGGCCCCGAACGCGTCGTGGTGAGCGGCGAGGGAACGGACACCTACGACCTGTTCGGACAGCACATCAAGGACGCCTACGCGTCCCACACCTTCGGGGCGGCGGGCCGGTGCCCGCTGTCGCTGCGCCCGCTCCCCTGGGAGGAGTGGGCCCGCGGGGCCGCCGCGGTGGCGGTACAGGCGCTGTTCCCGTAACACCGCGCACAGCTCACCCGACCGGCGCCCTTCCCTGCCGGCAAGCACTGAGGAAGGGCACCGGCCGGGTGGAACACACCCACATCACGCCTGCCTCACGGAAGGATGCGACATGCGCGCACACAGAACCGAGCTTAGCCGAAGGGGTTTCCTCGGCGGATCACTGATGATCGTCGCGGGAAGCGTGGTGACCACCGCCTGCAGTACGAACCCGGGCACGGGCGGCTCGTCCGCGGCCAGGACCACCCTGAACGTCTGGTACCACGCCTACGGCGAGGCCGGCGCGCAGCAGGCCGCGCTGCGCTACGCGACCGCCTTCACCAAGGCCCACCCGGACACCGCCGTCAAGGTCACCTGGGTCCCCGGCGACTACACGGCCAAGATCAACGCGACGCTGCTCACCGACTCGGCCCCGGACGTCTTCGAGATCGGCGACTTCAGCGACAGCCTGGCCCGCCGGGGCCAGATCGCCGCGCTGGACGACATCTACGGCAGCGCCAGGTCCGACTTCAACGACAACGCCATCGCCGGCGTGACCGTCGACGGCAAGCTCCACGGCGTCAAGATGATCGACGACGTCATGATGCTGTACTTCCGCAAGAGCAGGCTGTCCGGGGCCGGAATCACCCCGCCCACCACGTTCGACGAGCTCGTCACGGCGGCGAAGGCCCTCAGCACCAAGACGGGCAAGGGCCTGTTCGTCGGCAACGACGGACTGGGCGACAGCCCCATCCTCGCGGTCCGCTCCAACGGCGGCGACCTGGTGACCGACGGCAAGGTCGCCTTCGGCTCCCCGCAGGCGCTCGAAGCCCTGACCGGCCTGAAGCGCCTGCACGACGACAAGTCCCTGCTCCTCGGCTTCACCACCGACTGGTGGGACCCGTCCGCCCTCACCCAGGACGTCGTGCCCATGCAGTGGTGCGGCCTGTGGGCGATGCCCGCGATCAAGGCCGCGCTCGGCGACGACTTCGGCGTCCTGCCGTGGCCCGCCTTCAAGGCCGGCGGGAGCCCCGTCGTGCGCGTCGGCGGCTGGACCAGCTGCGTCAACGCCAAGGGCAGGAACGTGGACGCCGCCAAGAAGTTCGTCCAGTGGCTGTGGGTCCAGGAGAGCGGACTGCAGAAGGACTGGGCCGAGAGCTACGGTCTCCACGTCCCGCCCCGCAAGTCCGTGGCGGAGGGCGCCGAGAAGCTCTCCGGCGGCGCCGCCCGGGAGGCGGTGGAACTGGCCGCCAAGTACGGCAAGCCCAACCCGGGCACCTGGGACACCGCCGTGAGCGATGCCTTCAGGTCGGCCGCCGCGAAGATCGTCGGCGGGCAGGGGGACCCCGCGCAGGTCCTGGCGGAAGCAGTGGGCCGGGCCCAGGCGGTCGTCGACAAGCAGCGCGGCTGATGGTCGCGGCACCGCACACCAGCACGCCCCGGTCCGGGCCGTCCGGGCAGCCCGGGCCCGCGCCGGCCTCCGTGCCTTCCGACCGGCGCGCGGCCCGCGCCGCGCGGCGGCCCCGCACCGGACGCTCGGCCTGGGCCGCCTTCGCGCTGCTCACCGCGCCGATGCTGATCGGGCTCGGCGTCTTCAAGTACGTGGCCATCGGCTGGAGCTTCCTGCTCAGCCTGAGCGACGCCCGCGGCACCATAGCCCCCGGCCGGTGGGTGGGCCTGGACAACTACCGGACGCTGCTCTCCGACCGGACGTTCCGCGCTTCCCTCGGCCAGATCCTCCTGTTCACCGCGTTCATCGTGCCCGTCACCTTCGCGGCCTCCCTCGGGCTCGCCCTGCTGGTGCACCGGATCCGGCGGGGGCGGGCCGTGGTGCGCACCGCCTTCCTGATCCCGGCCGCCGTGTCCTACGTGGCCGCTTCGCTCCTGTGGAAGATGTGCCTGTTCAACGGGCTGCCCGCCGGCATCGCCAACACCCTCGCCGGATGGTTCGGCATGGACCCGGTCCCCTGGCTGCAGACCACGTCACCACCGCTGTACTGGATCGTCCTGGTCACCCTGCGGCTCTGGCTCCAGGTCGGCTTCTACATGGTGCTCTTCCTCGCCGGCCTCCAGGGCATCCCCAAGGACCTCTACGAGGCCGCCGCGCTCGACGGGGCGACGGGCCTGCGGCTGCTGCGCGGCGTCACGCTGCCGATGCTGCGCAACACCTCCGTCGCCGTCCTGATGCTGCTCTTCATCGCGGCCTTCCAGGCCTTCGACGAGTTCTACAACCTGTTCAACAGCGGGCTCTCCGGAACCGGCGCGGCCCCCGTGCAGACCCCGCTGGTCTACCTGTACAGCACCGCGATGGGCAGCCAGGACTACGGCCTCGGATCGGCCGGAGCGTTCGTGCTCACCGCCCTCATCGTCGGAGTGACCCTGATCCAGGGGCGCTTCACGGGTTTCGGGAGAAAGGAAGGATGAGCCGCACATGAGCACCGTGCCGAGACTCTCCGGAGCCCTGCGCCTCTCGGCGCGGGGACTGCTGGTGGGTCTGCTGACGACGGCCTTCCTGACACCCTTCTACCTGATGCTGCGCGGTGCCCTGATGGACACCCGCGGCGCGAGCTCACCGCACTGGACGTGGTGGCCGTCCACGATGCACTTCGAGAACTTCAGCGCGCTCTTCGCCGACCCGACCCTGTCCATGGGCAGGGCACTGGCGAACTCGGCCCTGATCGCCGTCATCACGGCTCCCGTCTCCACGCTCCTTGCCTCCGCCGCCGGCTACGCCTTCGCGCGGATACCCGTACCGGGACGCGGCATCCTGCTCGCCCTGGTCGTCGCCACCCTGATGATCCCCAGCTCGGTGACCTTCGTACCGACGTTCGTCGTGGTCGGCTCGATGGGCGGGGTGAACACGCTGTGGGGCATCATCGCGCCCGGCCTGTTCAACCCCTTCGCCGTCCTGCTGTTCCGCAACTTCTACCTCCGGTTCCCGGCCGAGGTCGAGGAGGCCGGACGGCTGGACGGGCTGGGCTGGTTCGGCATCTACCGCCGGATCGCCCTGCCGAACTCGGGAGCCATGCTCGCCTCGCTCGGAGCACTGGCGTTCATCGACAGCTGGAACTCCTTCCTGTGGCCCCTGGTCATCGGCCAGGACCCGTCGGCCTGGACGGCGCAGATCGCCCTGTCGACGTTCCTCACCTCACAGACCGTCAACCTGCCCGGCCTGTTCGCCGGAGCCGTCGTGACGATCGCCCCCCTGGTCGTCATGTTCCTGGTGGCCCAGCGCTACATCGTCGAGGGCATCGCCACCAGCGGCCTCAAAGGCTGACCCCGGGGCGACCGCCGCCGCCGACCGCACGCACGTCAAGAGCACGGCACATCCTCCATCCTCAGAAGGGGCCGACATGACAGGCACCCCACTGCTCCGACGCGCGACCGCGGCACTCGCCGTGCTGTCCGCGCTGCTCCTCGGCACGAGCACGGCCGCCGGCGCGGCGGCACCCGTTCCGGGCGGATCCGCCGCCGTGACCGCCACCCCGACCGGCAACCAGGCCACGCCCACGGTCCTGACCGGTCAGCAGCTGGCCGCCTCCTGGACGGGCCCCCTCAGCACCCGGGGCCGTTGGATCGTCGACGCCGGGGGCAACCGCTTCAAACTGAAGGCGGGCAACTGGGCGGGAGCCCAAGGGACGTGGACCGGAAGCGGGGACATCAACGATCCCGCCAGCCACATGCACGGCGAACCGGCCCACAGCATGCCGCTCGGACTGGACCGGGCCCCCATGGCCGCCATCCTCGCCGACTTCCACGGCCTGGGCCTCAACAGCATCCGGCTGCCGTTCTCCAACGCGCTCGTCCACGACACCACGCCCGTCCCGGACACGGCGGTCGCCGCCAACCCGCAGCTGAAGGGCAAGACCCCGCTCCAGGTCCTCGACGCCGTCATCGCGGCCCTCACCGCCGACGGCTTCGCGGTGATCCTCAACAACCACACGACCACCGCCCGCTTCTGCTGCGGCCTGGACGGCAACGAGCGCTGGAACAGCAGCCAGAGCACCCAGCAATGGGTGGACGACTGGCTGTTCATGGTGAACCGCTACAAGGCCGACAAACGAGTGGTGGGCGCGGACCTGCGCAACGAGGTGCGCCGTGACACCTGGGACGACCCGAACTGGGGCCGGTACGACGGCCACGACGCCTACGCCGCCTTCGAAGAGGCCGGAAACCGGATCCTGCAGGCCGACCCCGACATGCTCGTCGTCATGGAGGGCATCAACTGGTACGGCGTCCCCCTCGCCGGACTCCCGCACGGGCGGCCGATGCTGACGCCGGTGGCCAACCTCTCCCACACGCTGATCGAGTCGGGCAAGCTCGTCTACGCCGCCCACTTCTACGCCTACACCGGCCCCGCCAACACCGGCGCGGGCAGCGGCCCCGGCTCCACCAGCGACCCGCGCTACCAGGACTTCACACCGCAGCAGCTCGCCCAGGTGGTCAACCAGGAGGCGCTGTTCGTCACCGAAGCCGGCCAGCACTTCACCGCCCCGGTGTGGATCAGCGAGTTCGGCGCCGGCGGCCGCGGCTCCGACGACGCCAAGGAACGGGCCTGGCTGCACAACTTCACCGACATCCTCACGGCCAACGACACCGACTTCGCGATCTGGCCCCTGGTCGGCTGGACCGACGGAGCCGGCGCCCCGATGGACAACTGGGCACTGCTGTCCTACAGCGCGACCGGCGTCCGCCAGGGCATCGAGGACGGCGGCGACTGGCGCGCCGACGACTGGAACAAGCTGGTCTCCGCGCCCGCCCGCACCGGCCAGGTGCCCCAGGTCAGCCACTGGAACATGCTCGACCTCGACCACGCCGACTACGACGTCTCCGCCACGATGTCGGCACAGCCGGACTGGTCGCCGGGCAACCGCAAGGGCAACTGCCCCGACACCCAGCGGCTGACGGGCCTCGGCCGCAGCGACAGCCGGGGCCTGTGCACCGACGCGGGCGAGCCCCGCAAGGCGGCCGGCGCCTGGACCGTGGTCACCGACGAGCGCTATGTCACCCGGGGCGACTGGGCGGACGGCTACAACAAGCTGCAGTGCCCCGAGAACTCCTTCGCCGTCGGCTACAGCGTGCGCGACAACGCCATGTCCGCGCTGCTGTGCGCTCCCGCCGCGGGCCCGCTGCCCGTCACCGGCCGGACCATCTGGTTCGACCACGGCGACAACCGCCCCGTCACCGGAGGCTCGACCGGCAGCGACTGGGCGCCCGGCTACTACAAGGGCCAGTGCGCCGACACCGAATACGTCGCCGGAGTCGCCTTCACATGGCGGTGGAACCACGGCGGCGTCCCCGACGCGCTGCTGTGCCGCCCGCTGGCCTGACGGGCGCCCCGCTCAACCGCTTTCCCCTTCCCCGCTTTCCCCTTCCCCGCTTCCCGAGGAGCGCACCGCATGCCCCGACTGGAGATCGCCGCAGACGGCTTCCGTCTCGACGACCGGCCGTTCCGCATCGTCTCCGGTGCCCTGCACTACTTCCGCGTTCACCCGGAGCAATGGGCCGACCGGCTCCACAAGGCGCGCCTGCTGGGCCTCAACACGGTCGAGACCTACGTCCCCTGGAACCTCCACGCCCGCCGGCGCGGGGAGTTCCGCCTCGACGGAGGTCTCGACCTGCCCCGCTTCCTCCACCTCGCCGCCGCCGAGGGCCTGCACGTGCTGCTGCGCCCCGGACCGTACATCTGCGCGGAATGGGAGGGCGGCGGCCTGCCCTCCTGGCTCCTCGCCGAGGAAGGCATCGCGCTGCGCAGCCGCGACCCGCGCTTCCTGCGTGCCGTGGACGAGTACCTCGGGGCCCTCATGCCGCCCCTCCTGGCCTCGCTCGGGAGCCGCGGCGGGCCGGTGCTCGCCGTCCAGCTGGAGAACGAGTACGGGGCCTACGGGGACGACCCCGGGTACCTCGCCGACCTGGCCGGGCTGCTCCGCCGGCACGGCGTGGACGTCCCCCTGTTCACCTGCGACCAGCCCTCGGACCTCGCACGCGGCGGTCTCGACGGAGTGCTGCGCACCGCCAACTTCGGCAGCAGGGCCGAGGCCGGCCTGGTCCGGCTGCGCGAGCACCAGCCCGACGGGCCCCTGATGTGCTCGGAGTTCTGGATCGGCTGGTTCGACCGGTGGGGCGGGACCCACGCCGTCCGCGACGCTGACGATGCCGCGGCCGAACTCGACCGGCTGCTCGCGGCCGGTGCCTCCGTGAACATCTACATGTTCCACGGCGGCACGAACTTCGGCTTCACCAACGGGGCCAACGACAAGGGGACGTACCGCCCCACCGTCACCTCGTACGACTACGACGCACTGCTGGACGAGGCGGGCGACCCGACCCCCAAGTACACCGCCTTCCGCGAGGTCATCGCGAAACACGCGCCGGTTCCCGACGAGCCGGTGCCCGCCCCCGCCCCGAAGCTCGGCCACGGGCCGGTCGCACTGACGCAATGCGCGCCCCTGCTGGCCCAGGCGGACCTCCTCGGCAGCGCCGAGGAGGCGGCCCGCCCGCTCACGATGGAGGAGCTCGGCCAGGACTTCGGCTTCGTCCTGTACGAGACCCGGCTGCCGGACGGGGGACCGGCCCTACTGCAGGCCGAAGACGTGCGCGACCGCGCGCAGGTCTTCGTGGACGGACAACCGGTCGGCGTGCTCGAACGGGAGGGCCGCGAGCACGCCCTGGCCTTCGCCGTCCCCCGCCCCGGAGCCCGGCTGACGGTGCTGGTGGAGAACCAGGGCAGGGTCAACTACGGGCCGGCCGTCCACGACCGCAAGGGACTCCTCGGCCGCACCGCCGTGGGCGGCCGGGAGCCGGCACTGTGGTCCAGCCGCGCCCTGCCCCTGGACGATCTCGCCGGCCTGTCCTTCACCGCCTCCGACCCGAAGTCGCCCCCGGTGGGGCCCGCGTTCCACCGCGGCCACTTCGACGTCGCACGGCCCGCCGACACCTTCCTCGCGCTGGAGGGCTGGACCAAGGGCAACGTCTGGATCAACGGCTTCGCGCTGGGCCGGTACTGGTCCCGCGGAGCCCAGGCCACGCTGTACGTCCCGGCCCCGGTGCTCAGGGCCGGCCGCAACGAGATCACCGTTCTCGAACTGCACGCCTCGACCACCGCCACGGTCGAACTGCGCGACCACCCCGACCTGGGCCCGACCGAGGAGTAGCCGAAGAAGACCACCGGCCATGACACGGGTCTCACGATGCAGAAGGAGCTGGTGGGAGTGGAGCCGGCCTTGGGAGGATGGGTGCTCCAACACGCCTACGCGGAAGATGAGTTCATGAACGAGAAAGACCCGAAGGTCGAGGCTGTCGAGAAGTTCTTCGCCGCCTACGCGGCCGGGGACGTCGAAGGCATGAGTGCCGTCCTGGCACCGGACATCCAGTGGACGATCCCCGGACGGCACCCGCTGTCCGGGACCAAGCACGGTGTCGCCGAAGTCCGCAGCTTCTTCGACCAGCTCGGCAAGGCCGGCTTCCAGGCCGACCCGATCTTCTTCGGCAGCAACGACGCGTACGTCGTGGACATCCACCGCGGCTGGACGACCGCGGGCACCGGCAAGGTCGACACGACCTGGGCCCTGGTGTGGCACTTCAACACCGACGGGCAGATCGACCGCGTCGTCAACCTGAGCGCTGACCAGCACCAGATGGACAACTTCGTCTGGGACAATTTCACCCTCGCACCGCTGCCCGACCGCCTCGCCTGACCGCCCCCCGGCGGGGCCCCCGGCTCCGGCCGCCCGGGCGACGGGCGGGCGGGCGGAGCCGGTGCCCCGCGACCTCGGACGCCGGTATCCGGGTCGGGTCAGGGGAGTGGCGGCGCGAGCAGTCCCGCGCCGTCGTAGCGGTGTCGGAGCGCCCGGAGCCGGGCCAGGTTGCCGCCGTAGGCGGCCCGCGTCTCGGTCTCGGTTTCGGGGAGGCCCGGTCTCAGTTCGACGTTGTAGACCCCGACGGTGTGCGCGGCCAGGGTACGCAGCGTGTCGCGGGCCCACGACGTGCAGGCCTCGGTGTCGGCGGCGTCGTCCCAGATCGCGTTCAGCGGGATGCTCCATTCGGCGGTCCTGCCCCAGAACGCGGTGGCGGTGTCGTCGACGTCGGCCAGAGCCCCGCCGGTGTGCTGGAAGTCGATGCGGCAGGCCCGCGTGGGTGCGGCGCGGATCCGCTCCGCCAGGGCGTCGGCGACCGCGGCGTCGAGGGTGGGACCGGTGAAGACCGCTTTGCCGAAGAACGAGCCACGCGGACCGTCACCCGGGCGGGGCAGCCGGATCGGTTCGGGCTCGGCGCCCCCGGCCCCGGGGATGGCGAACTCGGGCAGCCCGGCCAGATACCGCCCGGACCTCTCCGAGCGGTAGAGGGGAGGCGCGCCCGCCCCGGCGACGACGGCGGAGGCCGCCGACCTGGCTCGTCCCACGGCGCTGTCGTGCCGGCTCGCGCAAGCGGTGTAGACGAACAGGACCGGCTCGTGGGGCGAGAGGGAGGTGTAGCCGAGGACCGCGCTCATGGTGGTGTCGCGCGGAAGCTGCGGAGCGATCCGGAAATACGCGGCGAGCGCGTCCGTGCCCACCACTGCCCGGTCGACCCAGACCGGGGCGATCTCGTGGGTCCGGAACTCCGCGGAGGTGACCACCCCGACGCAGGGCGCGCCGCCCCGCACCGCCCACCACAGGTCGGCGTCCTCGCCGGCGCTCCTCTCCGAGAGACGCACGAGGTCACCGGAGGGGAGCACCAGCTCGACCCCCACGAGATGGTCGACGGTGAGCCCCAGGGACCTCGTCAGGTAGCCGACGCCCCCTCGGGTGGCCATCCCCAGGCCCGTGTGGCCGGACACGCCGACCGGCACCGCACGACCCGACGGGCCCAGAACCCCGAGCACGGTGGCCATCGTCGCCCCGCCGTCGACGACCACCCGCTCTCCGTCCGGACGGGCGGCATCGCGATGCTCCGAGAGGTCCAGCATGACGGCCCCGTCGGCGACACAGTTCGAGCTCAGACCGCCCCCGCGCACCGTGACCCGGACTCCCGCCCCGGTGGCGACCCGCATGACGGTCGCCACCTCCTCGGCCGTACGGGGCGCCACGACGCACGCGGGCCGTCGACGGGCGGCCTCGGGGAAGAACACGCGGGCCAGGGAGTCCTCGTACCCCGCGGTTCCGGGCGCGCGCACAGCCGCCCCGAGCGCGGACCGCAGCGGTCCGACGATGCCGTCCGATGGACGGATCGGCGCGCTCATCGCGGCTGCCGCTGTCGGAGACCGCCCGGTGGACGGGCTGAGGGTACGGGCATGTCACAACTGCTCACGGGGGCTCCGATTCCCGGCGGGCGGGTTTCGGGCGCGGAGCCTTCGGTTGTCCCGGATGGACGAGCAACAACCCCAGGAGGCTAGGCCGTCCGGACACCGCGCACAAGATCCCGCGACCGGGACTCACCGCACCTGCCTAGGCGGCGCGCAGCGCGGCGAGGAGCCTGGTGCGCAGGAGCTGTACGGCTGGGGAGTGCTGACCCCGGCGGGTGATGAGGCCGAGCCGGGCGTGCGTGGCGGCGTCGGTGAGCGGGACGGTCCGCAGGCCCGTGCCCTGTGCGGAGGACGCGCTGAGGACGGCGGCGCCCGCGCCGCGCTCGGCGAGGCGCAGCAGGGCGACCGGGGAGCTGGCGTCGATGTCCACGCGCGGGTCGAGGCCGATCCTGTGGCAGGAGTCCTCGTAGGCCGCGCGGATGCCGGTGCCGGGGGAGAGGCAGAGGATCTTCTCACCCCGGAGGTCTGCGAGGCGCAGTTCCGTGCGGTCGAGGGGGTGCCCGGCCGGGACGGCCGCGGTGATCGGCTCGTCGATGACGACGCTCACGTCCAGGCCCGGGGTGACATCGCCCGCGTAGCCGATCAGGGCCAGGTCGAGGGAGCCGGAGAGGACCTGGGTCTGGAGGTCGTCGGAGTAGCCCTCGTGAAGGCTGAGCTCGATGCCGGGGTGGGTGCGGCCGAGTTCGGCGACGGTGTCGAGGAAGGCCGGGATCGAGCAGCCCATGATCATGCCGAGACGGGCCCGGCCGCGAACGGCATCGGCGAATTCGGCGGCGGTGTGCTGGATGGCCTCCAGGGTGGCGAGGGCGTTCTTCGCGAGGGGGAGAACGGCCTCACCAACCGGGGTGAGGCGGATTCGACGGCCGGAGCGGTCGAGCAGCGGTTGGCCCAGCTCCGACTCCAGCTTGGCCACTTGGGTGCTGATGCCGGACTGGCTGACGTGCAGGCGATGGGCGGCGGCCGTGAAGGTGCCCTCGTCCACGATCGCGGCGAAGTAGCGCAGCTGATGTACTTCCATATGCGGTGATGATAGGTGCCATCGGATCCATCTGTTGGACGGATGGGTGAGGCGGGCCGGAGGATGGAGGCATGACGACGACGAAGACTGCGCGAGAGCTTGCCGAGACCTACTTCACCGCCTGGGAGGCGGGCGACTTCGAGGCATTGCGGGGGTTGCTGGCCGAAGACGTCGACTTCGTGGGAGCGCTGGGAACGGCGTCGGGGGTGGAGGAGGCGCTCGCCGGGCTGAAGGGGCTCGGACAGGTGCTGGAGAAGATCGACGTGAAGACGCGGGTCGCGGAAGGCGATGAAGTGATCACCTGGTTCGACCTGCACACGAGCGTTGCGCCGCCCGCACCGACCGCGAACTGGATGCACGTCGAGGACGGGAAGGTCACCCGTATCCGCGTGACCTTCGACCCGCGCGCACTGCTGGCGGGATTCGAGGAGCGCAACTGAGCGGGGAGGCCCACTGCTACGCCGGTTCCTCCCCACTGCGAACCGTGTCCGCGGGCATGGTGTGGGGAACGGTGGCGGCCGCATCGCCGCGTACGGCGTCGACCACCTCCTGGTGCAGGAGGCGGCTGTCCTCCTCGGACGAGCAGTGCACCGGACTGCCGGTGACCGTGAACCAGTCCGAACCGCCGCTGTACTGCACCGCCACATTGGCCTCCCGCCCCGACCAGGTGGTGTGCACGGTCAGGTCCCCACTGAGAACCCCCGCCTCCTCGGTGAGCACCCCGCCCCGTCCGGCGAAGACCCCTGTCGTCGTCCACGAAGCCCAGGTCATTGCGCATCGCCCCTCACCGCGGAGTGTCCTTGCCCCTTCCACGCTACGGCCGGGCCGGCGTTCTCGCGTGGTCGCCCCGCGGCAGCCCGCCGCATGCGCGGACCCGGCGCGGACGTCATCGAGCGCGTCGAGGACGACGCGGGTCAGGTCCACCGGCCGCCGGTCCAGCGGGCGGCCGGCGTCGAGGCGGGCGAGCAGCAGCAGGTCGTCCACCAGTCCGCTCATCCGGGCGGACTCCGCGGCCACGCGTCCGAGGGCCTGGCGGACCTCGTCGGGAACGGGGCCGGGATGGCGCAGCGCCGGCTCGGCACGGGCCCGGATCGTCGCCACGGGTGTGCGCAGCTCGTGGCCGGCATCGGCGCCGAAGGCGCGCAGCCGCTCCTCGCTGACATGGCGGCGGGTCAGGGCGTCGCCGACGTGGCCGAGCATGCGGTCGAGCGCGGTGGCGACCCGGCCGACCTCGGTGTCCGGATCCGTGTACGGGACCGGATCGGGTCTCCTTCGACAGCACGCGGCGCGGGTTGCGCATCAGGAACCGCAGCAGTTCGAACTCGGTCCGGGACAGTTCGACGATCTGTCCGCCCCGCGCCACTTCGCGTGCCTCTTCGTCCATGACGAGGTCCCCCGCCACCAGGCACGGGCTCTGACCGCCGCGGACCATCCCCGCCCGCCGCATCAGCCCCCGCAGCCGCGCCTGCACCTCCTCAAGGCTGAACGGCTTGGTGACGTAGTCGTCGCCGCCCGCCGTGATGCCCGCGATGCGGTCCTCCACCGCGTCCCGCGCCGTCAGGAACAGGAAGCACACACCGGGGCAGAGCCCGCGCAGCGCCCGCAGGACGGAGAGCCCGTCCAGATCGGGGAGCATCCAGTCGAGGACGACGAGGTCGGGACGGAACCGCGCCGCGCACGCGAGGGCTCCGGCGGCGTCCGCCGCGGTGCGGACGTCCCAGCCCTCCGAACGCAGGGCCGCGCCGAGCACGTCGGTGAGGTCCGGTTCGTCGTTCTCAGAAAAAGTTCCGCACCGGTGTGGATCCGGCCCCGCCGGCCGCCCGCGCACCGCGTGCGGGACCGCTTCCCGAGAGACAGGAGACGCCGTGGCCGCGTATCCCGCCACCGACACGACCCGTAGGCCCGGGTAGCGGGCTGTGGTGGACCGCGAACCCGTACTCGCTGTCCGCCCCGGCCGACCCGAGATGTCTGCGGATCACGGTGAAGGCCCTCGGCGCCCACAGCGCCGCCCTGGCCCGGCTCACCCCGGGCACCCGCGTGTGGGCCGAAGGCCCCTACGGCGCGCTCACCGCACGGAACACCGGAGCCGGACGCGGGGCCCGGGCGTACTACTCGGTGGGGGACGAGCCGGCCGGGCACGAGCTGGCGCTCACCGCCCCCTGCCTCACCGCCCTCGTTCCCGACCTCGGCCACCGGGACGTCTACCCGTGCGGTCCGCCCGGCATGACCGAAGCCGCCGGCGCCGCCCTGAGGGGAGCCGGGGTCGCACCCCACCGGATCCACCAGGAGTCCTCCGCCCTGTGACCCGCCCCCACACCGCTTCCCGATGGCCCCCACCCGTCTCCCGAGGAGCCCCGTTGCGTCGTACAGCCGTCACCACCGCAGCGACCGTGACAGGCATCGTCTCGCTGCTCGCGCTCAAGCCCCACCAGGCCGCCCGCCCCGCCCTCTCCGCGCAGTCGCCGGCCGCGCCGGACCCGACGACCGGGGCGGCGGCAGGTACGACGGGATCGAGCCGCTCCGGCACCTTCACCGGCGACGTGATCGACACGCGGCCGTGGCCACCTCGGGCGGTGACGAGCGCGGAGCGCACGTCCTCGACCCCCGGACCGGCCGCGCCGCCCACCGGCTCCTGGCCGCCACGGTCACCGGCCCCGACCTGACCTGGGCCGACAGCTGGGCCACCGCGGCCGTCGTTCTCGGCCCCGACGCCCATACGTGGATCGCGTCGCGGCCGGGGTACGAGCTCCTCACGGTCGACCTGGACGGGCAGGCCCGCCGAAGCGGCGGCTTCCCGCTCACGGGATCGGGGGAGGGCACGGGCGACGCGATCTCGCACCCCGAGCGGAGATGTGACGCTCGGCGAGGAGGAATGCCGGCGGCTGCTTTCGACGCACGGCACGGGCCGCGTCGCGATCTCCACCGCGGAAGGCCCCGCGATCTTCCCGGTCAGCTATGTCGCCGCCGCCGACGGGGCACTGCTCGCGCCGGGAACCCGGACGCAGCGGAGGCGAGGCGCCTTCGACGCGGAGCACACTGAGAGCATGGAGGAGAAGGACCACCGGGAGCCCGGCACTGATACACGTGGCCGGAGCGGACGGCCACCGGTGGGTACGGAGAGTGTCGTCACGACCGGGAAGGGAGTGCTCGTGGCCCACGGCGGCAGGCACGGCACGACGGCCGGCATCGCCCCACGGATCAGCCGGAGCCGGGCCCATCACATCGGCATCGGCATCGGCACCGGACCCGGCACCGCGCACTGAGCGGATCGGCACCCTCGCAGCGAGGAGGTGCGGCATGTTCCACCGAAGCTCGTCCGGACCAGGACGCAGGGGTTCGCAGGACGGCCCCACGAGTCGACAGCACTGGCATCGTGCGCCGTCCAACCCGCTCCGGCGGGCGACGGACCGTACCCGCAGCCGCTGGCTCCTCGTCTTCGCGCTGTCGTGCCTTCTCGCCGCGGCCTGTGGGGTCCAGGTGGGACTCACCTCCATGGACAACGGGCTCCGCGCGGCCGCGGAGCTGGCACGGCAGCGACATCCGGTGAAAGCGACCACCGTCGGCGAGGTCACGCGGCACACCCCGGCCGGGGTCAACGGCGCCGCCACAGTGGCCCGCGTGCAGTGGCGGTATCCCCCCGCCTCCCAGCACACGGCCACGCTGCCCGTCCCGGCGGGGACGCCCGTGGGGCACACCGTCCCGCTGTGGGTCGACGACACCGGCGAGATCGCCTCCGTTCCCCGGGCGGCGACCGAACTGGCGTCGGACGCCGTCGCGGCCGGAGCGGGCAGTGCGGGACTGATCACGCTCGCCGCCGCGGGAGTCGTCTCCCTGCGGCTGCGCAGCGTGGAAGCGCGCAACCTGACCGAGTGGGAGCGCGACTGGGAACGTGTCGAACCGGGCTGGTCCGGCCGCCTCCGTCCGGGCCGCGATGCCGGTGACGACTGAGGCCCCGCCGCACCCGCACGCCGCCGAACCGGGCCCACCGCTGACCCTGGGGGGGGGGGGGAACCCTGGTCGGTCGTGGGCGACGCGGGGATCGTAGGCCCCCCCCCGGCCGGGTGAGGCCCGGTGCCGGCGTGGTGGCTGTCCCTACCGGCTCGGCGAGGAGGAATCATGGAAGGGCCCCGAGACCCGGACGTCAGCTCGGTCATCGTGGGTGTCGACGGGTCCGATTCCGCCCGCGCGGCCGTGCTGTGGGCCGCCGCGGAGGCCGTACGCCGCGACCGTCCGCTGCACGTCGTCCACGGGGCCGACACCGACGGAAAGGCGCTACGCCTGTCGGCCTACACCATCGAACGGGTCGACGAGGCCGGCGGCGCACTCCTCCGGGAGACGGCCGAGGCGGTCGCGGCCGAACACCCGGGTCTGCGCGTCACCACGGAATTCAGCCGAAGCGATCCGGTGACGAGCCTCCACCGGGCCGCCGGACTCCACGGCACCATCGTGGTGGGCAACCGGGGCCGGGGCGGCTTCGGCCCTCTCACGCTCGGCTCGGTGGCCCTCAAGACCGCAGCGGGTGCCAGGACCCCGCTGGTCGTGGTCAGGGGAGCCGGGAGCGGAACCGAGGCAGGAGTCGTCGCCGTGGCCGTCCGGGACGAGCACGACCTCCCGTGCGCCCGGTACGCCGCGCGTGAGGCGGAGTTGCGCGAGGCGTCGCTGCGGCTGCTGCACGTGTGGAAGATGCTGCAGTCCGTCAGGAACGTCGTGACCATGGTCGACAACATCGAGGACCTCGCGGGCGGGCACGTCGAGAAGCTGAAGGCCGTCAGGGAGCGGATCCGGGACGAATACCCCGACCTCACCGTCGAGGCGGACGCGGACAAGGCGATGTCGGTGGCCGATGTCCTGGTCGAGGCGTCGAATCACGCAGACCTGCTGGTCATGAGCGGTCGTCGCGCGCCCGGACACATGGGCCCCAGCCTTGGGCGGGTCACCCACGCCGTGGCGCGCCATGCCCACTGCCCCGTGCTTCTGGTTCCCCGTCACGGCCGGGAGATGTGGAGCGAGTCATGAGCGCGGTCGGCATCGACCCGGCCGGGGGCCGGCGTCCGGCCGACAGGGGCCGGCCCCGGACGTCTGGGCAGGGCCGTCAGTACGGCCAGGACCAGTCCACGACCTCCGGGAGGTCACTTCCGTGGGCGCGGATCCAGTCGTGGTGGCGGATCCGCTGGTCGGCCATGGTCTGGCGCACGGCCGCGGCGCGTTCCGCCAGGCCGGGAACGCGGTCGATGACGTCCATGACGAGCCGGTACCGGTCGAGGTCGTTGCGCACCACCATGTCGAAGGGCGTGGTGGTGGTGCCCGACTCCTTGTAGCCGCGAACGTGCAGGAGGGGGTGGCCGGCCCGGCGGTAGGCGAGCCGGTGGATCAGCCACGGATAGCCGTGGTACGCGAAGATCACCGGTGTGTCCGTGGTGAACAGGGAGTCGTACTCGACGTCCGTCATCCCGTGCGGGTGTTCCTCCCGGGGCATCAGGCGCGTGATGTCGACGACGTTGACGACCCGGACGGCCAGGGACGGCAGGTTCTCGCGGAGCAGCGCCGCCGCGGCGAGCACCTCCTGGGTCGGAACGTCGCCCGCGCAGGCCAGCACCACGTCGGGCTCGCGCGTGCCGTCGTCCGTCCCCGCCCAGTCCCAGATGCCGGCGCCGCGGGCGCAATGGATCCGGGCCTGGTCCATCGGCAGCCAGTCGAAGGAGGGCTGCTTGCCCGCGACGATCACGTTGACCTGGTCCCGGCTGCGCAGGACGTGGTCGGCGACCGCGAGGAGGGTGTTCGCGTCGGGCGGGAAGTAGGCGCGCACGACCTCTGGACTCTTGTTGAGGACGTGGTCGACGAAGCCCGGGTCCTGGTGGGAGAAGCCGTTGTGGTCCTGGCGCCAGACGTGCGAGGTCAGCAGGTAGTTGAGGGACGCGATCGGGGCGCGCCACGGAAGCCCGCGCGCAGTCCGCAGCCACTTCACGTGCTGGGCGACCATCGAGTCGACGATGTGCGCGAAGGCCTCGTACGTGGAGAAGAGTCCGTGCCGGCCGGTCAGCAGGTACCCCTCCAGCCAGCCCTGGCAGGTGTGCTCGGAGAGGATCTCCATCACCCGCCCGCCGCGCGCCAGGTGCACATCGGTGGGCTCGGTCGCCTCCTGCCAGGCCTTGCCCGTGACGTCGAAGAGGGTGTCGAGCCGGTTGGAAGCGGTCTCGTCCGGGCCGACGACGCGGAAGTCACGCCTGCCCTCGGTCTCCCTCATCACCTCGGCCAGCAGGGAACCCAGCACCCGGGTGGGCTCGTGGACCGAGCGGCCGGGCTTGTCCACCGCGACCGCGTGGGCCTCGGGCTCCGGCAGCGGGAGCGGACGCAGCAGCAGCCCGCCGTTGGCGTGCGCCGTCGCGCCGAGCCGCAGGTCACCGGGCGGAGCGCAGGCCAGGACCCGCTCCGTGGGACGGCCCTCGGAGTCGAAGAGTTCCTGTGGCCGGTACGAGCGCAGCCACTGTTCCAGCATCCGCAGGTGCTCGGGGTTCTCCCGTACGGAGGCCAGCGGGACCTGGTGGGCCCGCCACGTTCCCTCGACGGGGTCGCCGTCCACCGCGACCGGGCCGGTCCAGCCCTTGGGGGTCCGCAGGACGATCACGGGCCACGGGCGGCGGCTGGAGCCGCCCCCGCCGATCCGAGCCTCGCTGCGGATCCCGGAGATGAGGTCCAGGGCCCGGTCCAATGCCCTGGCCATGGCCTGGTGCACGCGGTGGGGATCGCTGCCCGTGACGTAGAGCGGCTCGTGGCCGTAGCCCCGCAGCAGCCCGTCCAGTTCGGCCTCGGGGATGCGGGACAGCACGGTCGGGTTGGCGATCTTGTAGCCGTTGAGGTGGAGGATCGGCAGGACCGAGCCGTCGCGCACCGGGTCGAGGAACTTGTTCGAGTGCCATGAGGCCGCGAGCGGCCCCGTCTCTGCCTCGCCGTCACCGATGACGCACGCCACGAGCAGGCCGGGGTTGTCGAAGGCGGCGCCGTAGGCGTGTGCGAGCGAGTAGCCGAGCTCGCCACCCTCGTGGATCGACCCCGGAGTCTCGGGTGCCACATGACTGGGGACCCCGCCGGGGAAGGAGAACTGCCGGAACAGCCTCCGCATCCCTTCGCCGTCCCGGCTGATGTCCGGGTACGTCTCGGTGTACGTGCCCTCCAGCCAGGAGTTCGCCAGGACGGCGGGCCCGCCGTGCCCCGGACCCCAGACGCACAGGGCCTCCTGGCCCCGCTCCTTGATCACCCGGTTGAGGTGGGTGTACACGAGGTTGAGGCCGGGGGAGGTACCCCAGTGGCCGAGCAGCCGTGGCTTGATGTGTTCGGGCCTCAGCGGTTCGGTCAGCAGCGGGTTGTCCATCAGGTAGATCTGCCCGGCGGCCAGGTAGTTGGCGGCGCGCCAGTGGGCGTCGAGCTCGGTGATCGGGTACTGCGTCATCTCCGCTCCTTCGTGCGGCGGACCGAGAAGTTCGTCGACTGGGCCGACATCAACACGGTGCCCCGGACGGCCGCCGGCCGACAGGGGAGAGAGGTCCCCCTTGAGGGACCATCGGACCTTGCGGCAGCGCCACGACGAGGACGACGCCGAGGGCCGACGACGCCAGTGCCGGCCTAGATCCGGGTGTCGTCCTGGTTGCGGCGGCTGTCGGAATCCAGGGCCGTGACGGTGAAGCAGACGGCAGCTCCGAGGCCGAGGAAGAAGAAGACCGGGTTGACGTGGCCGGGGACGGAGACGGCGTAGTCGCCGATGTCGTCGGTCTCGCACACGAAGCGCAGGGGCACGTACTCCACCCGGTAGCCGGTGATCCCTTCCGCCCGCTGCTCCCAGCCCGGGGTACGGCAGGGCGGGATGGGGATCGAGTCCGTGCCGCCGTCCTCCGCCGACATGACCGCGCCGGTGACGTGCAGCAGGCCCCAGGTGTACACGCCCAACGCGATCGCCGCCTGGGCGAAGCCGGCCGTGCGCAGCCAGGCGTGGCTGTCGGCGCGCTGCGGTCCGCCGGCCCGGGCCAGAACACCGATGGCCCGGCCCGCGAAGACGAACGGAAGGATCAGACCGGCCGGGACGAGAAACAAGAGGAAGAAGGCCATCACCCGACTTCAGCAGGGCTGTGGGAGCAAGTGCTGTGGCGTAGCCCACAACTGCGGCAATAAGTTCGTAACTCCGGCGGTTTGGCCGTGGGTCGGTTGGCCTTCGGTCCGTCGATCCGCGGCCTGACACCCTCGGGCTCGGCGTGGACGGTGGTTTCTCGCGCCGCCCCGACGGAATGAGGAGCCGGTCGTCCGGGTTCCAGGGATGGACCGCCGGGGCCTGCCCGGCCAGGACACCTTCAGAGAGAAGAGCATGAAGATGCGTGCCGTCATCCTGTCCGAATACGGTGGCTCCGACGTGCTCCGCGTCGCCGAAGTCCCGACCCCTCGACCGGGCGACGGTCAGATCCGTATCCGGGTCGCCGCAGCCGCGTTGAACCCCGCCGATGCCTTGATCCGTTCCGGCGCGCTGGCCTCGCGCGTCCCCGCGCAGGAGCACTACGTTCCGGGTCTCGACGTCGCCGGAACCGTCGACGCGCTGGGCGGCGGTGTCCGGGGTTTCGCGGTCGGCGACGCCGTGATCGGCTTGTCCGACTGGCCGGACACCCAGGCGGGCACGCACGCCGAGTACGTCGTCCTGCCCGCCACCGCCGTCGCCGCCGCACCCCGGCACGCGAGCCCGGTCCAGGCGGCGACGCTCCCGCTGAACGGACTCACCGCCTGGCAGGCACTGGACCTGCTCGCCGCGGCCGACGGCGCCACCGTGGCGGTCACCGGTGCGGCAGGCGCCGTGGGCGGCTACCTCGTCGAGCTGGCGGCCGCGCGTGGTCTGCGGGTCGTCGCCGTCGCCGGGTCCCAGGACCAGGAACTGGTCCGCGAGTTGGGAGCCACCCTCTTCGTCCCGCGCTCCGAGGACCCCGCCGCTGCGATCCGCGCCACCGTTCCCGGCGGAGTCACCGGGCTGATCGACGCCGCGGCCTTGGGCGGCTCGGTGATCGGCGCGGTGGAAGACGGCGGCACCTTCGTCAGTGTCCGCGGCGCCGGTCCGGCAGCGGAACGCGGGATCCGGGTCTCGCAGGTCCGGGTGCACAGCGACGCGGTGCAGCTCGCCGAACTGGCCGCCCTCGCGGACGCCGGCGGTGTCACCCTGCGGGTGGACCGGACGATGCCCTTCGCGGAAGCCGCCGCGGCCCACGACGCTCTGGCCTCGCGCGGCCTGCGCGGGCGCATCGTCCTCGTCCCCCAATGGAACTGACGGATGCTCGCGGACCGGCCCGACCACGGAGGACCGGCTCGGGCCGGACCCTCTCCTGATCGTGGGGCTGCTCGTCAACCCGCGGTGCACGCCGGTGCCGTGGCCGCCGCCGCATCACGGGGGGCCGACCCGCGCAACGACGAGGCCCCGGGACACGAGCCCCGGGGCCCGGCCGTGTCACTTCACCGACCGCCCGTTGCGACGACCGGTTTCTCAGAGGACGGCACCGGCTTTGACCACGTGCCGAAGGTGGCGCTCGGGACGGGTGAGGACGGCGAGGTCCGCCAGGGGGCGCCGTCCACGACGAGGAGATCGGCGTGCGCGCCCGGCGCGAGGGTGCCGATCTCGCCCTCCATCCGCAGCAGGCGGGCCGCCGTGCTGGTGGCGGAGCGGATCACGTCCGCGGCGGGCTGGACCTCGGCGCGCAGCGTGAACTCCTCCAACTGGGCCGAGTGCAGCGGCCCGAGCAGGTCGCTTCCGAAGACCAGGTTGACTCCCGCCACATGCCCGAGCTGGTACCGGCCGGGGCCGCAGCCGAGCAGGCCGCCGAGGTGATCCTGGCGGCACGCGAGGGCCTGCTCGCCCGTACGGGCTCCTCCGGTGACCGCCGGGTGGTGGAGACGGACGAACCGGTGTGGGACGAGGGCCGGGTCAGCCGCGTCCGCGGCTGACCCGGGGCACAACGGTCATGGCCCGGGCGGCGGAGCCGCCGCCCCGGCGTCGACGGCGCGGCGGGGTTACGGTCGCGCGGGGCGGTGCCCGTCGCGTGCTTCGTGCCTGCGGTCCACCACCGCACGGAGTTTTCCGCTCGTCGGCGTGCGGTCCAGGGCGGAGCCGTGCACCGGCTCGACCGCGAAGTCCAGCAGCTGCTCCGACACGGCCGAGCGCACTTCGGGGTACGCCGCCAGGAAGGCGTCGTGTGCGGCGGTCGGGTCCAGGGTGTCGGTGCGCTCCATGCGGAGGGTGAGGACCTCCCGGACGGGCCCGCTGGTCAGGACGGTCTGGATCTCGCCGCTGTAGTGCAGCCGCTCCTCCGCGATGGCCACGAAGCGGCGGTGGTTGAGGAAGTACGTCGCCACCCGCATCACCTCGCCCAGCCGGCCGAGCAGTTCGAAGCGCGGGGCGTGGCTGCCGCAGGGGCAGCGGCCCGGCAGGGCGCGTCCGAGGTCGCCGATGACGTAGCGGTCGAGGTGCTGGCCGCGGCGGGCGCGGGTGGTGAAGACGAGCCGGCCGGTCTCCCCGGGCGCCACCGGGCGGTCGGCGTCGATCTCGACGATCTCCAGGGTGTGCAGGTCGGCGTGGAGGTGGTGGACGCTGCCGGTGCTGTGCGTGCACTGGTAGCCGAGGGGGCCGAGGTCGGTGCTGCCGTAGGTGATGGAGCGGATGACCTCGATGCCGTAGGTCTCGGTGAGGGTGCGGCGCTGCTCCTCGGTGAAGTGTTCGCCGCCGTAGTAGATCTTGCGGATGCCGCCGTAGGAGCGCAGGAGGTCCGACGCCTCGTGCAGGAGCTGCCAGAGGTAGGAGGGCATCCCGAAGAGGGTGTCCACCTCGTACGCGATGATCATCTCCGCGGTGGCACGGTGGTCGGGCCCGGCGGCCATCGGCATCTGGACGCCGCCGAGGCGCTCCAGGATGGAGAAGAAGCTGATGAACCCGCCGTACATGCCGCCGCAGTAGAAGAGGTTGGCGGTGCGGTCGCGCGCCGGGTCGTAGCCGGCGGCGAGGAGGCCGCGTGCGGCGGCGTGCATCTGCGTGTCGTAGTCCTCGTACGTGAAGAGCGACAGGGCGGGCGTACCGGTGCTGCCTCCGCTGCGGAAGTAGAGCTCGGCGTCGCCCCGGTCGACTCCGCGGTTGAGCTCCTGGACGGCGGCCTTGTCGAGCAGCGGGCCCGCGGGCGCCGGGAAGGCGACCGGGCGGGCGAGGTCGTCGAGGCAGGCGGTGGCGGCGAAGCGCCGGTCGGCCTGGACGGCGACGCGGCGGCTGTAGCGCTGGAGGGCGTACACCCCGTCGTGGGGTTCGCCGGAGTAGCCGGCCGTCATGGCGCCGATGGGCGTGACGCGGGTGGCGCCGGCGGCGAGGACCAGGGCGGACAGCTCGGCGGTGTCGGTCGGGCTGCCCGCGATGCCCGCGGTCTGGAGGTAGCGGCGCATGGGACGCAGCGTCGCGATGAGGTTCTTGCGGGGCAGCGGCTTGACCCACACGCTGCGGTGCAGCGGGGAGGCGGTGAGCGCCGGGCGGGTGTCGGCGATGACGCGCCAGGTACCGTCGGGGGCGGCCAGGACGCGGGTGAAACCGAGGTGTTCCTCCAGGCGGGCGAGGTGCTCGGTGGTGGTCAGCTCGGCGTACTCGGCCGGGTCGAGCTCCACCTCGGCAGGCGCCGGCCGGGCGGCCAGCGCGGCGGCGAGCCGCTCGGCGCACGCGTGGAGTTCCCCGGCGTCCTCGGTGTCGAGGTAGACCACCTGGGGGCTGGAGCAGGCCTGCTGCTCGAAGAGGCAGATGTCCCGGGCCAGGTCGGTCAGGGTCTGCTCGTCCGCCCAGGTGTCCCGCGTGAGGTAGGCGAAGGAGATTTTGTGTCCCCACTCCACCAGACGGCACCCGGCCGGGACGTGGGCGGCGACGCCCTCGACGGCGGCCTCGCCGCCCCAGACGGCGACGGCGTCGGCGGGGGCGCACATCAGGCCCAGCCAGTCCCGGCGGGAGGAGGGGAAGCGCAGCACGATGATGCGCTCGGCGAGGGCGCCCGTCGGATCCTGCGCGGCGAGTTCGGCGAGGAGGTGCTGGGCGAGCAGGGTGTCGGCGCTGCTGGTCTTGAGGACGTTGACGTTGCCCGCGAGGAGTCCCTCGATCAGGCTGAGCGGGGCGACGGTGGCGGCGTTGCCGGGGGCTATGTGGGCGACCAGGCCGACGGGCGCCCAGGCCTCGTAGACCGTCTCCTTGGCGTCGGGGCGGGTCAGCCGCTGCGGGGCGGTGCCTCCCAGCTCGCGGTGGAGCTTGCGGGTGAGGGAGCCACGGCCGAGGAAGGCGGCGAGCTCGGCGAAGAGCTCCTCGGTCGCCGGGCCGTCAGCCCCGGTGCCCGCGCCGCCCTCCACGGGCAGGTGCGGGACCAGCCGCTCCCGGACGGGGTGGCCGGGGTCGCGCAGGGCTTCGGCGAGGGCGTCGCAGGCGGCCAGGACCGTCTCGGTGTCCAGCGGTGCGGCGAGTGCGGCCTCCACGGCGGCGGGCAGCGCGGCCAGGCGGTCGGCGGCCTCGGCGTCGCCGATGAAGGCGCCCTGCCAGTAGTGCTCGGTGGTGGTGTCGGTCATGACATTCCCTTCATCAGTTCGGCGGCGGCCACGGCACAGCTGCGGTTGCGGCTGACACCGGCGCGGCCGTGGATCGTGAACCACGGGGTGGACAGCTCGCATCCGCACTCCTCGCCCGGGTGGAGCGAGGCCAGGTCGCCCATGACGACGCTCTGTGCCGGTACGGAGGTGATGTACGGGGACACCAGGTGCAGGTAGCCGCGCTCGCCGTACGGGAGCGGTTCGAGCGTGCGGGTGGAGCGGACGAACACGCGGGACCAGACGGGGGCGTGGAGGTTGTGCCGCGCGCACTCGATGTACGGGATGCAGTGCTCGACGGATCCGAAGGTGTCGCGGATCCGCTCGGACGGGATGCCGAGCTGCTCGGTGACGCGGGCGTACAGCTCGTGCTTGCCGATCTGCCGGTCGGTGTGGCCCTTCCAGCCCCCGCCGAGGATGACCAGGGACCCTTCCGGCAGTTCCAGCGGCGCCAGGCCCATGGCGCGCATCCGCTCCAGGGTGAACCAGAGGAACGCCGGGAAGCCGAGGATGCGCACGGGGGCGTCCTCCTCGGCGAAGCGGCGCAGTGCGGCGACGCAGCCGAAGGGGTCGAACTCGTGCCCGTTGCCGGTGGTGCGCAGCGCGTACTCGACCTGCCGGGCCGGGGCGAAGTCGCACAGGTAGTTGTCGGTGAACGAGGTGCCCAGGTTGAGGTCGCGTGCGGGCTCGTAGCTGTAGAGCAGGTAGTTGACGTCCTGGGTGGGGTCGATCCAGCCGTTGTGGTCGAAGATGCGTGCGACCATGCGCTGGGCCGAGCGGATGGTCCACTCGTCGAAGAACATCTGCGACTTCTGTCCCGTGGTGCCGGAGGAGGTCAGGTGCAGGTGGACGTCGTCGCGGGGGATGGACAGGACCTCGTGCCGCTTGAAGAAGTTCGCGTGCACGAGGGGCGCCTCGTACGGGGTGTCCGGCCGCTCCCCGTCGTAGAGGCTGCGGAAGAACGGGGACCGGTCCCGGTGCCAGGCGTTGATCTCCGCCATCGCGGCGGCGAACAGCTCCTCCTCCGCGGGGCCGGAGGCGTAGGGCGCGGTCAGGTCGCAGAGCTGCTGGACCCGGGCGAGGGCCGTGGCGTCGGGGACGCCGACGGGGGCGAGATGGGGGTTCACGGCCGGGGGCGGGGGAGTCATGGGGCAACCTCACGGGAGGGCAGATGTGCCGACGCCCAGGCCGACACATAGGAATCGAGGAATGGCTGGAGCGGAGGGTCGACGACCACGCCGCGGAAGTCGATGTGCTCGGTGGTGCGGGACATGACCGCGTAGTCGTGGAAGCCGTCGTGGTCCCGGCGCATGGCCGGGTACAGGGCGCCGGCGATGAAGCCCTGCGCGGTGAAGGCGGAGAGCGCGGCGTGGTGTTCGAGGGGGACGAGCGCCTCGACGTAGCCGGCCCCGGCACGGGTGAGGGTACGGGTGACCGGCTCCAGCCAGCCCGCGGCGGCGGCCGGGTCGGGGTGGGCGGCGACCAGGGCGCAGTACCCGCCGGTGCGGTTGAGGTACGCGTACACCTCGAAGCTGCCGTCGCCGGGGGTGAGGAGGACGTTCGGGGTGTGCAGGGGGTAGAACCAGCGGCCGGTGTCCGGGAAGTGCGCGTGGAAGCGGCGGCGGACGAAGGCCGGCGCCTCGATCATCTCCAGCGGGGCCGCCGCGGGCCTGGCCGGCACCGGCTGCGGCGGCGTGGGCCGGGTGTCCGCGTAGCTGATGCCGAGGCTCGCCCCGGCGGTGTGCAGGAGCGGCTCCAGGGAGGCGGGCACCTCGGCGACGGGAACCCTGCGGTCCAGCACCCCGGGCGAGTGACGCGCGTAGAGTGCGAGGCTCTCCCGGCTGCTGAGATCAACGGCGTTCGGCAGGATGCCCATGGGGCGGAAGCCGTTGCGGGCCACGACGCGCTGGGGTCCGGCACTGACCGTACGGACAGTGGCGTACACCGAGTCGAGGGTGCCCGCGTTGAGGGTGCCCGCGCACAGGGCTTCGGTCAGCTGTCCGGCCAGCCCCGATCCGCGCTGGTCCGGGTGGACGGCGAGCCCTTCGAGGCGGCCGATACGGCTGCCGGGCTCGCCGTGGATCGCCGCCGATCCCGCGAGGGCCCCGGTACGGGGGCAACGGGCGACGAGCCAGAGGGTGTACGCGTCCTGGATGAGGCGGGACATCTCGGCGGGGTCGGTGCCGAGGGCCGTGGGGTAGTGCGGGCCGTAGACGGCGTAGTAGAGCTGACGGAGGTCGGCGATGTCGGCCGGGGTGGCCTGCTCGATCACTGCGGCGGTCATCGGGCGCCTCCCGCGGCGGGGGCCGGCGACGGGGCCGCGGAGTCGGCGCCGCGGTCGGTGACCGGGTCTTCCGCCGTACGGGAGTGCCTGGGCAGCAGGAGCAGGGCGAGGGCGGCGGGTACCAGTCCGGCCGCCTGGATCAGGCACAGGGTGCGGGCGGAGAGGTGGTCGCCCAGCAGGCCGAACAGGAGCGAGGCGACGGGGAAGGTGGCCCCGAGCACGGCCTGCATGACGGCGAAGAAGGCCGGCTTGTCGGCCGTCGGCACCAGCCGCTGGAACAGGGCCACGAAGCGGACCCCGATCACCCCGACGCACCAGCCGGTCACCAGCAGGGCCCCGGCGATGACGGGCAGCGCCGCGATCAGGCCGGGGACGGCGAGGGCGACGGCCATCGCACCCAGGCAGGCGGAGCCGACGACGGAGGGACGGCCGGGTACCCGGGCACCGGTGAAGGAGCCGAGGAGCGTGCCCGCGCCGAGCGATGCCTCCAGGAGGGACACGGTGGCGCCGTCGCCGTGCAGGACGGAAGCGGTGTAGAGCGGCATGACGACGAAGACGGCGGTGGTGAAGAGGTTGGCCGCGGCGAAGGAGAGCAGGATGGCGCGGACGTAGGGCAGCGCGCCGAGGATCTGGCGCAGCGTGCGCCGGGGCGGTGCCCCGGCCCGCTCCGTGTCCGCGTCCGCCGCCGCATCCACCGCATCCACCGCATCCACCGCATCCGCCACCTGCGCGTCCGCGGTGCGGAACCGTACGGTCGTGATCAGCGCCGCGGCCGCGCAGTAGGCGACGGCGCAGCCGGCCGCGAGGCCCGCGATGCCACCGCTGTCCACGATGAGGGCGCCGAGCAGGGCGCCGCCCAGGCCGGCGAGCGACTGGGTGGACAGTTCGAACCCGGTGGCCGCTTCGATGTCCTCGTCCTCGACGAGCTCGGGCACGGAGGTGGTCAGGCACGGGTCGAAGAAGGCCTGGCAGGTGGCCAGTGCCAGGGCCGCCGCATAGGCCGCGGCGACCGGCAGATCGCTCGTACCGGCCCAGACGGCGAGCGCCGCGGCGGCCGCTCCGGCGCCACCGGCCGCGGAGCGGAGCAGCGAGCCGTGGGCGCAGCGGGTGATGGCGCGGGCGACGAGCGGGGCCGAGATCACGGCGGGCAGGGTGCTGACGCACATGAACAGCCCGGCCGCGAGCCCGCCGCTGCCGGAGGCGGCGTAGCCGATGAGCCACCAGGAGGTGCCCACCTGGAACATGCGTACCGCGGCCTGGGTGAGCACCTGGCCGACCCACATGGTTCCGAAGGCGCGGTTGCGCAGGACGAGCGGGAGCCGGTGGCCGGGGGCCGTCGTAGGGGCGGTCATGCGGTCGGCCTCTCGTCGAGGACGCGGATGAGCTTGCCGGAGCGGGAGTTGACCGTGAGGTCGCTGTGGCGGGCCCACTCGACGCGGAGGGGGTGGACGAACCCGTTGGCGACGCTGTCGGGGTAGAGGGGCCGGGCGGTGTTCAGTCCGGTGACGACCGCCTCGGCGAGGACCTCCAGGCCGGCCGGGTCGCGGTCCTGGGCGGTGGCCAGGCGCAGGACGAGGCCGTCGCGGCCCTCCCCGCGGCGTACGAGGAGCTGCATGCCCGTGACGAGTCCGCCGGTGTCGGCTTCGGCGACGGCGCTCGCGACGTCCTCCCAGTAGAGCGAGACGGGGCCGACGCGTACGCCTTCCTCGGCGCGGCCCAGGATGCGGAAGGGGCCGCCCTCGGTGTCGGTCCACTCGGCGCGGTCGCCGGCGGGGTAGCGGATGACGGGCATGAGGCGGCGGAAGAGCTGGGTGACGACGACCCGTCCGGGCCGTCCTGCCTCGCGGATCGGTTCGCCGGTCGTCTCGTCCAGGATCTCCACGACGGTCTGCGGGGAGAACGGCCGGTGGACGCGCGAGTCCGGACCGGGGACCGGCCTGCCGAGGAGGCCGCCGTCGACGCTCGCGTATCCGAGGGAGCGGGGTACGGCGTGGGGGAACGCGCCCGAGAGGAGGCGGCGCTGGTCGTCGAAGAGGGCTTCGCCCCCGAAGAAGAGGAGTTCCACGTGCGGGAGTTGGCGCCCGATGGAGATCAGGTACTCGGCGAGTCGGCACAGCGTGGTCGGCGTTCCGGCGACGACGTGCGCGCCGAAGTCGTCGAGGGTGGAGACGGTCGACTCCAGCGGCGCCGCGCCGCCGATGGGCAGCCGTACGTTGGCGACGGGGGCGTGCGCGAGCGAGTCGAGGATGAAGAGGAAGCTGGCGTAGAGCTCGCCGGCGTAGAACAGGTCGGCCACCCGGTGACCGGGCCGCAGGCCCGCGTCGACGAGGCCGGCGCCGAATGTGGTGACGAACTCCTGCCATTCCTCACGGGTGTAGCAGGAGAAGCGCGGAGTCCCCGTGGTGCCGCCGGTCTTGAACACGACGGCCTCCCCGAGCGGGGCGGTCAGGACGAGGTTGTCGCGCAGGGTGTTGGCGGCCCAGAACTCGTTCTGATCCACCACGGGCACATCGGTGAGGCTGTTCACCCGGGGCGCCAGGTCTGCGTAGAGGTCTGCGTAGAAGGGAGAGCAGTCTCGGGCGAAACGCACGAGGTCTGAAAACTGCTGGACGGGCATGCTGCCTTACCTGGAAGACGAAAGTTGAAAGAGAAAAGGAAAAGGGAGCAGATGGCAGCAGGTGCGTGGGAGTCGTCACACGCTCAAGCTGTTGATCGTTCAATAATGCTGGCATGCCCCCTAGTTCGAAGGCGTGAGCCCCACCTGATGCCCATTCACATCATGGAACACCGGGAGCGCACCACCAAATCGATGGCAGTTGACTCCGGCCACGTACGGCAGACTTTTGGCCCGCGGGGCCGGAATTGCGCAGCCCGGCGTGGAAAAGGGGGGTGGGGAAAGGTGGTTGCCCCGTGCCGGGTGGCGGCCCCGTACGCGTCGGAGTCAACAGAACCCGGCCTTGGTCAAGATCGGCTGTGTCACGGCTGTGTGCCAGGAGGCGGTGGCCGACAGTGGCTGCGAAGTGATGGCGGGATCCATGCTTTCGGCTGGTCGATGGGGTGCCACGGTGCCGTGTGTCCGGTGGTGACGGCCGGCGTCACGGCTGTGTGTGTAACGGCCAGGTATTAGAGGGTGCACGGGCGGAACGGCTGTCGTTCAGGTGGGGTCTTGCTGATCAGAAACACCCACTGGTGCCGATCCGCAACGATGTGCCGGGCACCGCCAACAGATCCGAGGATGAGACGATGCGCGTTCACAAGCTGACCTTCGCGGCCCTGGCCGTCGCCGCGGGCTTCTCGCTGACGGCCTGCCAGAACGGCGATGACGGCGCGGCGCAGAGCAGTCCTTCGTCCGCGGCCTCGGCGCCCGTCACTTCGCCCTCGGGCGGGGCTTCGGCATCGGCCGGAACCGGAGCGGGCGGCACCGCGAAGCCCTCATCCGGGACGTCCTCCGACGGCAAGGGGACGGCCGGCGGAACGGGTTCGGCCGACAGCGGCAAGTCCGGTACGTGCAAGACGGACGAGCTGACGATCACTGCCATGGACAGCACCATCGGCGGGGACACCGAGGGCACGGTCGCGGTGACGTTGAAGAACCACGGAAACCGGGACTGCACCCTGCCCGGGTACGCGGGTGTCGACTTGAAGACCGCCTCGGGTTCGTTGTCGGCGCAGCGCACGGGCGAGAAGGCCGAGCCGAGCACCCTCAAGAAGGCGGCGTCGGTGTCCTTCGGGGTCACCTACCCGCTCAACACCTCGGGTGGTTCCGGTGTCCGCGTCACCGGCATGGTGGTGACCCCGCCGGGGGAGAGGCAGTCGGTCACCCTCGCCTGGCCGGGCGCCGCCACGCTGCCCGTCACCGAGGGCTCCGGTTCCGCGGTCAAGGTCGGCCCGATCGGCAGCGCCGGCCAGGGCGGCTGAGACGGTTTACGGTGCCCCTGACCCCCCTTGACGCCGGTGTGCGGTGCGGCCTGTCGGGCCGGGGAGGTGGGAGAGGCGCGTTGCCGGCCCCTCGTCGCGGCCCCGGCTGCCCACCGATCGGCGGCGTAGGCGGCGGTCGGGCCAGGTGGAGCGTCCCGGCCTGCTCGGCGGGGAAACCTCGCCGGCCCGGGCCCTGGGTGGAGTCGGTGTCAGACGCCGACCAACGAGGGGCGTCCACTCCTCCGGACCACCTAGCGGATCGGGCGGGTGCTCGTCAGATGTCGGCCACGGAGGGGCGGCGATGGCCACTCCGGTGCAGCAGTTGAGACAGGCGCTTCCGGGCGTAGTCGACGAAGGCGACGGCGGGCACCAATTGGCAGAGGGCCGATCCGATCACGCGACTGCGGGACAGCCCCAGGGCTGCGAACTCCGCGCCGATGAGCGGGAAGTGGGTGTCGTTGTCGTTGCCGACATCCAGCGCCTCGAGCCACACCCGCTCACCGTCAACCAGGTACGGGAAGCGGCGCAGCTTCTTCCGGTGGGTGGGCACCAGGGATTCCGCGTGGTGCAGGAACGAGTTGCGGTTGTGCCCGACTCCGAGCAGCAGTATGGATCCTCCCAGCTGATGGATCTTGGCGAAGGGCGAACCACTCCCGAGGGCGTAGCCGAGTGGCTGCCCGGCACAGATGGTGTGGGCGTCCGCGCCAAGGGCCGCCAGGGATGCTTGGGGATGCCGGCTCCGGACCCGGTCCGGGTGCCCCAGCACTGCGCTGGGGACCGCACCCATCGCCGTCGGCAGCGCGTCGTGGAAGAGCGGGACGGCCGCGCGTGCTTCGGCCGTTCCCAGGTCGTCGAAGGCGTGGCTGTCCGGGTAGGGGTCGGCGACCTGCCGGGTATAGGTGGGCACGACGATCGTGCCCTTCCGGCCCACCGTCGCGCACAGGGCCCGCACCACCGCGTCGGCGCCTCCGTCCACGTGCCCGAAGGCGGACAGCGACGAATGGACCATCAGTACGGACCCGGGCCGCACGCCCAGTGATGCGAACTCGTCTTGCAGCGCTGTCGCGTTCAGTGGCTCTGTCGGTGGCGCGGTGTTCATCTCGTTGCCTTTGTCTTCGCTCGTCGCCGTTGGGTGCCGGGTGAGGTTCGGCTGGTCAGGCAGGCCGGGAGGCGGCTCGGCCGTCGGGCCCAAGGGTGGCGGGGTGCATCGTTCCCTCGTCACTTCGCCAGGGCCGCGCGGAGGAACTGGAGGATCTCCGCCCGGGCGGCATCGGCCTGTGGTTCGACGCCGGGCAGGGTGAGGAACGCGTGCCTCGCGCCCGGGTATTCGGAAAGCCGCACAGGCGTCCCGGCCGCGCGCAGCCGCTCGGCGTAGCGGCGGCCGTGATCGGCGACAGCGTCCTTGGTGGGCAGCACCACGAGTGCCGGGGCGAGTCCGCTCAGGTCTTCCGTGTACAGCGGCGAGACCGCGGCGGCGTCGCTGCCCGGCGGGACGGCGAGCCGCTGGATGAGCTCCAGTTGCGGCAGGGCCCGGGTCGGGCTGTACGCGTACTCGGCGATCGAGGGGTGGTCGAACATCGTCTCGGTCACGTCGACTACGGGGTTGACCAGCACCTGCGCCTTGAGTGCAAGGCCGGCTTCCCTGGCGCGGACGGCCGTCAGAGCGCTGATCAGCGCGCCGCAGCTCTCACCGAAGACGGCCGCGCGCGCCGGGTCGACACCCCACTGCGCGGCGTGCCGCACCATGTGTTCGAGTACCTCCCAGCCGTCGTCAGCGGCGTTCGAGAGCGTGCTGCCGGGGGCGAGGAGGCGGTGCTCGACCGAGACGACGAGCGCGGGCAGTCCCGCGGCGAGGTGGCTGTTGGTCCAGTCGCACTGCGCCGCTGTGCCCACGAAGCCGCCTCCGTGGACATGGACCACGAGTGGCATGCCGGTTCGGGCGTCGGCCTCGCCGTCTCCTGTCGACACCGGCCGGTACACCCGGACCGGGAGGTCGCGGCCGGGCAGCGCCAGCTGCCGCCAGGCGATCTCGGCGCCCGGATCCGGTTCACCGAGCATGGCCCGAGCCGTGCCGGACGCCCGCCAGCGGTTCTCCGCGTCGCGGTAGGCGCGCAGTTCCTCGGCCGTGATCGTCGAGAAGCCCGGCTCCGGCGGCCGTGTCGCGGTGGTGGTCCCACTCATGTGTCCTTCTCCCCTCCCGGCCGGATGCCGGGTGTGTCGTTGTGGCCGGACGGTGCACTGTCCTCATGATGCACGCAGTGCGTGCATCATCAAGTGCACAGGTTAGGCTGAGTCCGGAGGAGAGGGGCGAGATGACTGGCCGAAGGCGATGGTCGAATGAGGAGATCCTGGACACGGCGGCGGAACTGCTGCGCACGGGCGACGCCGAGTCGTTCAGCGTGCGCAAGCTCGCCGCAGCGCTCGGGACAGACTCCTCCAGCCTCTACCGGCACTTCCGCAACAAGACCGAACTGCTGCGCGCGGTTGCCGACCGGATCCTGCTGTCCGCCATGGACGGCTACCGCCCCGAGGGCGACTGGAAGCAGCGCATCACCGCCCTGGCCCTGCGCCTGCGCGAGGCCTTCGGCGAGCAACCCCAACTTGCCGCGGTGTGGGGACGCTATGCGTCCGGCGGCACCGGATCCCGATGGGTCATGGAGGAGCTGCTGCAGGCTCTGCGCGCGTCCGGCCTGCCCGACGAGGAGGTGCCGGTGCGATACCACCGCATCGTGATCCTCCTCGCCGCGCTGATCGCCTCCGAGGCCGGAATCAGCACCATCACCCCCACTGAGTACGAACAGGCCATGGAGCAGTTCCGCGTCGCGGTGCTCGGCGCCGACCCCGAACGCTTCCCCGCCCTGGCCCACTTCGCCCGCGACATCCGCCCCCTCGGAGCAGACCGCCGCGCCGCGTTCGAAGAGATCCTCGCCGCCCAACTCGCCCACATCGAGGCCCGGATCCCCTGACGTGCCGGATCGTGGGTGCCATGCGGTCGGGCCGCGGCCGCAGGCTCGCCGCCCGATCGGCGAGGCCGCGCGCCCTCGACCTGACCAGCGGCCGGCGTCAAATCACCATCGGTGCCTCCGACCAGCGGCGGACGCGGTACGGGGCCCACCACACGTGGTCCCCGAAACGCAGGACCAGGGTCTCGGCCATCAGATCGTCCAGCACCGGCCCCGCGATCGCGTCGGCGCGGGCGCCGTCGGTGAGTGCCGCGACGGCCTCGTGGTACTCCGGTTCGTCGATGGTGAAGCGGCGCAGCTCGCCGTAGCGCCGGTCGCGCACCTGGATGAACCCGGGGCCGTGCCGGAAGACGCACTTGCAGATGTAGTACGTGTTGCGCCATTCGAGGGCCGTCGCGGCCGGGTCGGGGGTGCCCAGTACGGCGGTCGGCGGGTGGAGGTGGCCGTAGTGGCGCCAGGCGTCGGGGTCCGGGCCGGTGTGGAGCTGCCAGTCGACGGCGATGGCCAGGCTGGTCAGGTCGCCGACGAAGCTCAGGGCACGTACGGACCAGGCGGCGTCGGCGGGGTCGGTCACGTCGACCGGGCGGGGCAGCGTGACGTGCCGGGCCCCGGCGGCGAAGAGCCGCCGGGCGGCCTCGCCGCCGGGGAGGTCGATCTCGTAACGTCCCAGGGACATCCCGGGCAGCGCGGCCACCTCGGGGTCGTAGTCCCGCGCGGCCGTCACGGTGAAGGGTGGGGTGCCGGTGAGTGCTGGAGTCATCGTCGTCCTCTGTCGTCCTCTGTCGGCGTCGCGTGGCGGTCGTCAGACGGTCGTCAAGCGGTCGTCGCGGCGAGTTCGGTGTCGCGGGCGGAGGTGTGCCGCATGAAGTCGATCCGCAGGAACTCCTCGTTCAGTGCGGGCGGCGCGATCTGTACGAACTGCCCGTTGTCCTCGAAGACCACCCCGAGCGCCCGCCACCGCTTCAGCACCTCCCGCAGGGCGTCCTCGCCCACCTGGTGCTCCCCGTGCAGTTTGCGGGCGGCCGCCTTCACCGTGTGCGGCTGGTCGAGCAGCCGGAACAGGGCCAGCTCGAACGGGACCGTCAGTTCCAGGTGCGTCCAGTCGAAGGCCCGGCGCCTGCTGACCAGCACGATCCGGTCTTCCAGGTCGCAGTGGGTGAGGCGGCTGCCGGCGTAGTTCCGCTTCCAGTGCGCGATTCCCTCGTCCAGCCGTCGGACGACCTCCTCGCCGATCCCGCGCGGCGGCACGTCGAAGACGTACGCCAGGTCGAACATCTCGGGCTCGGGGAGGTCGTAGGTGAGCCGGTACGGTTCGGCTGGGCGCAGTTCGGAGAACCCGAGCCCGGGGTTGTTGAAGTAGGGGCTGAACCGCTCGATCGCGATCCGGGAGGACTGGCCCACGGGTGGGTTGAGGTGCTCCAGCGCGGCCAGTTGGGCCACCACGTCGTCGTAGTCCGCGGCGTCCTCGCCGGGGAAGCCGTGCAGGTAGTTCCAGGCCACGGAGAGGCCCACGGTGGCGGCGTCGCGGAGCATCCGGACGTTCTGGCCGCCGGTCACGCCCTTGTCCATCAGGGTGAGCACCCGGCTGTTGAGGCTCTCGATGCCCGGCTGGACGAAGATCAGGCCCGCGTCGGCGAGGGTCTGGAGCTGCTTGTGCCGCATGTTGGACTTGATCTCGATGTGCATGCGCAGGTCGAAGCCGCTGTCGATGATGCGCGGCAGCACGGTGTTCACGTACCCCATGTCCAGGATGTTGTCGACGACGTACATGTCCAGGACCCGGTGCCTGCGGGCCAGTTCGACGACCTCGTCGTAGAACACGTCCGGGCTCTTGCTGCGGAACTGCATGAACGAGCCGTTCAGCCCGCAGAAGGTGCAGTGGTGCTTCTCGCCCCACCAGCAGCCCCGCGCACCCTCGACCACCAGCTTGGGCTCGACCCAGTTCCGTGCGTGGGAGGAGGCGAGCCGCTCGAAGTACCCGCCGTAGTCGGGCGGCAGGATGGCCGCGGGCGGCAGCGGTGTGGTGCTCATCGCGTTCACCACGGACGTGCCGTCACCGCCGCGCCGGCACAGTCCCGGCACCTCCGACAGCGGCTCTCCGGCGTCCAGTGCGCTGAGCAGTGCGGGGAAGGACACCTCGCCCTCGCCGCGCAGGACGTAGTCGACGAAGGGGAAGTTGCGGTGGACGGCCTCGCCCTGCTTGCCGTCGCAGTTGGCCCCGCCCATGGCCGTCGCGATGTGCGGGGCGAGGCGCTTGACGTACTTGGCGGCCGCCAGGGCGGCCGTGTTCTGCTGGAACGTCGAGGTGAAACCGACCAGGTCCGGGGCGAGCCCGACGATGCGCTCGGCGATGTACCGGACGAAGTCGGGTGCGGAGGCGTGCAGCGCCCGCGTCATGTCCATACGGGCCCCGCGCACCCGGCTGCCCATCGCCTCGGTGAACTCGGGAACACGCCACTCGGGATCGTCGTAAAGGGCGGAGGAGAACACCCAGTCGCCGCAGCCCAGGAAATAGGATCCGAGCGAGTAGTAGGAATAGTCCTCCAGGGTGAATTCCGTGTTCTTGGTGATCCAGTCCACATATTCGAGATTGGCGTGCAGAACGTCCGCGGTTCCGTTCGGAACGCGCTCGTCGACACTGCGCTTGAGAATTCCGAGAGCCAGCGACGGGAGGTCGATCGGGGCCCAGGGCATGTTCACCAGGAGTACGCGCACGGCTGGCCTCTTCTCATGTGATCAGGGCACGGGGGCGGGGGCCGGGCCGGGCGCCCGGGTCGGTCGGGGGCCGGGCGTCCGGTGGGGGCCGGCCGCGCACGGGTGCGCGTCCGGCCCCTGGTGCTACTTCTCCTCTTCCTCCATCTCCTCCGAGGAGCGGAAGTAGATGACGACGCCGACGCCCGGCTTGCGGCTCTCCTCGTCGCCCTCGAGCGGGTCTCCGTGGATGATGTCCTTCTGCATGCTGTTCACCTCCCCTGCGGGTGCGAGGACGGCTCGGCCCGCACGGGCGCCGTGGGCAGCCCGCGGCCGAGAAATCTCAGGGACCGCCGGATCACGGCCAGGTGGTCGGCGCCGTCGTAGCCGTCGTGGCCCGAGTCCAGCCACATCAGCTCGTGCGCCACACCGCCCGCACGCAGCACGTCCAGGTACGCCTCCACCTGCTGCGGCGGGCACTTGGCGTCCCGGCGCGCGGCGACGAGCAGCAGCGGGGCGCGGATGGCGGCCGCGTACGAGGACGGCGAGGCGTGCGCGTAGGCCTCGGGCACCTCGTCCGGGGTGCCGCCGAACAGCGCGGTGTCCAGCGCCCGGAGGGCGGGGGTGGAGTGCCGGAAGGCCGTGGCGCAGTCGGCGAGCGGTTTGACGGCGACCCCGGCGTGCCACAGGTCCGGCCGCGTTCCCAGGGCCAGCAGCGTGAGGTAGCCGCCCCAGGAGGTGCCGCACAGGGCCACGGCGTCCGCGCGCCCGATGCCCCGGTCCAGCAGCTCGGCGCGGGCCCGTACCAGGTCGGCGACCTGGGTGTGGCCGACGCCCTCGGAGTAGGCGGAGCGCCAGCGCGGCCCGTAGCCGGTCGAGCCCCGGTAGTTGACGCGGGCCACGGCGTAGCCCGAGCCGACGAGGGCCTGCACCATGGGGTCGTAGGCGTCGCGGTCGTGATCGGCCGGGCCGCCGTGGACGAGGAAGACCAGCGGGTACGGGGCCGGACGGTCGGCGGGCGTCGTGACGAAGGTGTGCACCGGCCCGTCGGGGCCCGGCGTCCACAGGTCCTGCCGCCGCCCGAACCGGGGGAGGCGCCACCGGCTCTGCCCGGGCAGCGCCGCACCCGACAGGGACATCGCGCGCGGCACGTTCACCGCGTCGGTCCAGATGAAGTGCACGTCGCCGTCGGCGGCCGGCGACGCGTCCAGGACGGTGCCCTCCGGGGTGGGCACCGGAGTCAGCGCCCGGCGTTCCAGGTCGGCGGTGAACAGCCGGCTGCGGCCGTGCCGGTCCTGCCGGAGCAGGATCCGCGCACCGCCCGTGCCGGGGTACCAGCGGGCGGTCGTCTCGGTGTCGAACGAGCACCAGGGCAGCAGTTCCACGCCGCGCCCGGGGGCCCAGGTGCCCAGGTGGTACCGGCCGGCCCGCTCCCGCATGACCAGCAGCAGGGTGCGCGAGACCGCCGAGCCCGACGACGACGCGGGCGGGGCGTCGGAGGTGCTGGCGGGCCCGGGCGCGGGCGCGAAGCCGAGCGCCCAGGTGCGCTCCCGGGCGCCGGAGAGCACCGCGACGGTGGTCCCGTCCGGGCGCAGCAGCGTCACGGCGCGGGCGGAGTGGGCGGGTCCGGACACCGCCAGCAGCCCGCCGTCCGGGGCCAGGCCGCACAGCGTGCCGGACTCCGTGGTGTGCAGGACGGCCGTAGCGGTGCCGCCGCGACGTCCGATGTGGACGCCGAGTCCCCCGGGTCCCCGGATGCCCACGGCCACCGTGCCCCCCGTCGTCAGCGCCAGCCCGGCGGGGCGCCCGGACGGGACCCCGGCGAGCGCCGGGCGGTCGGGGCCGCCGTCGAAGGCCTGGGTGCGCCAGCCGCCGCTGCCGCCGCGGTCCTCGTCGAACCACCAGACGGCCTCGTCCGCGTCGATGGCGCACAGCAGCGTGCCGTGCGGACGGTCCGTCACCTGCCGCCCGGTGCCGGTGGAGCGGTCCCACGTGAAGATCTCGCACCGGCCGTCGGCGTCCCCGGTGTACACCATCCGGTCCGGCCGGCGGGGGCTGGTCACGGGCAGCACCGGCCGGTAGACGCCGTAGGCGCGCGGGGCCGCCTTCGGCGGGGCCGGCGTCACGTGGCCCCTCCCGCCACGAGCCCGGCCCTGGCGGTCGCGTACAGCGCCAGCCCGGCGAACGCGCCCGCGCAGCCCAGTGCCACCGTGCGTCCTCCGTACGCCGCCACCAGGATGCCCGCCGTCACGGGCGCGAGCGCCGCGACGGCCTGGCCGGCGGTGCCCAGTACCGTTCCCATCCGGGCCAGCAGCCGGTCGGGGGTGACCAGCATCGCCCGGGTCTGCAGCACCACCACCACGGACGGCACGATCAGCGAGACCCCGCCGAGCAGCAGCCCGTAGGCCCAGGTCCGGGACGCGAACGCGAGCCCGGCCGCCGTGGGCACCATGACCCACGACGCGCCCGTCACGATCCGCGCCGCCGGGAGCCGTCGTACGAGCCACGGCGCGGCGAGGGCGCCCAGCAGCCCGCCGACCCCCGCCAGGGTGAGGACGAGACCGATCGAGGAGGGGCTGGCGCCCCGGGCGTGGGAGGCGAACACCGCGTGGAAGTACAGGGCGCCGAGCAGGGCGTTGATCCCGGCGGTCCACACGACCACGAAGCGCAGGAAGGGCTCGGAGCACACGAAGCGCAGCCCCGCGACGAGGTCACGGCCGAATGACGGGGCCGGATCCGTCCGACCGGGCGGGGCGGGCACCAGGTCCGTGCGGATCGCCTTGCTCAACGCCGCCACCAGCAGGAAGGACACCGCGTCCGCGAGCAGTGGGACCCACCGCGCCAGTTGGAACAGCACGCCGCCCAGGGTGGGCCCGACGATCTGCACGGCCTGGTCGCGCGCTTGCAGGTATCCGATCGCCCGGGCGTACCCCTCGGGCGGGACCAGCCGCCGGATCGTCCCGGAGGCCGCCGCCCCGTAGGTGGCGCCGGCCGCCTGCTCGACGACGGCGGCGGCGAGTACGTGGACGAGGAGGACGTGGCCGAGGGCCACGGTCACGAACACCGAGCCCATGGCGGCCGCCGCGGCCAGGGCGGCCAGGTACATCATCCGCTTGCGGGGCCAGCGGTCGGCGTAGACGCCCGCGACCGGCGAGACCACCAGACCGCTGACCAGCGCCACGGAGGCGACGAGTCCGGCGAGTCCGGCGGGGTGGCCGGCGCCGAGCAGGATCAGCGGAAGGAAGAGGGAGGACGCGCAGGTGCCGAGACCGTCGACGGCGCCCGCCGTCCAGAAGAGCGTGAAATCCCGTCTACGGAACGGGGACGGGGAAACGCCTTTGGATAATAAAGGGCCGGAGTGCTTTAATTTCTCGTCGGCCTCGCCCATCAAGAATTCCGCTCGGGGGGTTTTGCCGACGCCAACGCACCCACAATGCCCCCTGGAATATGCAGATTCACGGCCGTCGAGGGTTGCGATCGTAGCGAACGGGGGGACCCGTCACAACACCTGCGTTCGAATGTAATTCTCGATCAAGAAACGGCGTTTTTGGCTGCTCCCGGAGAACGCCGCGTCCCCCGTCCGGTGAGTGGGCGGGGGAACGCTCACGCTCAACGCCGGCCGCGCGCGGGCCGCCGGGCCGTCCCGCTCGTCACCTGCGCCAGAAGAGGTGGTGCGACACACCGCTCGGGCTGGGCACGACCTCCATGTGGAACCGGTCCAGCAACTCCTCGGGCGAACCCCAGAGGCGCAGCCCGGATCCGAGTTTCACCGGTGAGACGGCCACATGCATGGTGTCCACGAGGTCGGCGTCGAGGAACTCCCGGATGGTGGTCACGCCGCCGCCGAGCCGGACGTCCTTGCCCCGCGCGGCCTCCCGCGCCTGCGCGAGAACGGTGGCCGGGTCGCCGTCCACGAAATGGAACGTGGTGTCGGAGAGGGTGAACGACGGGCGCCCGTGGTGGGTGAGGACGAAAACCGGCGTGTGGAAGGGCGGCTCGTCACCCCACCAGCCGCGCCACTCGTGGTCGCTCCACGGGCCGCGCTGGGGTCCGAACTTGTTGCGGCCCATGATCTCGGCGCCGATGTTGTGGCTGAAGTCCCGGGTGAAGTAGTCGTCGAGACCCCGGCTCCCCCCTGGCTCGGTGCGGTTGGGCCAGCTCGCCGTGGCACCTGCCCAGGCGAAGAGCTTCCCCGGATCGACGTCGTGACCGAAAGGCCGCTCCAGGCTCTGGTCCTCGCCGGCGGCGACGCCGTCGCTCGAGATGCTGAAGTTCTGCACGCGCAGCAGTTGAGCCATGTGTTCTCTCATCGGGTCCTGTCGCCTCCTCGTACGGCGATGCGTCCTGCACCAGGATGTCGAACGGGACGCGGCCGGATCGACAGCGGCGCCGAACTTCTTTCCAGGCGTGTCCCGCGCCACCTCTCACCCGCGTCGTCCGGCGGCATCCCGGTGCCCATCGAGGGCCCGGCGGCCATCGTGGGCCCGGCGGCCCGCTGCCGGCGCTCACGGCCGACGAGCGTCAGGCTCGTCACAGGGCGGTCAGTTCACCTGCGAGCCGAGCGAAATCGGTGCGCTGCGGGCCGGTCAGACCGGCGTAGAGCGGCATCTGCATCTCGTCGGTGATCCGCTCGGCACGATGCCGTCGGGGTATCTGGTCCGCGTCGACGGGCTGCGGTTCCCGCCAGCCGTAGTGCGCCGCCCGCTCGACACCGAGATCGATGACCATGGCCGACCGGGCGCTCAGCCCGCACCGGCGTACCGCCGCCAGATGGCAGGCGCCCCGGTGTTCCCGTAGTACGTGTATGCGCTGCATGGCCGCGCCGGCCGGGTCGTCACCGGGACAGGGCAGAGCGCGCCAGCCGGCGAACAGGGGCAGTGCGTCGGCGTCGGCGGCATCGATCAGCCGCTGTGCCAGGTGGTTGAAGTGTTCCACGTCGGCATCCGCGGGGATGTGCGCGCGCCCCCACGCCCGGACAGCCCGTGCGTAGCAGGCAGCGGCCTCTTCCGCCGGCATCACGGGCCGTCCCGCCAGCCAGCCCGCGGTCACCAGCCGGGGGCCGAGGAAGCCCTGCACGGCCTGGACCACGGCGACCGGTGCCTCGCCGAGTACTCCGAAGCGTCCTCGGCAGTAGAAGCCGCGGCCCGGAGCGAACCCGGCACGCAGGCCGATCCCGGCGGTCGCCTCGTCGGACATGAACTCGTCACCGAAATCATGGATGGGGCGGGCCACGGCGGCCACGCACTGAGCGATTTCCATGGCCTGAAGGTCGCCCATCACAACTCGACAGGTCAAGAGGCGTTTTCCTGAAGGAACCCGTTAGCTAATCTATCGAGTCATGCTCGATGTCCGACGCCTGTACATGCTCAAGACCGTCGCCGCCCGCGGATCCATCACCGCGGCCGCCCACTCACTGGCGCTGACCGCCGGTGCGGTGTCCCAGCAGCTGGCAGCTCTGAGGAACGACGTGGGAGTCGACCTGCTGCGCCCCGACGGGCGAACCGTCGCACTGACCGAGGCCGGCCGCGTCCTCCTGGAACACGCCGACCGCGTCCTCGCTGCCATGGAAGAGGCCGAAAGCGCCATCGCTGCGGTCAAGGGCACGGTCGGCGCCGCCACCACGCTGTCCGCGCTGCCGTCCACCGTCACCGGGATCGTGGCCCCCGCACTCACCGAACTCGGCTCACACCACCCGCAGCTCACCGTCACCTGCCTCATCACCGACCAGGCACAGCTACGCGAACTCGCACTCGGCACCGTCGACGTGGTGCTGGGACAGCGCTACCACCACCTGCCGGACGCGACACCGCGCGGCATCGACCTCGCACCCCTGCTCGACGATCCGCTGCTCGTCGTCACCGCCGCCGATCAGGGCGACGACGACCGGCCCGTCCCGCTGCGGGAGCTGGCTGCGCACGATCTCGCGGTACCACCCCCGACCACGGACTGCGGACAAGCCATCCTGCACGGCTGCCACCGGGTCGGCTTCACACCCGTACCCCGTTACGTCACCGCCGACATATCCGCCCAGCTCACCCTCGCGCGAGCCGGCCTGGCCACCGCGCTCGTCCCCCGTACGGCCATCGACCCGGCCACCCCCGGAATCCGCACGCGTCCCATCGCGGACCACCCGATCCAACGCCTGCTGTTCGCCGCGACCCGTCACACCGGGAACACGAACCCGACCACCGCCGCCGTCACCGCAGCACTGCGCACGGCCGCCGAGGAGAACCAGGCCGCCGGCCCACCGTCGGCCCCCGGGGAGTGACCCCCGGCTCCGCGCCGTGCAGGCGGGCGCCTCACGCGGGGCGGTCGATGTCGGCTCCGGAGGAGGTGCGCTCGCTCCGCCGGGCCCACGGGGCCGGCGGAGCAAGCGCGACGATGAAGCGGTCAGCTGTCGGAGCGGAAGGCTCCGTGGACTCGCAGGTCTCCTTGGACCGAGATCTGCCCGTCGTTCGTGTGCATGATCCAGGCGTCCGCGTTGCGGACGGAAAGGTGCCCGTTGGCGTTCACCTTGCCCCGGAAGAGCGACTCCCCGTGGACCCGGAGTGTCCCCTTGGTGGTGAGGTTTCCGGCGACGGTGACCTGGCGGTCGGCCAGCACCTCGCCCTGGGCGTCGAGGCGGCCGTGGACGATCAGCCGAGGCGGGCCGTCCTGCGTCTCCAGCACGTTGTCGACGGTCAGACCGCCCTCCAGGCTGAGCCGTTCCTTGACCCGGGCCCGGTGGGTGACGACGTCATTGAGGTCCGCCGTACCGGCCGCGACGGTGCCCCACTGCCTGTCACCGGCTCCCTGGAACACGTTCAGCCCGTTGGCCGGGAATTCGATCCACCCGTCCCCGGTCGTCCGGCCCTGCACCCACGAGGTGTTGATACCGGTCAGATCCGCCTTGTCGGCGGCGACGGTGCCCCATTCCTGCGTCCCGTCCTTGCGGATGTTCACCCCCGACTGCGGGAACTCGATCCACCCCTTGCCACCATCGATGTCACCCACCCAGGTGGTGTTGATGCCGCTCACCCGGACCCGGTCCGCCGTGACGACACCCAGGTCACCGCCCGCGCCGTGGCCGACCGCGATCCCGTCGGCGGGGAACCGGACCCATCCCGCTCCGCCGTCACGCCCCCGCACCAGCGCCGCGCTCACGGTTTCCGCGTCCAGCGCCGCGGCGGTGACGCTGCCCGGCGCCTGCCGGTCGTCGAGGATCCGGGCGCCGTGCTCGGTGAATTCGATGCGGCCTTCGTGTTCGGTGCCCTCGACCCAGGGGGTCGTGACGCCGGTCGTGGCGGTGACGGTTTCCACGGTGGCGGCCTGCGCGGCGAGCGTGCCGTACTTCTGCTGCTTGTCCAGGAGCTTCGCGCCCAGGTCGGTGAACTCGATCCGGCCCTCGTGGTCGATGCCCTTCACCCACGGAGCGGACAGCCCGTTCGTCGCCGTGACGCTCTCGAACCCGGGGTTGCGCAGGTGCACCGTGGTGGTGAGGTAGTACCCCGGCTGGTGCTCGCTCTGGGGGGTGGCGATCAGGACGTAGGTGGCGTCCCGCCTGGGCTCCTCACCCGGCTTCGGCGACCAGCTCCAGTCCGGTCCGGAACGCTGCGGGACGGTCTGGGCCAGCCCGTCGGGACCCTGGATCCTGTAGGCCAGGCTGTCGGGTCCGTCCCACCGCAGGGTGACCCGTTCCGTAGAGCCCAGCAGGGTCTTGTCCGCACGGAAGTTGCGGGGGATCTTGGGAGCCCGCTTCAGCAGGCTGAGCGTGACGAGGTGTTCGTTCCTGGCACCCCGGCCCTGGGACTCCTCCGCCACGGACAGCAGGACCAGCCCCTCCTCCGAGGAGACGGGGAAGCCGGTCAGCTCGATGACGATGACCTCGCCCCTCCGCAGGCGCGCGCCCGAGGGCGACTCCAGCCGGTAGGTCCCGGTCGTGACGTCCCAGGAGTCCGCGAGGTCGACCGTGGGGCTCAGCGTGCTGCGACTGACCCGGGCCCTGATCCGGTCGGGGTCGACGGTCAGATGGTCCCGGCCGGTGCCGTACGGCACTGTCACGGCGAGATCGTAGAGGGTCACGAACCACGCGTTCGGATTGGATACGACGATGTGCACCGTTCCGGGCGACTCCTCGTCCTTGCCCGTGCCGGATACCTGAAGCTGTGCGGGATCGGTGAGTATCTCGTAGTGCAGGTTGGCCATCGCCACATCCCCCTGTCGGCTCCACGGGCGCTCCCCCCACGGGGCGCGGTCCCCGCCGTCCCCAGCACTATCCCGCCAAACACACTGAGAACACCCCATCCGCCATGAACGGCCGAAACCGCTCAGCACTGGCCGATTCGAGACGAGGCCGTACGGTCGGCACCGGAACCGGGCGAAGGCGGCAGCCGGACCGCCGTCCGCGCCGGCCGCTTGAACTTCCGCAGTTCGGCGCGACGCTCGTCTCCGCAAGCCTGCTGCGCAGTTCCGTGCTGTGCCGTTCCGTGCTGTGCCGTTCCTTGCGCGCCCGGGAGGCACCCGGGGCGGGGCCAAGACGCGGATCGGCAATTTCCTCCGTTTCCGAACTGGCGTGCGCGGCGTTCGTATGCTCTGGGCATCTTGTACCGCGCCTCTGCGATGAACATGCTCGGCCGGCACAACGAATCCGAGGCGAAGGGCGTTGCCGTACTGGGCCGCCCCTTCGAAATCTGGGACAAGCGCACCCCGGTGACCGGGGCCATCGAACTGGCCGAGGCCACTGCCCTCCTCGGGCTGGGCCGCGGCCGGCCACAGCGCCTGCCTGGAGGCGTTCGGCCCGGACCACATACGCACCAAACAGGCCCGGGTGCTCCTCGACCGCATCAACGGCGCCTGATCAGGAGCCCCGAGGCTGCTATATCAAGTCAAGCTGCCTGGGGAAGATCTTCGGCGGGGGCTGGAGGCGTGGGCTGGTCTCCTCGTTCGAGGAGCTTGAAGAGCTGTCGGCAGATTGCGCGCTTGAGGCAGCGTTGGGCGTCCCTCGCTGTCTTTCCCTCGCTGATTCGCCGGGCCACGTAGGCACGGGTGATGGGGTCGAGGCGGATACGGATCAAGGTGATCGTATGGAGTGCCCGGTTGAGCTGCCGGTCGCCGCTGCGGTTGATCCGGTGCCGGTTGGTCAGCCCTGACGACGCGGGGATTGGAGCGACCCCGGCGAAGGCCGCGAACGCTGCCTCGGACCGGAAGCGGCCGGGGTGTGACCAGCTGATCAAGATCTGAGCGGCGCTGATGGGACCGATCCCCTGCAGGGCCAGGAGCTCGGGAGCGATGGTGCGAACGAGAGCGAGGATTTCCAGTTCGAGCTCCTTCGCCTCAGCACGTAGGGCTTCGATCCGCTGAGCGGCGCTTCGCAAGGCACGAACGGTCATGCGGTGTTCGATGTCCTGGGCAGGCCGGTCTCGTAACCCTGCGCAGTGAGCGATCTGGTCCTTGCTCTTCATGCCTCGCAGTTCGACACGGACCTCGTCGGGCGCCGAGACGATCAGCGCTTTGAGCAGGTTGATCGCAGCCGTGGAAGCCAGGACCGCGCTCTGCCGCGTGGTCAGGAGGACACGAAGTGCCTCACGTTCACCGCGGCGTCGTGGATGGATGAGGTGTTCGGTCGCCAGGGCCTCCCTGGCAGCGCGGACGGCATCGAGCATGTCGGTCTTGCGTCCGCCTCGGATGGCCGGACGCTTGGGCCGACACACCTCGACGACACTTTCGCCGCTCGCGTCAAGGAAAGCCGTAAGCCCGGCGCCGTATGAGCCTGTCCCCTCCAGCGCCCAACAGCGACGGCCGGGAACCTGCTGGCGGGCGAAGTCCAGCAGCAACTGGTATCCACGGGCGTTGGCCGGCGAATCGGTGCTGGCCAGGACGGCGCCGATAGGGCTGACGGCCGCCGCGGCAAGAGTGTCTCGGTGCGTGTCGACGCCGATGACGCCGTCGACCTGTTCTGCGAGCATGGTCACGCGGTTGTTCTCCTTCAAGGGCTGGACGACCGTGGTCGACGCCGGCCTGGGTGGAGTCACCGCGTGGCAGAACTGTGATGAGTCACGTCGAGATGGCGGACAAGCTGCTGATCAAGCCAACGGGGTGGGCCAGGCCGACGTCGACGTCCGGCAGACATCTCGGGGGCACGGCAAGCTCTGATGAGCCGCCAGTTACCGTTTCGGGTCATGCCGGAACGCCAACGCCAGCCTGGCAGCAACCCAACCCGGGCCGCAGGTCGACTATCACAGTTCTCCTTCAAGGGCTGGACGACCGTGGTCGACGCCGGCCTGGGTGGAGTCACCGCGTGGCAGAACTGTGATGAGTCACGTCGAGATGGCGGACAAGCTGCTGATCAAGCCAACGGGGTGGGCCAGGCCGACGTCGACGTCCGGCAGACATCTCGGGGGCACGGCAAGCTCTGACGAGCCGCCAGTTACCGTTTCGGGTCATGCCGGAACGCCAACGCCAGCCTGGCAGCAACCCAACCCGGGCCGCAGGTCGACTATCACAGTTACCTTTCGTGGCTCCGCAACGGAGCCTCCGGCCTTCGGGTTCGGCATGACTTCCCCCGTGTCGCAGTCCACGATCCGTTTCACCGGCCGGGCACCCCCGACGGTCCGCCGGACCGGGCGATCGCGGAGCACCGTGCCGGGCGGGCCGCACCCGGGGGAGGTCGCCAGGAGCCGGGCATGACATTCGTACGGTCCCGGACGGGATGGACGGCCCTGCCGGAGCGCCTGCCCGGCTCCGTAGACTCCAGAGCATGACGAAAGCAGACAAAGATGGACCTGATGACGCCTGGGAGGGCGTCGTCTCCGCCAGGTCGCGAGGCATGCTCGATGGCTCGAACATGTACCACTTCGTCGACGTACGCCTCGCCGATGGACGATCGATGAAGGTCCGGATCAGCCGCCGACTGTGGAAGTCGCTGGCGGTCGGCGACCGAATCGCCAAGCGGCCCGAGTCCGAACCGTTCCGGCCATGATCCCGCGCCTCCCTGCGCGATCACCGTACTGACGGCCCCGGCCCGGTCCGACCCCGCCGGCGCAGGGAGGCCGCTGCGACCAGCGCCCCCCCGGGCAACCGGTAGGCCGGTGGCCACGACGGCCGCGAGGGCGCCATCGCGGGTCGCCGCTGCACCGGCTGACGGTGCCCCGGAGCGGGCCCGCTCGCTCGCGGAGCCAGGAGCCCGGGAGCCTCAGGAGCGGCGGACGGCGTCGGGAAGTGGCGGGGCGCCTGAGGGGGTGGAGACGGTGGTGAGTGGCCGGAAAGTGCTGGTGGGGCGGCGTAGAAAGGGACCGCTTCCAGGTGTTCCGGCCACGCGGCCGGATGGGCGCGGGAAGGGTGGTCCACCGCATCACCGCCGTAGCGGAATCGGACCACGGAGGCCCCATGGACCCCACCCCTTTCCTCTCCCCACCCCCTTTATCGCGAGCGGAGTTCGCGGCCGACCTGACGCGTCTGCGGGAGAAGGCCGACCTGACCGTCCGGGCCGTCGCCGCACGCGTCGACGCGCCGGGCGCCCACAGCACCATCGGTGGCTGGTTCGCCGGCCAGAACCTGCCGTCGATGGGGTCCCTGCCCCTGTTCCGCCGGGTGCTGCACGTCTGCGGGGTGACCGACGCGGCCGAGATCGAGCGCTGGCTGGAACGGCTCGCCGAGCTGCGACGGTCCCGGCTTCTGCGCGTCGCGGGAGGCGCGTCGCCCTACCGGGGACTCGCGGGCTTCGAGGAACGCCACGCCGACTGGTTCTTCGGCCGGGAGCGCCTGCGGGCGGTCGTCGTGGACCGGATCCTCTCCGAGGGCGCCGACGTACCCCAACTGCTCGTCGGAGCCTCCGGTTCCGGGAAATCCTCCCTTCTGCGGGCAGGGGTGCTGCCCGTTCTCCGGGGTGAGCACGGCTTCCTGCCGTTGCGGCTCACACCCGGCCGCGACCCGATGGGCGGCCTGAGGTCCGCCCTGTCCACGCAGTGGAACGCCGTGCACGGGGCGCCGTGGGCGGACGAGGCGGACGATGCCGTCGAACTCGCGGAACACATCAAAGAGTTGGCCCGGCGGGAGAGCGTACGCGTCGTCGTGGCGGTCGATCAGCTGGAGGAGGTGTTCACCGCATGCCCCGACCCCGCCGAACGGGAGCGGTTCCTGCGGTGCCTCGCGGACCTCCCCTCCCTCGACGTGCGCGTCACGGGCTGCCTGCGCGCGGACTTCTACGGTCAGGCGCTCGACCAGCGTCCCCTCTCGACAGCCCTGCAGAAGGGCCAGACCGTCGTGGGCGCGCTCAGCGAGGACGAGATCCGCGCCGTGGTCGGCGGCCCTGCCGCCAAGGCCGGTCTCGTCCTGGACGAAGGGTTCGTCGACGTACTCCTCGCCGACCTGAGGGAGTCCGGCCCCGGGGCCCTGCCCCTGCTGTCGCACGCGCTGCTCTCTACCTGGGAGCGCGGGCGCGGCACCGCCCTGACCATCGCGGACTACCGGGCGGGAGGCGGGATGTCCGCGGCCGTCTCCGAGACGGCGGAGGAGGTCTACGCGGGACTGTCGGAGGCCGAGTGCGTACTCGCGCGGCGGCTGTTCCTGCGGATGGTGGCGGTGGGGGACGGCGTGCCCGACGCGCGCAGGCTGCTGCCGCTGCCCCCGCCCACAGGACGCCTGGACCGGGCCGGCGAGGTGTACTCGGTGCTGGAGCGCTTCGTGGACCGCCGCCTGGTCACGCTCGACGGCGACGGCGCCAGGATCTCCCACGAGGCACTGCTCACCGCCTGGCCGAGGCTGCGCGGCTGGATCGACGCCGACCGGGCCGGACAGATCGTCCGGCAGGACCTCACGCGTGACGCCGACCGCTGGCTCGCGCACGGCCGTGACCCCTCACTGCTCTACCGGGGCACCCGCCTGGCCGTGGCATCCGGTTGGGCCCTGGACAGCGGCCACGCCCCGGAACTCGACGCGGGGGACAGCGAATTCCTCGATGCGAGCAGGCTGGCGGAGGACGGCCGCGTCCGACGTGAGCGGCGCGGCGCCCGGCGGTTGCGCCGGCTCCTCGTCCTGCTCTCGCTGCTGGTCGTCCTCTCGGGCCTGCTCACCGGTGTCGCCGTGGTCCAGCGCCGTGACGCGGAGAGACAGCAGGCCGTCGCCCTGTCCCGGCTGGTGGCGGCGCGCGCGGAACGGCTGCGGGGCAGCGACCTCGCCCTCTCCGCGCAACTCGGTCTGGTGGCCTACCGTACGGCTCCCACGGCAGAGGCCCGGGAAGCGCTGATGGACGCCTCGGCGCTGCCTGCCGTGACCCGGATCCTCGCGTTCCGTGGCGTCGTACAGGCGGTGGCCCTCAGCCCGGACGGGCATACCCTCGCCGCGGGCGGCCTGGACCACCAGGTCGCGCTGTGGGACCTGCGCGATCCTCAGCGGCCGCGACCGCTGGGAGTGGCGCCGGTGACGTTCCCCGACACCGTGTACGCGCTCGCCTTCAGTCCGGACGGCCGGCGGATCGCGGCCGGGTCGGGGGACGGGACCGTACGGGTGTGGGAGCCGTCGGGCACCGGTCCGCCGACGGCCGCGCCCCGGTCGTTCAAGGGGCCGGATTCGGCCGTGTACGGGGTGGCCTTCGCGCCGGACGGCAAGACGCTGGCCGCGGCGGGCGGCGACGGTGGGGTGTACCTGTGGTACCTGATGCCGGACCCGGCGGTGACGGCCGCGCCCACGGACGGGGGCTCCGCCCCGTCGGCCGCAACCGGTCTGCGGCTCACCGGGTTCACCGGGGCGGTGCACACGGTGGCGTTCCGGCCCGGCCCCGGCCCGGTCCTGCTGGCCGCAGGCGGCGCGGACGGCTCCGTACGCCTGTGGGACCTCGCAGAACCCGGCCACCCGAACGCGTACGGGCAACCGCTGACCGGGGCGGCCGGCCCGGTGTTCGCCCTGGCCTTCACCGCCGACGGCGCACGGCTCGCCGCCGGGAGCCAGGACCGGTCCACCCGGGTGTGGGACGTACCCGCCCCGGGCGCGGGCCCCGACGCCCCCGCGGTGATCGGCGGGGGCCCGGCCGCGCCCGACGGACCGGCCAGCTATGTCAACGCGGTCGCCCACAGCCCCGACGGGCAGTGGCTGGCGACCGGCAGCGCGGACAACCAGGTGCGCCTGTACGACGCGCGGACGCGCGTCCTCGCCGGAGTGTTCCCGCACCCGGGACCGGTCACCTCGCTCTCGTTCCATCCCGGCGGGCAGCAGCTGGTGACGGGTGCCGCGGACGGGACCGTGCGCCTGTGGCAGCTGCCTCCCCGCCCGCTGCGCGGCTTCCAGGGCACGGTCAACGCGATCGGATACGCGCCGGGCGGGAAGCTGCTCGCCGTCGCGGCGCGTGACGTACAGCTGTGGGACGTCACCGATCCCCGGACCCCGCGCCCCGTGGGGCCGCCGCTGACGAATCCCACGGGGTACTCCGCGACGGTCTCCTTCACCCCGGACGGCCGCACCCTCGCGGTGGGCGGCCGGGAGGGCAAGCTGTGGCTGTGGGACATCTCCCGCCCCGACCGGGCCGTGCCCTACGGAGAGCCCCTGACCGGCGGCGCCGGAACCATCCAGTCCGCGGCCTTCGACCGGACGGGCCGAATCCTGGCCGTGGGCAGCGAGGGGCGGACCGTACGCGTCTGGAACACGGGGGATCCGGCGCACCCGGAGCTCTCGGCGGAACTGTCGGAGCCGACGAACTACGTCTATTCGGTGGCGTTCAGTCAGGACGGGCGGTGGCTCGCCGCCGGCACGGTCGACAAGCAGGTACTGCTGTGGCGGCTGCCGGAGGGCGGCGGCCGGCCGGTGCTGGAGTCCACCCTGCGCGGGCCGGGCAGCTACGTCATGTCCGTCGCGTTCAGCCCCGACAGCCGGATCCTGGCGGCCGGAACCGCGGACCGGGACGTGTGGCTGTGGGACGTGAGCGGAGACCGGGCGCGGACAGCCGGGCCGAGGCTGACGGGGCCCAGTGGTTACGTGTACGCCCTGTCGTTCAGTCCGGAGGGCGGCACGCTCGCCGCCGCCAGTACGGACGGCACCGTCTGGCTGTGGGACACCGGTGATCCGCGGCGGCCGCGGCCCCGCACCGTGCTGAGCGGCCTCGGAGGGAAGGCGTACGCCGTCGCCTACAGCCCGGACGGCCGCTCCCTCGCGGCCGGCGGTGCGGGCCCGGCCGCCCTGGTGTGGTCCCGCGACGAGGAGGAGATCGCCCGGAGGCTGTGCGAGCGCGCGGGGACGGTCATCACCGCACAGGAATGGGCCCAGCTCGTCCCCGGACTGCCGTACGCGCCGCCGTGCCGGTGAGCGGGCCGGTCCGGTGGGCCCGCGCGACCCGGCCGCGCTGTACGGAGTTGTACGGACCGCCGTACGGGCCTGGTCGACCTGCGGTTTCCTCCTTCCCCCGGCCGCGGTCGGGATGGCTCTCTGGTGGAGCGCCGCCGGATCGGCCGGGGCGCCGCACACCACCGCGAGTCTCCCGAGGAGAACGACGATGCGCATGACGACCACCACTCTGCGGTCCCGGGCCGGACTGGCCGCCGCCGCGGCCGCCGTCGCCCTGACCGGTCTGCTCTTCGGCGCCGGCGGCGCCGACGCGGCCGGCAGTTACATCTCGTCCAACAGCGGCGGGGCGAACGAGCGCACCTGCGCCAACACCGGTTGCGGTTCGCTCGGCTACCTCTCCAACGGGACCGGCGTCACGATGCTGTGCTGGACCGACAGCCAGTGGGTGTACCCGCCGAGCTCGAACTACGCCTCCAACCGCTGGTTCCGCGTCTCCAGCTACGCGGGGACCGGCTACGTCCACTCGTCACTGGTAGCCGGCCAGACCAGCGTGGGCCACTGCTGACGGCCCCCCGGCCCTCGGCCCTCGGCCTCCAGCTGCCGCTGGAGGCCGAGGGCCGAGCCGTGCCGACTGCTCCGAGGACGGGGACATCTCCAACCGGCAAGGGGAGGCGGACACGGCGCCACCGGCCGCGGTCCGCGGGCGGCCGAGCAGGCGCCAGGGCGACCACGATCGCGCGTGGGCGCAGGTGGTGCTGGGCGTGACGCACCAGCCGGTGCTGGACGTCCCGCTGGGCGTCCTGATGGGCGGGCCGAGCGTGCCGGACCTGGGCCCGGTCCTGTTCGGCGCCGCCACCGGGGCGGCCGGCAGCAGCGTCCGGTGAGACGCCGAACTCCCTGTGTGATCATGCCCGGACCCGGGCAAGCTGCCTCTGCCGACGAGGGAAGGGGGCCCATGGACGAGGCGGAGCGGAGGTTTCGCAAGGCCGCTGAACGCGGCGACCCGAGGGGGATGGTGCCCTTGGGGTGGGTGCTGGAGCAGCGGGGTGATCTGCGCGGGGCCGAGCAGTGGTACGGGCGGGCCGCCGAGGCGGGGCACGCCGACGGCATGATCCGGCTGGCCGGGCTGCTGAAGGACCGCGGGGAGAGCGCCGGGGCCGAGAAGTGGACCCGGGCCGCTGCGGCGGCCGGGCACGCCTTCGCCATGGGGGCCCTCGGAGGGATCTTACAGGAACGCGGCGACCTCGCCGGGGCGCTGGAGTGGTACGAGAAGGCGGCGCAGGCCGGGAGTGTCTTCGGCATGTGGAAGGCCGGGAACCTGCTGGAGCGGCGCAACGACATCGCCGGGGCCCAGCAGTTGTACCGCAGGGCGGCCGAGGCACAGGGCAGCGCCCTCATCCGAGTCCAGGTGTTACGGGAGCTCGCGCGTCTGGCGCAGCAGCGCAACGACCCGGCCGAGGCGGAGTCGTTGCTGCGGAAGGCCTCGACGATCGTGCCGGAGGCGGAGGCCGAGGGCGTGTCCGCGGAGGAGGCCTTCGGCGTCATGGCCGAGGTGGTCACCCACACCGCGAGCCTCGTACGACAGCGCGGGCAACACGCCGAGGCCGAGGCGATGCTCCGGTGGGCCGCCACGGTCGGGCACGTCCCGGCGGCCTTCGACCTGGGCATGATGCTGGAGCAGCTCGGCAGGACGGCCGAGGCCGAGGAGTGGTACCGCAAGGCGGCGGAGAGCGGGCACCTGCGCTCGATGGCCCTGCTGGGCATGCTGCTCGACGAAGCGGGCCGGGCGGGCGAGGCCGAGAGCTGGTTCCGGCGGGCGGCAGAGGCCGGGATGCCGCTGGCGATGGGCGCCCTGGGCGGGCTTCTGGAGGAACGCGGCGAACTCACCGAGGCCGAGCGGTGGTACCGCCAGGGTGCCGACGCCGGGGTCCAGCACGCCACGATGAGGCTGGCCGTCGTCCTGCAGAAGCGCGGCGGCGATGCGGAGGCCGACAAGTGGTTCCGCAAGGCGGGTGACGGCGGGGACGCCCTGGCCATGCTCCAGGTGGGGGCGCGGGCCGAGGAGACCGGGGACCTCGCGGAGGCGGAGCGGTGGTACCTGCGGGCCGCCGAGGCGGGGCACGAGTTCGGCATGTTTCACATGGGGCGGCTGCACCAGGACCGCGGGGATCTGGAGGGGGCCGAGTTGTGGCTGCTCAGATCCGCCACCGCCGGCAGCCACAACGCCATGGCCCTGCTCGGGCTGGTGCTGGCCGAGATGGGACACCAGGCCGATGCGGAACGGTGGTGCCGGCTGGCGGTCGACGCCGGCAGCCCTACCGCACTGATCGACCTGAGGGCCGTACAGAAAGCGAGGGGTCTGGGTTGAGCGGCGAAAAAGAGGAGGACGCGGTGCGGGCATGGGTCCGGCTGACCGGCGACGGGGCGGCCGCGGAGCTGGCCGATCTGGCCGGCTGGCTGTCGCGGGAGGACGAGTTCCGCGGCCGGGCGGCGATCGAGCGGCCACCGCCGCGCGCCGGCGAGATGGGCGCGCTGGCCGACGTACTCGTGGTGGCCCTCGGCGCGGGCGGAGCAGGGACGGCGCTGGCCGCCTCGCTGTCGGTGTGGATCAGGCACCGCCGCCCGTCCGCCGAGATCGAGGTCACCGGCCCCGACGGGCGGAGCGTACGGATCACCGTGCGGGACGTGCCGGAGATGGACGTGGAAGCCGTGGTGCGCCGAGCCCTGGAGCGGTGAATGCCCCTGCCCGACCCGCTCAGATCCCGGGCGCTGCTGCTGGGGTCCAGCAGGTACACCGATCCCGGTCTGCCCGATCTGCCCGCCGTACGCAACAACGTCGAGGACCTGGCGAACGTGCTGCGCAGCCCGTGGGGGACGGCCCTGTCGGGCGCGCACTGCCTGCCCAGGCCCGACGAGGAGAGCCTCCCCGCCGTCGGAGCCCACCTGGTGGCGGCTGCCGCGGAGGCGGAGGACCTCCTGCTGGTCTACTACGCCGGACACGGACTGGTGGGCCCGGACGGGGAGTTGTACCTCTCGCTGCCCGGAACCTCCAGCGATCCGTCACTGATCGCCTGGACCGGGGTGCCGTTCGGGCTGGTACGCCGTACCCTGGCGACCGCCCGGGCCGCCAGCCGGGTCCTCGTCCTGGACTGTTGCTTCTCCGGGCAGGCCATCGACCTGATGGCCGCGGACACCTCGGTGGTCTCCGGCCAGCTGGAGGTGTCCGGGACGTGCACCCTCGCCTCCTCGCCCGCGAACCGGCCGTCCCACGCCCCGTCGGCTGCGCGGTACACGGCATACACGGGTGAGCTGCTCGACCTGCTGCACCGCGGGTCGGAGGACGCCGCGGAGTTTCTCACGCTGCTGGGCATCCACGAGCACCTGGCGCGGGCGCTGCCCGCCAAGGGGCATCCGCGCCCCGAGCAGCGCAACACCCGTACCGTCGGCAGGCTGGCGCTGGCCAGGAACCGGGCGTACACGGACATCGTGGACCCGGCCGCGATGGTCAAGGAGGGCACCCGGCTGGAGCGGATCGGCGAGCTCGGGGACGCGGCGCACTGGTACCGGCTGGCCGCCGACGCCGGGCACACCGACGGCATGCTCCGGCTGGCCCGGCTGCTGACCCTCCGCGGGGACACCATGCAGGCGGGACTGTGGCGGCGCCAGGCGGCGGAGGGCGGGCATCCCGTCACGATGAACGCCCTGGGGGTTCAGGCGTGGCACACGGGGGACCTCCCACAGGCGGAGGAATGGTTCCGCAGGGCCGCCGACGCCGGGCTGGACGAGGCCCGCGATAACCTGCGGACGCTGCTGCGGCAGCGGGGCCGGTCGGCCTAGTACTGCAACCGCACATGGCGTGACGGTTGGCGTCGATGCTCGCTGTCGCGACGGTGTGATCAATCGCTGACGGTCGAACAGATCGAGTCGCGGTCCACAAGGGCGCCTCAGACTGCGTCGTGGTCTGCTGCGGCAGCCCAGCGACGTATGTGCAGGTCGGGATGGGCCCGGGCGGATGCCAGTGTGCTTTCAAGCAGTTCGTGCAGGGATGGCGGGTATGCGGCCGGAGCGGGATCACGCACCCCGCCGGGTGCGTACGCCGGAGACCGATCCGCACGCAAGGGCACGCGGTACGAGGCCGAGCGCGACTGGCTCGTCAGGGTCGGCGGGGGTCGGCCTGCCACCGTGGGCACCCGGCCTGAACCCTCAGTCGTTGTTCCGCCGCGCGATCGAGGTGTTCAGCGCGGTGGCGAAGGTGCACCAGGCCGCATAGGGCAGCAGCGTGCGGGCCGCGACCGCGTCGAAGCGGGCCATCCGCCGGATGAGCTCCGCGTTGCTGGCGTCCAACAGCAGTGTGCCGGCCAGCCCGGCCCGCGGGCTGCGGCAGGCGAAGAACAGCCAGGGCCAAGCGGCGTTCAGGAACAGGTTCGCCCCGAGGCCAAGGGCCAGCCCCTTCCGCTCCATGCCCCGGGCCCGGCCGAACGCATGCCCGCCGGCCAGGGTGAGGGAGGCGTACAGCGGCGGCCACACCACACCGAACAACCACGACGGCGGCTGCCAGACCGGCTTGCGCAGGCGCCGGTACCAGGAGCCTGCCGGATCGACGGGCAACGAGCCCACGACCGCTGTCGTGGCCACGGCGGCGGCAACAGCGCCGTACCGCAGCAGCCGCTCCCGCTCTGCGGCCTTTGCCTGGTGCTCACGGATCGGCTTCATGGAAGGTCCCTACCCTGAAATGAGGCCCCCGGAGCCACGGCCGTGCGTGTCGGCGGATCAGGCGCCCCTGCATTTGCCCGGCCGGGTCTGGTCCTGAGATGCCCATGGAGGTCGATTTCGCTGCGTATCGCTGCAGAAACGATGCGACTTTGCCGACGTCTCGTGTGCGGGGACGATTGGTCTTCTCGGGGCCCTCCCACACCGCCCCACCCTGTCCGCCGCGGACATCGGCAGCGCGCCCCGGACGTGTGGCCGCCCACAGACCGGCGCTTCCGGGTTCACCGGGCTGGGTTCGGGGGCTGAAGGTACGGCTCAGACTCCTGCCCGCCCCACTACACGGTATCGACGTGCGGACTGCGACCTGTGGCCAGGGAGATCAAGCATTCTTGGAGGATCACATGTCAACATCCAGAGTGCCGCCCGGCGAGACGCCGCCGGCGGAAGGTTCGACAGCATCCGCTCACCGCGAGCGCGCGGACGGAGGTCTCTGGGAGCACCCGGGCGTTTTCGTCTTCCTGATCGTGGTGGGGACGCTCATGGTCGCGGGCTTCTTCATGGCCCGGATCTGGGGCATGTAGGCATGTAGCCCCACCCGAACGCGGCCTGCCGGGGCCGTAGGAGCCCGCCCGAGCCAGTGAAGGGCGTGGCTGTGGCAGGCCGCTCCCGAAGTACAGCCGGACCGGAAGCGCCACCAGGATGTGGCCCGGAGCAGTGGCCCGACGCCCGGCTTTTCGGCGACCACGGTCCGTCCCCGAAACGTCGCTACGGGATCGCGCCCGCGCACAGGCCGGACGCCACGGCTCGACGCCTGTGCTCCGAATGTCCTGGCGGGCCGGGTTCCCGAGCCCGCCCTCACGGGCCGGCGGTGAGTTGGAGTAGCGCTATGCCCGCCAGGACGGCGATGCTCGCTGTGATGCGCCGGTGGCCGAGGCGTTCGCGGAACACCACCGCGCCGATCAGGGCGCCGAAGACGATGCTGGTTTCCCGAAGGGCGGCGATGGTGGGGAGGTCGCCGCGGGACTGCGCCCAGACCACGAGCCCGTACGCGAGGAGCGAGAGCAGCCCGCCGGTCAGCCCACGGCGGTAGAGCGGGCGCAGGGCGGTCAGCAGGGCGGGGCCCCGAAGGGCCCATGCGATCAGGGGGAGGACGAGCCCTTGGCAGAGGAAGAGCCAGGCGATGTAGCCCATCACGCTGCCGGAAGCCCGGACGCCGGTGCCGTCGACGAGTGTGTACGAGGCGATCATCACGCCGGTGCCGAGCGCGGCGGCCAGCGCGGGCAGTTGGGCGCGGCGGGGGACGCCGTCGGCGACGGCGAGGCCGACCAGGCCGCAGGCGATCACCGCGATGCCGAGGGCCTGGCCGACGGGCAGGGCGTGACCGAGGAGGGCGGTGGAGACCAGGGCCACCACGACGGGCGAGGTGCCCCGGGCCGTCGGATACATCTGACCGAAGTCGCCGAGCTGGTAGGCGCGCAGGAGCAGGAGCTGGTACGCGACCTGCAGTGCGGCGGAGGCGGCGATGTACGGCCAGGCCGCCCGATCGGGCACGGGCGCGAGGCAGACGAGGACGGCCCCGCAGCCGGCGGAGGCGAGGCTGATGAGCGTGAAGCCGGCCAGCTTGTCACGCAGGCCGTGGGTGAGGCCGTTCCAGACCGCGTGCAGCAGCGCGGAGGCGAGGACGACGACGGGCACGGCGGCGGCGCCCGTCATGGGCGGCAGGGCTGTGGGCACGTGGGCTCCCCACGACTGATGATGGAATGAGATTCCTTGGTAGGGTACCCATATGGAAATTCATTCCACACAGGGCGGGCTCGCCGCCCACATCCGGGCCCACCTGTCCGAGCTGCGCGACACCGAGGCACGCGTCGCGCAGGTCGTCCTGGACAAGGGCGCCGAGCTGGTGCACCTCAGCGTCAGCGACGTCGCGACGCTGGCCGGCACCGCGCCTTCCTCCGTCGTACGGGCCTGCCAGCGGCTGGGGTTCCGCGGGTACCAGGAGCTGAAGATCGCCGCCGCCCGGCAGGCGCCGGCCCCCGAGCCATCCCGTGACCAGGACCCGGCCGCCCGTGCCCTGACCGACACGGTCCGCGCCGCCCGGGAGGCGCTGGACGGGGTGGTGACGACCGTGACCCCGGACCGGCTGCGCGCGGCCGCCCGAACGATCGACGCGGCCCACCGGGTGCTGGTGGTCGGCGCGGGACTGTCCGGCGCGGTCGCACTGGACACCGCCTACCGGCTGCGTGCGCTGGGCTGCGCGGTCGACGCGCCGGCTGACCCGCTGACCGCGCAGCTGGCCGCCTCGCAACTGACCCCTGCCGACGCGTGCCTGGCCATCAGCCATACCGGAGCCACGCGCAGCACAGTGGACGCCGCCCGGCGCGCACGGCAAGCCGGGACTCCGGTCGTCGCCCTCACCAGCTACGCCCGCTCGCCCCTGACCGAGTCCAGCGACTGCGCGCTGGTCGCGGGCGGCCAGGACCTGGTCTTCGGACTCGAGACCGTCGCCAGCCGACTGGCCCACCTCACGGTGATCGATGCCTTGACCCTCACCCTGCTGGGGTTGCGCGGGGCACCGGCCGAAGCCGCGCTCAGGCTGGCGGCCGACGTCACGGTCGACCACTCGTACTGACGGCGGCCCTCACGCACGACGCAGCCCGGCACCGGACGGGTCGCCCGGGGCGGCCGAGAACCTGGCGCAGCGTCGAGCGGGCAGTATGTTCCGGTGACGATGTCCCGTACTCAGGGGTTGCTGCTCCGCGCCCTCAACCGCGAGTCGGGCCGCGCCCGACAACTGCTGGCCGCCGGGGAATGGCGCCCCGCCGCAGCGGACACCGCCGCGGCGGCCGAGGTCCTCGCCCGCCTCGCCGCTCCACTCCCCGCACGGGGGGCCGACAGCGCCGGGGCTCGGGCGGTCGACCGGGACCGCCGGCTCCAGCGGATCTGGCGCACCGCCGTTCACCACCTCGACGCAGGCTCCGTCAGTCCGTCGGCGGCCGCCCTCTTGGCCGCTGTGGCGCGCGCCCTCCTGCCGTGGTCCGCCGCCCCGAATCCGCCGGCCGCGGCGGCGGCTCCGCGCTACCCGACTCCCCAGGGCACGGCGGCAGGCTTGCCCGTTCCGCCGACCGATGCGGGCGAAGCCCTCCTGCCCGACCTGATCGCGCTATTCGCCGCACTGGCGGCCCCGCGCCCGTCCGGGGTCAGTTCGCGCACGCCAGAAGCAGCTCCCTGGCAGGTCCGGTACGGGGGCCGCTTCCGGCACTACGGGAGACCCGCCCGCGGCGTGTGGACGGCCGACACCGTCCGCTGCCCCGGATGCGCGCATGCGGACGGCCCCTGGACGGTGACCTGTGACTGGTGTCTGGTGACCCTGGCGTGCCCGTGCGGGAGGGTGAACGACCGGCACGGCCTGACGTTCTCCGAAGTCTTCCTCGTTCTGCCGGACATGTGAACCGCCGCCGCTTTCCGCTCACGGTCGGCCACCCCGGGAGCAGGCCCCCGAACGGTCACGGTCGTATGGCCCCGCACCGGCCGCTCCACAGGTGGGGCCCTCGGCATCCGGACACCGAATGACCGGGCATCGGAGTCTGCCGGAAGGGCCGTTGTCCGCGTACGAGACGCTCCCGGAGGCGGCCCCGGCCGGGCGGGATCCCCGTGAGCGGCGCGGCGTACCGGGCCGGCGACCGTCCGTGTGCACGGACTCGGACCAGCGAGTAGCGTTGGTGGTGTGCGTTCCGCCCGCACCGCCGCGGCGTCGCCCAGCGGGGCGGCCGTCGAGCGGCGGAGGATCTCCCATGGCAGAGCACGGCTTCCGTAACAAGGTGGCGCCTGCCGGGGCCCTCCTGGCCCTCCTGGCAGCACTCGGCCCGACACCGGCGGCCGCCGCACCACCGAATGCCGGTACCACCGGCCCCGGCACGGCCGCCGCGTCACGATTCGTGCCGGGTCCCTGCCCCAGGACGCATGAGCCGATCGAAGCGCTGGCCACTGCCCGGTGCGGATTCCTGGAGGTCCCGGAGAACCGCGCCCGTCCCGGCGGCCGGGTCATCCGCCTGGCCGTGGCGGTCATCCCGGCCACGTCGGCGAAGCCCGCCCAGGACCCCGTGGTGTTCATGTCGGGCGGCCCCGGTGGCGAGACCTTCGACGACATCCCGTTCCTGGTCTCCTCCGGCCTGAACCGGGATCGCGAACTGATCGTCATGGCCCAGCGCGGCAATCTCTACGACAAGCCCGACCTCGCCTGCCCGGAACTGGACCGCTTCTACGCCACCTCCGTGGGGCTCCCCTCCTACGCACCGCAGACGCAGAGGCTCATGCTCGACGCGGTGAAGCGGTGCCGGGACCGCCTGACGTCCGACGGAACCGACCTGAGTGCCTACAACAGCACCGAGAACGCCGCCGACTTCGCCGACCTGCGCACGGCGCTCGGCATCAGGCGATGGAACGTGTACGGCCACTCCTACGGCAGCAACCTGGCGATGACCTACCTGCGCCTGCACCCCCAGGGGATCCGCGCGGTGGCGTTCGACTCCATCGCCCCTCCGCAGTACGTCTCCCTGCCCTTCGCCTGGGCCGGCGCCCGGGAGGGGCTCGACCGCCTCTACCAGGCCTGCGCGGCGGAACCCCGCTGCAAGAGCCGCTACCCGGACCTCGCGCGCACCCTGAACGAGCAGGTGCGCCAGCTGCAGGCCCACCCGCTGACGCTGAACGTCCGGCCGCCGCAGGGCGGAGAGCCGGTGAAGGTCGTCCTCGACGGCGGCGCGCTGGTCAACCTGCTCGTCGCCAAGGCGATCCCGTTCAAGGACGTGCCCGCGGCGATCGACGAACTCGGCCGCGGGAACCCGGAGCGCTTCGCCCGCGCCCGCGCCGCCGGCGCGGTCCAGACCGTCGGCCAGACCGCCCACGGACTGACGAACTCGGTGGTGTGCAGCGAATGGGTGCCGGACCACTCGGCGTCCGATGTGCTGGAGGCGGGCCGCAAGGCCTTCCCCGACTGGCCGGACCCGGTCCTGGCCCAGGCGCCCCAACTGGCCTTCCAGGACCAGGTGTGCCGGGTCTGGAACGTGCCGGACCGCACGGCCACGATGCGGGCGGCCCCCGTCAGCACGGTCCCGACGCTCTTCCTCAACGGGACGTTCGACATGAAGACCGGGGCGAGCTGGGCTCAGAAGACCGCCCGTACGCTGCCCCGTTCGACCACCGTGCAGATTCCCGGCATCGGGCACTGGGCGGTCCCGCAGTCGCCCTGCGCCCAGAAGGTCCTGGCGTCCTTCCTGGCCCGTCCGACCGCGCCCGACACCGGCTGCGTGGCAGGCCTCGGGTGGCAACCGTTCACGATCACCCCGAAGTGAACGCACCGTAGCTTCCGGACCTCAAGAATGAAGGTGGTGTCCGTGAATCGGATGGTGTCGTTGTGTACCGCCGGGGGTGCCATGGTGTCGGTCCTACTGGTCGGTGTCGCACACCCGCAGGCACACGCGACCGGCGACGACCGCGAAAAACGGAGCGCAGAGGTCCTTCGGAAACTCGTGCCCTCCGCCGATGGCCCGGGCTGCGCGGCAGCGGTCGGCAGACGTGGTGACGTCATCTGGGAGGCGGGGAGGGGGAAGGCCGATCTGACGACCGGGCGCGCCATCACCCCGAAGACCGTCTTCGACATGGCGTCCAACTCCAAGCAATTCACCGCAGACGCCATCCTCCTGCTGGCCGGACGGCACCAACTCACCTTGAACGACCCCCTGTCCGGATACCTCGACAACCCGCCCGCATGGACGCGGAAGATCACGCTGGGCGACCTGATGCGTCACACCAGCGGCATCACCGACTACCAGGATCTGCTGGAGGCCAAGGGAATCAAGCTGACGGATCCGGCCGGCCAGAAGGAAGCGATCGCGGCCATCCTCGCCTCCCAGCCGGAAGACCCGCCAGGTAAGCGATTCGCCTACTCCAACTCGAACTACGTCCTCCTGGCGCATGTCGTCGAAAAGGTCACCGGCAAGCCGTTCCCGGCCTTTCTCCAACAGGAATTCTTCACCCCCCTGCACCTGCGCATGACGTTGTCCCCGGCGGCGGACGTTGCCGGCAAGGCAAAGTCGTACGATGAGAAGAACGGATCCTTCACTCCCAATTCCTCCCCCTGGAAACAGTACGGAGACGGGTCCGTCCAGACCACTCCCGGGGAATTCGTCCGCTGGGCCGACAACTACCGCACGGGTCGCGTCGGCGGAACGGAACTGCTCACCGGAGTCACGCGGGGAGCGGTGAGCGTGGGTGACGTCCTGCGCCGGCGCGGCATCGACGAAGGGCGGTACGGAGCCGGAATCCTCCTGCTCCCCGACAAGAGCCTGGTGCATCGCGGTGACTGGGAGGGATTCCACAGCACCTTCAAGGTGAGCCCGGACCGCAACACCGCCGTGACCGTGGTGTGCAACGTGGATTCACCCGATAATTTCCGTGCGGCCGATCAACTGCTGGATATATGGGACAAGTGATGGGTGGATGCCGTCCGTCGTCGTGGCCCTGTCCAAGGAGGTGGGGCCGTTCGGGGACCGGCCGGCGAACGCAGGTGCTGCAGCGCCGCGAGCGTTGCGTTGCCTCCCGCTGTTACCGCTGCTGCCAGAGGGTGAGCCGGGTGGTGTAGTCGGGCAGGTTGCCGTGGCCGGGGGTGATGCCGGTGACCTCCAGCATCGCCAGCCGGTGCTCGGTCGTCACCGTGCAGATCAGCGCCCCGACGGGGAGTGTGGCGGGCAGTTCCTTCGCTTCGATCTTCTTGGGCAGCACATCGGCCTGGGCGCCCTGCAGGCACTGCTGCGATGTCTTTCCGCCGCTTTTGCCCATCGGCGTGGAGAACTCCCACCTGCCGCCCGAGATCTCACTGAGCTGGATCTCCCGGCCCGCGGAGTCCTGTACCACCTGAGGGACGTCGAGGTCGACCGTCACGATGTTGGCCCCGCTCGGCGAGCGCAGCGTAAGGGGGCGGTCCCGGAAGATGACGGCGTACCCGGAGTCGTCGGAGGGTGAGGGGGAGGCCGTCGGACCAGGGACGGCGGCGTGGGTCGGCTGCTCCGACCGTTTGCCGTCGCCCTGCTCCCGCGCACCGTCCGCGGTTCCGTCGGAGCGCGCCACCGTCCAGGTCAGGACCACGGCCAGGACGACGGCCATGACGGCTCCGCCGACGACGAGGCCGGTCCGCGTACGCTGCGGGGCGGCCGGTACCGTCGGGGCGTACGGCGGCGGGGACGGCGCAACGGTCGGGGCGGCGGCAAAGGTGGGGCCGTGGGGCGGGTGCGGCCCTGAGCCGGTGACCGTCGGCTCGGGACCCGGCGTGAGTGCGGCACGCCTGCGCGCGGCCAACTCCTCGGCCAGTGGCTGTGGCAGCCACCCCGTGAAGTCGTTCAGGGAGTGGCCGGCGGACCGCTCGCAGAGGGCGGCCAGATCCTCTGTGCCGATACGGCGGACCGGGTCGGGGGACAGGCAGCGCTCGATGAGCGAGCGCAGTGTGTCGTCATAGTCGTCGAGGCGGGGCGGCCGCACGGCGGTGTTGGCGATCTGCGCGGCGAGCGTGAGGGCGCCACCGTCACCGTAGGGGTGGCGGCCGGTGGCGGCGACAGCGGCGATCAGGCCGAGCGAGAAGACGTCCGAGGCAGGTCCGACCGGCTCCCCCAGCGCGTGCTCGGGGGACATGAACTGAGGGGTGCCGACGATGCCGCCGGACGCGGTGACCTGGGTGGCGTCGGCGGCGCGGGCGATGCCGAAGTCGATGACGTACGGGCCCTGGTCGCTCAGCAGGATGTTGCTGGGCTTGAGATCCCGGTGCACGATGCCGGCGGTGTGGATCGCGGTGAGTGCTCGCGCGGTACAGCCGACGAGCTTGAGGACGGCGGGCAGCGGGAGCGGGCCGTGTGCGACGAGGATCTCGTGCAGGGACAGACCGGGAACGAACATCGAGGCCAGCCACGGCTGTTCGCTGGTGGTGTCGTGGTCCACGACCGGGACCACGTGGTAACCCTGTACCCGGCGGGCCGCCCGGACCTCCTGCTCGAAGCGGCGCCGGAAGCCGGGATCGCTGCCGTACTCGCGCCGGATCACCTTGAGCGCGACGGGCTGTTCGCCGCGGGAGCGGGACAGGTAGACGGTCCCCATGCCGCCCTCGCCGATTCGGGCGAGAAGCCGGTATCCCGCGATGTCCCGCGGATCCTCGTCCCGCAACCGTTCACCTGTGCTGTGCGCCGCCATGCCCGCCCCCGTACCATGATCGTCCGGCGCAAGCGTAGCGGATCGCGATCAGGCCTCGGCCGGATCTCCCAGCCCTGTGATGGGGATGCCGTTCTGGCCGTGACGGGGGATTCCCGACGCTCACACGACCCACTTCCCGCCTTGGCGGTCCCGAAGTTCCCCAGATGCGGGCCGGCAGTCCGACCGGCTCACGCCCACGCGGCTGACCGGGGGAGTTCCCGTCCTGAGCCCTCCCTCGGGCTCGGACCCAGAGGCGGAGCCTCACGGCCGGATTCGGCGGCCGCGATGCCGCACCAGTCCGGTGGCTTCTCGTAGGTGTCGAACGGGTAGTCGCTGATCGCCCCACCCGTGATCGCGACCTGCAGGTCCCTGGTCGGGAGCCGCTCGTGCGCCGTGAACTCCAGGTGTCGATCGCCTGCCGCTCGCTGAACTGCAGCCACGACCCCACGGACACGGCCACCACGATCAGGACCGCGATCGGAAGCAGGACCGGCAGGAGCGACGTACGGGAGCGGCGTGGGCGGGGTGGGTCCGGGGGTGGTGCCATGGCGACTCCGACGAGGCGGGAAGGGCGACGGGCTTGCTCGGGCGACGCCGGGAGCGGACCTCGCGCCCACGCGGCCGCGTTCCGCCGATGCCGGGTGCGAGCGTCGCGGACGGCCGCCTTCCCCGGGACGCGGGTGCCGGCCGCAGTGCGATCCTCGTCGACCGCGCAGGCGATCCACCGCAACCGGACGGGTGTGTCGGTACCGACCGGCAGCCCGGTCCGTCGCCCCGGTCCGTCCCCCCGGCTCCAGGGCGACGGACCGCAGCCCGCGCACTTGATCAGTTACCGGACGGCTCCTCGTCGGGCAGGCGCGCGGCGAGGATCATCCCGCTCGCGTACTGGAGCAGGGCACAGGTGACCCTGGAGTCCTCCAGCACCCGTCCGGGTTCGTCCCCGTCCAGGGGCAGGCGGGTCCTGCCCTTGCCCCAGTACGGGTTCATGTCGTCCATCAGGAGCTGCCCGCCGGGCCTCAGCGCGGTGATGGCGCCGTCGAGCAGGGCGGCCTTCAGCTGACCGGGGACGTCGAGGAAGATCAGGTCGAACTCGCCCAGGGACGGGACGACCTCCTTGGCGTCGCCGACCACCAGCGTCACCCGGTCGGGCCAGCCCGCGCCTGAGGCGAGGGCGGACTTCCGCGGGTCGATCTCCACGCTGACGACGTCGACGTCGGCGCGGGAGCGCAGCCCGTGCACGATCCAGGCGAGGCCGACGCCGACTCCCGTGCCGAGTTCGAGGATCCGCCCGCCGGTGGGGACGGCCGCCGCGAGGACGGACATCAGCGCGCCCACCTCGGGGCGGCAGGATTTGCGGAATCCGATCTGACGGGCCCGGGCGTAGCCGGCGCCGACCGGGGCCGGTACCTGCAGGGCGGTTCGCGCGCCCAGGCTCCGCTTGAGGCCCTCGACCTCGGCCGTCGACATCTCGCGGTCGAACGTCAGGCTGACGCAGGACCGCGCGCCCGACCTCCCCGTGGTGGTGGCCGTCGGCTCCATGGCATGCCTCCTGGGCCGGGATGCCCGCCACCCGGTCCGGCCGCCCTCCGCGCGTGCGGCCACGTGCCCGTTCCGCCGAACCGCGAGCCCCTACGGCACGCACGCCCGTTCAGGTGGCTTTCCGGCGCGCGAACTGGTACTGGCGGGCAGTACGGGCATGAATGATGCTCGCACGGGGGGTGTTGTCCCGCAATTTCGCACCGTATTCGAACACCGGAGCCGGTCATTGCCGCCCCTCCGGAGAAGGGCGCCGAGCCATGGGAGCATCCAGCAATCCCGGGAACCGCAAGCCGGAATCCCGCGTGATCCTCGAATTCGACCGCGAGGTGACCGACAAAGAGGTCGAGGAGATGCAGGCCAAGCACAACGCGACCTCCGCGTTCCTGGAGGCCGCGGGCGGCCACCACCACCACGACGATGACGACACTCCCGATGTCGTGGACGCCGGAGAGGTCGACGACCCCGATGTCGTGGACGCCGGGGAGGTCGACGATCTCCAGTAGTGCCCCCGCTCGTGCCGCACCGGGAACCGTGCGGCACGAGCGGCCGCGGCGAACCACCACCAGGCGACACGAGAACGGCGCGCGGGTGCGCCGGGACGGCACAGACGGAAAGGCGAGAGATGGACTTGAACGCATTCGACACGGCACTGTCCCGCAAGCCGTTCGGCGACAGCCCCTACGTGCGTGATCAGATGCATCTCGCGTTCAAACGCCGGCTCGAAGGCCTCGGCGAGTCGGTGCCGGCCGCCCGCCACCTGCTGACCGCGCTTCAACGGGCCCGGCCCCAGACCGAATACCGCGCCCTGGGCGATCCGCTCCTGCGCCAGGCCGTCCAACAACTGCTGGCCCAGGAGGCCTTCGGCCCCCGGCGGAAATCCCTGTCCCCTCAGCTGTGTGCCCAGGTGATCGAGGCCGTCGCGCAGCACGTGGAGACCGGCTCCGCCCACGGACCGCTGCAGGGCGGTTCCGCCGGCGCGCGGTGGCTCGGCGATCCGTCCGACACACCGTGGATCTACTCACCCGGCCAGGACGACGGCCTTCTCGGGCGGACGTTCGACCACTTCGTGGAGCAGCAGTTCGACGCCGGGCTGCACCGACCCGACGAGAGCGACCTTGAACGGCTGCGCCAGGGCCACCGCCTCCTCGGCGAACTCCTCCCGCTGACCTCCCGCGGTGCCCTGAGCCACACCCACCTGATCGGGATCACCTCCGGGACCGACGCCTGGGAGGGCAGGGCGTCGAGCTCGCAGTTCACCGTGGTCGGCATCGTCTTCCTGAACCGCAAGCTCCTCCAGAACCCCTGGTGGGTGGCCGAGCACCTGCTCCACGAGGCCCTCCACCAGAAGCTGTACGACTTCCGGCACGCCCACTCCATGCTCGTCCGCGACCTCGACGACTCCCCGCACGCGCCCGCCGAGGTCCGCCGCGTCGTGTCGCTGTGGAACGTCCCGGGCCCCGACGGGAACAACCGCTGGAACGCCCACCGCGCCATGGCGGCCTTCCACGTCTACGTCCACCTGGCTCTGCTCTGCTCCCTCGCGGAGCAGCACGCTCCTCGGCTGAGGGGCGCATACGGCCCGCTGGACGCCCCGAGTCCCATGACCCCGAGCCGCAAGGCCTTCGAACGGGCCCGCTACCTGGCCGAGAGTCTGCGGACAGAGTGCTGGGACGAGCTCGGACTCGCGGGCCGGCGCCTGGCCGAGTGGCTCAGCGCCGTCCTGGACGCCATGGACCAGGACCCGCCCCCGGCCGGCTCGTACCTCCACCTCATCCTCGACCGCTATCTCAAGGAAGCCCGCCGGCTTCGCAAGGCACCGGTCTCCGACGATCTGGCGACCACCCTGGCGGCCCTCGGGCGCTCCGAAGCCGAGACCTTCCGCGAGGTCCTGTCCGCCGTCGGTGCCGAGGGCCACCTCGACACGGCGACGACCGGACCGGCGCCACGGCCCGCCCAGGAGCACGGCAGGGGCGACCACGCGGCCTTCGCGCAGCAGCGCCACCACATCGCCGACACCCTCCTGCGGCTCGCCCCGAACGGCTACAGCCTCGACTCCCTGTGCCGCACCCCCGGACCGTCCGCGGACGAGATGGTGCGCGCCATGGTCGAGGCCTCCAGCCGGGAGCTGGCGGCGACCTCCACCCGTCCCGACCACCGGCGCCGGACCTCGCGCCGTTGATCCACGGCGTGTCCGGCGATTCCCGCCGGGCGCGCGACGCGCCCCACCGAAAGTGCAGTTCACAGGCCCAGTGAGCACCTTGGAAGCCTGGACTTGAGAAGCCCGGAATGATCCGATACAGGATGACATCGTTTTGGGTGGGCAAGCGGGTGCGACTGCGCGGTATCGAGCCTGATGACGCCACGGCGTTCATGGGTTTCGCGGTGGACGAGGAGGGTCTGGGGGACCTGGTCAGCCCGCCCCGGTCCGCCGAGGGATACCGCGTCTGGGCCAGGGAACGGGCGACTGCCGCGCCCGATGCCGACCGCTTCCAGCTGGCAGTCGAAGCGGTCGGCACGGGGGAAACAGTGGGGGCCGTCGGCTCCCACCAGGCTGACGCGCGTACGGGCTGGTTCGAGTACGGCGTCACGATCGGTGCCGAGCACCGTCGTCAGGGCTACGCGGCAGAAGCCGCGGTCCTGCTGCTTCGCTTCATGTTCGAGGAGAACCGGTACCACAAGTGCCAAGTGCGGATATTCGCACACAACGAAGCATCACTGGCTCTCCACCGTCGGCTCGGCTTCGTGGAGGAGGGCCGACTGCGTGAGCTCGCGTACCTCTCCGGTCGGTACCACGACGTCGTGATGATGGGCATGCTCGCCGACGAGTTCGCGCGACTGCACCCCGTGACCGCCTGACGTTCCTGAGCGCCCCGGACGACGAATCCGGGCCGGGCGGCCGGCCGGGGGTTTCGTCCGGGGCGCGGCGGAAACACGCGAGGAGGTCGAACACGTCGAAGAGGTACCGATCGTGAGGAGACTGATCGCCGTGGGGATCATGGTTCTGCTGATCGCACCGATGCTGCTGGCCCTGCTGCTGGTCACCCGAGGGGACGGGCACCGTCCCCGCCACCGGGCCGGCCGCAGCTGATGCCCGTTCGCGTCGAGCGAGGGTGAGGAGGGGACGTGTCCGTACGAGCGGTGGGTTGGGCCCGGTCGTTTCCCGTCAACCTGGGTGTCCGTGAGGCCCGTCGGTGGTGTCTGGCGCATCTGGAGACCCTGCCGTGGACCGGCGGCGCCCCCGACACCGTCCACTCCGTCCTGCTCACGGTGTCGGAGCTGGTCACCAATGCGCACGTACACGCCCACAGCAGTGCCCGGCTCGTCCTGACCTGGGACGGCTGTTGTCTGCACGTCAGCGTGGCGGACGACGACCCGGAGCTGCCCGCGCCCAGGCCGGCCTCCACCCGGGCCACCTCCGGCCGGGGCCTGGCCATCGTCGACGCCCTCGCCGACGGGTGGGACGCGCACGCCGTCCACGGCGGCAAGGCGATCACGGCCTGCTTCCATCCGCCGGATGAGCGCTCCCCGCACGCGTGCGAGGCCCGGGGGTCGTGACCGAGCGGTGAGCCGCCCACAGTGAAGGTGTCACGGCCTGGGCGGAAACGGTTCAACTCCTGACCATCTCCCATTCGTGTGCCATGTGAAATATCACATGACATACGAAGCCGTCTGGGGGTCCCGGGCGGCGATCCGCGATGACGAGGAGAATTGCGATGAACCGCTTGACCCTTCTGGCGGTCGGCGCCGCAGGCCTGACCGTCCTTTCGATCGGCCCCGCCTTCGCGGCCGCCCCCGCGGCTGCCGCCGAGACCGCCACCTCCTGCGGGAGTTCGGGTCTTCAGGCGGGTCTGGCCACCAGGGTGTGCGCCGATGTCACCGGCACCACCGTCGAGTTCTACGGCACGGTCGGACTCGCCGGCCCGCCCTCGCCCGGCGGCCCGGCGCCCGAGCCGAAGGAGCTCTTCACGACCCTGTCCACCGAGGTCGTCGGGACCAACCCGCCCGTCACGCAGACGAGGTCGGTCATCTTCGCCTCAGCGGCCCTTCAGGTGCGCGGTGCGGCCGGCACCGTCCCGTGCGGTTCGACCGTACGCGCCACCTTCGGCGTGGCCTCCTTCCCCTGGCCGTCCAAGCCGGTCGTCCACGAGGTCACGATCACCTGCTGAGCAGGCCCGCGCCAAGGTACTGCGGCGCACACGCCGGCGGAGTCCCCGTCGGCGTGTGCGCCGTTTTGGCGTCCGGGGCCGTTCGGGAAGCGGAGTCGGCGTCTTGGTCGCGCAGAAGTATGGAAGTAAGGTCTCCGTTTATTCGGACTGGCTGGATATGATCGGCAGCCTCACCCCACAGGGCCGTGTCGGCAGTTCCCCCATGCCCGCACCCAGGCCGTCCCGTCTCCGCCGCTCCCGAGGACCGATGTCTGCGATGGCACCCGAAGGCCCACCGAGCCCGCCGCCCGTCAGGCGCCGCCGCACCGTGCGCCTGCGTACGCTGCTGGTCTGCCTGGCCGTCGTCCCGACCGTGGCGATGGGGGCCCAGGTCACCGTGACCGCCCAGCGGTTGCTGGCCCAGTCGGAGCACCTGCGCGCAGACGTGGAGGCTGGCCGGCGGATCGGAGTACCGCTGGTCAGCCTGATGACCGAGCTCCAGGCCGAGCGGGCCATGACGGCGGCGCGGTGGGCGGGCTCACCCGTGTCCGACGACATCCTGCGCGAGAAGCGGGCCGAAACGGACCGGGCGGCAGGGGAGTTCCGGCGGCTCCCGGGTACGGGCGGCGACGACGCGGCGCAGGGCTCCGGGCAGGGCGAAGGGCGCCTCGCCGCCGTGGGCGGGCGGCTCGACCTGCTGGCCTCGTACCGCAAACGCGCGGACGCCCACAGCGGCAGTGCCGAACAGGCCGTCGGCTACTACACCGACGTGATCGACGACATCATCCGCGCCTACCAGGATGAATTCAGCCACGCGGACGACGCCGAACTCGCCCAGGAGAGCAGGCCCGCCGTGGCTCTGTTCTCGGCCGCCGAGATGGTTGCGCGCGAGGACACGGCCCTCGCCCTGGCCGGGCCGTCCCGTGAACTGGCGGCCACCGCCTTCTCCGACTTCCTCGACGCGGTCGGCACCCACCGGTACCTGTACGAGACCTGGATCGTGCCGTACCTCTCTCCCGCCGAACAGGCGTCGTACGACAGACTCACCGGCTCGGACGCCTGGCAGACCAAGCTCCGCATCGAGAACGCGGTCGTCGCCAACCACAAGGACACCCCGACCGGCGTGAAGCTGCCGGCCGACGTCGACGGCTGGCCCGCCGCACACCGCATCGTCGCGCCGGGACTCGCCGCACTCGACCTGGACCGGGCGCGGAGCGTGCTCGCGCACGCCGACGAGAAGGCTTCCGCGCTGGAGGCCGAGGTGTACTGGCTGGTCGGGGCCAGCGGCGGCGCCCTGCTGCTGGTCACCGGGGTCGTCGTCCTCACCACGCGGTCGGTCCTGCGCCGGCTGAACCGCCTGCACACCCGTACGGTCGCCATCGCCGAGGAGACGCTGCCCGACGTCGTGGCCCGGCTCCAGCGCGGGGAGCCCGTGGACCCGCAGGCACTGCCTGTCGTGCGCGGGCGCCGGGACGAGGTGGGGCAGATCGCCGACGCCTTCGCCCGGGTGGTCGCCGTGTCCGTCGACGGGCACCGGCAACTCGCGGCCGAGCGGCACGGCTTCGGCCTGTTCGCCTCGGGCATCGCCTCGCGCACCGGAAACCTCGTCAGCCGGCAGCTGAGCCTGACCGAGGACCTCCAGGACGCCTTCGGCCACGACGAAGCGCTCCTGGCCCAGTTGATGCGGTCCGACCAGTTGACGGTGGGGATGCGACGACAGATCGAGAACCTGCTCATCCTCGCCGGCGGCGACATCCCGGACCCGCACACCGAGCCCATGCGCGTCGCCGACCTGCTCCGCGAGGCCGCCGCCGAGGTCGAGGACTTTCGGCGGATCGAACGGCAGGCACTGGACGAGGCGAGCGTGGAGCCCCACGCGATCAGCCAGATCAGCCACCTGCTGGCGGAGCTGCTGGACAACGCGACCCGGTTCTCGCCGCCCCGCGCGAAGGTGGTCGTCCGCGCCGAACTCGTGCCGGACGGGCTGTCGTTCGAGATCGAGGACCGCGGGCCCCGCGTCCCGGCCTCCGGGTACGAGGCCATGAACGAGCGCCTGCACTCGGCGCCGCCGTACTCCGTCCTCGCGGAGAACGCGCACCGGCTGGGCCTCTTCGTCGTGGGCCACCTCGCCGACCAGCTCCAGGCCCGGGTCACGCTGCGGCGCTCGGTGTACGGGGGGACGGCTGCCGTGGTGATCCTGCCGAGCGGGCTGCTGGCGCCTGCCGGAGGGCAGGCGGAACCCCGGCCGAGGAGGCCCGAGCGGGATCCGGGTCCGGCGGCCGTGCTCCATCCCGTACGAGAATCCGTAGGCGAGCCCGTACGGGAACCCGCGCCCGGCCCCGTACGCGAGCCGGTACGCGAGCCCGGGGCCGACGCCCCGCCGGCCCCCGCCCCCCTGACGCCCCGGCCCGCACGGTCGCTGCCCACCCGCGCCGCGGCCGCCGGCGGTGCCCGGCCGGCCCTGCCCGAGCGCGTCCCGCAGACCCACCTCACCAGGCAACTCCGGGGCCCCCGCGCCCCGGAGCCGGAAGCCGGCGACCGGGACGCGGAGACACCCCAAGAGGTGGCCGACGCCTGGGCGGACTACGAAGAGGGGACCAGGAAAGTGGAAGCAGAGCTCGGAACGGATCGGCCATGACGACGACAGCCAGTGACATGATCTACGGCATCCTGGACAACAACCTGAGCCGGATCGCCGGCATCGAGGGAGCCGTGCTCCTGTCCAACGACGGGATCAAGCTCAGCGCCTACCTGCTGGAGCGGGACCAGGCGGAACGCATCGCGGCCGCTTCCTCCGGCGTGGCCGCCACGATGAAGGCGATATCCCGGGAGATCGACGGCGGCCGGGTCATCCGCCAGCTGGTGGAGATGGACGACCGGTACCTCTGCGTCGTCGGGTGCGGTGAAGGCAGCACTCTCATCGTGGTGACCTCCCGCAAGGCACGGCTCGGCGAACTGGGCGGCGAGGCCGTACGGACCGCCCAGGCGCTCGGCGAGTGGCTGGGAACACCCGAGCGCACGTCCGCACCGACGTCGTAATGCCGGACGAGCCGCAGCGCCGGAGCCCGCGCAGGACACGGCTGTACGCGCTGACCGACGGCCGCACGGCCGCCGCTCCGCAGACCGTCCTCACCATGGACACCACCATCGTGGCGGCGGTCGCCGGGGACGACGCCCACACCGGCCTGGCCACCGAATGGCGGGCCGTCCTCACCATGTGCGCGCCGCCGGGCGGACTGGCGGTCGCCGAGATCGCGGCCCGCATGCACATGCGCCTCACGCCGATGAAACTCCTGCTGGGCGAACTCGCGGAACGCGGGCTGATCCACCACCGGCCGCCGCTGGACGGCGCCGGGACCACCAATGTCCACCTGCTCATGAAAATCAGGGACAACCTTGCCCGGATATGACACCCCCGACGCCCCCGCCGCCCAGGGAGCGTCCCCCGTCAAGATCCTCATCGCGGGGGGATTCGGAGTCGGCAAGACGACCCTGGTCGAGGCGGTCTCCGAGATCGAGCCGCTGCGTACGGAGGAGCGGCTCACGTCCGCGGGAATCGGTGTGGACGACCTCGACGGGATCGAGTCCAAGACGCTGACCACCGTCGCGATGGACTTCGGCCGGATCACCCTCGCCGACGCCGGAGTCGTCCTCTACCTGTTCGGCACACCGGGCCAGGAACGCTTCTGGTTCATGTGGGACGACCTGCTGAACGGCGCCCTGGGGGCGCTCGTGCTCGTCGACACGCGCCGCCTGGACCGGGGCTTCCCGGCGATCGACTTCTTCGAGAGCCGCGGTCTGCCCTTCGTGGTCGGCGCGAACTGCTTCCACGGCGAACAGTCCTACACCGCCGAGGAGATCGCCGCGGCGCTACGGCTGAGGGACCCCGCCACCCCCGTGCTCCTGCTGGACGCCCGCTCCCGCAGGGAAGCGCGCGACTGCCTGCTGGCCCTGCTCGACGTGGTCATCGCGCAGGCGGGAGCCCCGGCCGGACGCGCCCGCGCCTGAGGCGACGCCCGAGCCGTCAGCTCCGCTGGAACGCCACCTCGGCGTCGGCGGCCGTCGGCCCGTCCAGGCGCGGCGCGGGCAGGCTCTTGAGGTGCCGGTCGAAGAAGTCGCCCGTGCAGGCGCGGGTGATCTGCCAGGGTGTCCCGGCGGCTCGGGTCACCCGCGGCGGCGCAGCACACCGGGGAGCCGGCCGCCGCGCCCTCGCCGGAGCCGGGAGTGGCGGTCCAGTTCCTCCATGAGCCGGTGGGACCGCTTGTCCACGTCGAGTTCGTCCAGCACGCGGTCCACATCGGCGAGCAGGGCGCCGTGCAGCTGCCATTGCGCGGGCGCGGTGCGCAGCTGCTCCAGCAGCAGGCTCGCCAGCAGGTCCCGGGATTCCCGTGCCATGCCCAGCTCCCGCGTGAGCCGTTCCTCCTGCTCCTCGGCGTTCGTGGTGACCTGTGCGGTGATCAGCCGGGAGAAGCTGTGGACGGCCAGCGCCATGTGCCCGAACAGGTCCTGAAGGGACCGGGTCACCGCGGGTGAGAACAGCGGCTCGTCCTCGCGCGCCTTCGCCAGGTCCGTGAGTGCCCGGGCCGAGACGCGCAGCACGACGGCGCAGATCTCCAGGGTGTCCAGGCCCGTGCGCAGGACCAGCCGGAACATCAGCCCTTCCCGTACGCGGGGGTTCATGCGCAGGCTGTCCTCCGCCTGGCGCAGTGCGGCGTCGACCCCGGCGATGTCGTTGTCGAGCCGGCGTGCCTCGTGCAGCTGGGTCACGGCTCCCGCGACGGTGGCGTGCCCGGTGAGCCCGTCGGCCATTCCGGTCATCAGCGTGGCCATGCGGGCCGCGAGGTCGTCGATCGCCCGGCTGGCGGGTTCCACCCAGACGGGCGGGGCGAACAGCAGGTTGAAGGCCAGTCCGACCACCGCGCCGATCAGCGTCTCCAGCACTCTGTCCCAGGCGGTGTCGGCCACCCGGGTGACGCCGAGGACCAGCATCGCGCTGATGGCCACCTCCGGGACGAACTCGTCCACCCGGACCAGGTGCCCGACCACCAGTGAGGCCAGGATGACGAGTCCCAGGCTCCACCAGGTCAGGCCCACGAGCGCGCTGAAGCCGATCGCGACCAGGACCCCGGCCACGACCGAGTTCACCCGGCGCACCCCGGTGGTGAGCGTGGAGTACAGGGTGACCTGGACCACCAGGAGGGCCGTGAGCGGGGCCGTCAGCGGAGCGGGCTCGTCGCTGAGCCGGAGCGCGATGACGTACGACACCACCGCGGCTCCGGTGGACCGTACGCTCTGCACTACTACGGGGTCCCGCCGCCTGGACAGCAGCTGACGCAGGAGGCGGGGGAGGAGAGGGGCGGGGGGATGTGCGACGTGCGGCATACCCTCGCCTGTTCCCCGTCGGCCGCCGCGATCACACCCCGAGGGCGCCGACTCCCCGCCCGGGCGGGGTGCCCCCGTATCAGGCGGCCGGGTTGCCCGGGGCGCGGTCGCGGACCTCGACCAGACGGGCAACGGCGTCGACCACGGCCGCACGATGGCCGGAGCGGTGCTCTTCGGCGCCCCCGCCACCACTGGTCGTGGTGTACCAGGCCTGGGCCAGGCCGAGGACCAGGATGAGCAGGTCGGCCGGGTCGTGTGTGGGGTCGACCCGCCCGTCGCGCTGGGCCGCGGCCAGGGAGGCCGCCTTGCGTGCGTACGCCTCCGCCTCCAGGGCGGTGGCCTCCGGGCGCTCCAGCCGCTTCCACATCACCAGCCGCACGAGCCGCGGGTCGGCCGTGAGGTGGTCGAAAATGGCGCCGGCGTAGCGGGGCAGGTTCCCCGCGTCGAAGGGGACCGATTCCGCGCCCTGCTCCACGGCCTGCAGGAGCACCTGGTCGAACAGGCCTTCCTTGTTGCCGTAGTAGACGTAGATCATCCGCTTGTTCGCCCCGGCCGTGTCGGCGATGCGGTCGACCCGGGCCCCGGCGATACCGTACGCGGCGAACTCGTCGAAGGCGGCCGCGAGGATACGGGCCTTCGTTGCGCTGGAATCACGTGCCATGACCCCCAGGCTAGCAAGTAACTATCTGGTTATTGACATGTGGGCCAGGGTTCGTGCATCGTGTAGATAACCGGTTAGTTACTTCCTGGCTGGACCAGTCACTTCCCCTCAAGGAGAACACCATGGAACTGCGCGCACTCGGCTCCCAGGGTCTGCAGGTCGGCGCCGAAGGCCTCGGCTGCATGGGCATGAGCGCCTTCTACGGGGCCACCGACGAAACCGAATCGCTCGCCACCATCGACCGGGCGCTGGAGCTGGGCGTCACCCTGCTGGACACCGCCGAGGGCTACGGCCCCTTCGTCAACGAGCAGCTGGTCGGCAAGGCCATCGCCGGTCGCCGCGACCAGGTGGTCATCGCCACCAAGACCGGCATCGAGATCGACGACGACGGCGCCGTCCGGGGCCACAACGGCCGCCGCTCCTACATCCACCGTGCCGCCGACCGCTCGCTGCGCCACCTGGGCACCGACCACATCGACCTGTACTACCTGCACCGCGTCGACCCGGACGTGCCGATCGAGGAGAGCATCGGCGCCATGGCGGAGCTGGTCACGGCGGGCAAGGTCCGCTACCTCGGCATCAGCGAGGCCGCCGCCGCCACCATCCGGCGCGCGCACGCCGTCCACCCCCTGACGGCCGTGCAGACCGAGTACTCCCTGTTCGAGCGGGGCCTGGAGGACAACGGGGTGCAGGCCACCCTCGACGAACTCGGCATCGGCCTGGTCGCCTACTCCCCGCTGGGCCGCGGCTTCCTGTCCGGCGCCATCACCAGCCCCGACGACTTCGCCGAGGACGACTTCCGCCGGACGGACCCCCGCTTCCAGGGGGAGAACTTCGCCCGCAACCTCGCGGTCGTCGACGCCGTACGGCGCCTCGCGGAGGCCAAGAAGGTCACCCCCTCCCAGCTGGCCCTCGCCTGGGTGCTGCGCCGGGGCGCGGTGCCGATCCCGGGGACGAAGCGGCGCGGCTACCTGGAGGAGAACATCGCCGCCACCGGCGTGACGATCACCGATGAGGACATCGCCGCGATCGAAGCCGTCGCCCCCCGGGGCATCGCCTCCGGCGACCGCTACGCCGCGGAGTACATGCACAACCTCAACGGCTGATGGACACCCCGGCCCTGCCGCGCCGTACGGAGGCGCCCTCAGGGACCCGGCCGCCCCGTGCGGCGGGGCGTGCGGCGGGGCCCGCGGCCGGGCAGTGCGGGCATCCGTAGCGACAGGGGAGGGGCCGGGGAGGGGAGCCGGGGCGCACTCCACGGCACGCGGCCCTCTGGCGCAACGGCGGCGCGGTCGGGCACCATCGCGGTGCCCGACCCGCACGGGCACGGCCCCCACCGCTCGTGTTCACCCAGCAGGAGGCTTCCCACGTGAAGACCCGATCCGTCGTCACCGCACTCCTACTCGTCCTCGGCGCGCTGTTCGTACCGGGCTTCGGAGCATTGGCAGGTACGACACAGGCCCACGCGGCGACCAAGATCAGCCATGCGACGGCGACCTCGATGTTCCGCCAGGCCGGGATCGCATGGTCCTCGTCGGGCAACTGCTCGGACCGCAACAACCCGACCTGCACGTCCTTCGACCAGCTCAACCTCGCCACGGCCCAGGGCGCCCAGACGCTGAAGAGCGCCACCGGCTGCGCCCTGACCATCACCGGCGGCACGGAGACGGGCCACGCGAGCGGCACGTACTCCCACTGGAACGGCTACAAGCTCGACTACGCGAAGGCCTCGTGCCTCACCAACTACGTCAAGAACACGTTCTCCTACATCGGCCTGCGCGGCGACGGAGCTCCCATGTGGCAGTCCGGCTCGGGCAACGTCTACGCGGACGAGGGCAACCACTGGGACGTCCTCTACTACAACTGCGGAGGCTGCTGAGCCGGGACGCAACGGTGGCCGACGGGCGGGCGTCGGCCACCCCCGGGCCCCGGGGCATATCCACCAAGCTCCGCTCGGGGCCCGGCCCGACCCCAGCCGATTCCGTGTCGCCGGCAGCCCGAATCACCGGGCCCTTCCGGCGCGGCAGCTGTGCGTGTCCACACCGCGTGGCCGAGGCCGACCAGGACCCCCGGTCAGACGAAGCGGTGACGTACTGCGCGCCCGGTGCACGGCCCTCACGCACCCGTGTCCGGATCGCACCCCACATCCGTACGTCGCGGACCCGCGTTCCGGCGAGGCGCGCGGACAGGGTCGTCCACAACGGTGTGCGCGATGACCGCGCGGGCGATCGTCTCCCAGTCGGCCCGGTCGACCCCGTGGCCCGCACCTTCCAGGGCCAACAGCCCGGCGCCGGGGATCGCTTCGGCGAGCGCCTCGCCGTGCCCGAAGGGGAACATCGGGTCCGCCGTCCCGTGGATCACCAGCGTGGGCACGGAGATCGACGACAGGGGCCGCCGCGGTCGCTCGCCCTCGGGCAGCGAGTCGTGGTTCCGCACGGCGGCGAAGTGGTGTGCACGCTCGACGTCCCGACGGACGAGGTCGCGGACGGCGGTCTCGTCGAACCGGCGCCGGCTTCCCGCGAGCACGCGCGCGTACTCGACCAGGTAATCGATCACCGAGGCGGTGCGCGACCAATCGGCCTCTGCGGACGATACGAAGCGCAGGAACTCCCCGGTCGGCGGGGGCAGCTCTCGGCCGCCGGGCACGGCGCGGGACGTGCTGATCAGAACGAGCGAGAGGACCCGGTCGGGGCGGTCGAGTGCGATCAGCTGGGCGAGCGCCCCACCGGCGGAGACGCCCACCACGTGTGCGGCCGGGATCCCGTAGGCGTCGAGAACTCCGACGGCGTCGCCGGCCAGATCCGCGCCGGTGTACCCGGACCTGCCGCGCTCGCGGGTGACCGATCGACCGGTGTCGCGATGGTCGTAGCGGATCACGAACCGCCCGCCCCCGGCGAGCATCCGGCAGAAGCCCTCCTCCCACCAGAGCATCGAAGCGCCGGTGCCCATGACGAGCAGGACCGGAGGGTCCGACCGGTCTCCGAAGGGCTCGGTGCACAGTTCGACACCATCCACGTCAACCATGCGTTCAGCCATCGTCACCTCGCCTCACCGGGCCCATTGTGCATCCGCCCGGCCCCGGGCGAAGGCCGCCCCGGCGCGCCGGGGCCATGGGGACGCCGGCACCCCCCCCGCAGGGGCGGAATCCCCGGGCAGGCGGCCGGACGTCGGCTTGAGGTGGGCCGGTCCGGGTACCCGGGGGGCGACCGTTCCCTGAAGACAGGAGGAACCCCCGGTGCTCTTCCTCGTAGGCGCACTGCTCGTCCTGGGTGTCGTACTCGGAGCCGTGGCCCATGTGCCGGTGCCGGTCAGTGTGGCCGGCGGCTTCGCGATCGCCTTCTGGCTGCTGCTCTTCGCCGCGCGCGAACGGCTGTCGCGGCACCGTCCCGAACGGCGTCGGGAGGGTCTGTGATGCGCCCCCGGACCGGCGTGAGGGCTCCGGCCCGTACGCGTACCCGCACCCGCGACGCCGACGCGATGGCAGTCGTCGCGTTCGTCCTCGGCCTGGTCGGGCTGCTGGTGATGAACCTGCTGCTCGGCCCCATCGCCATCGGCCTCGGCACCCTCGCCCTGTGGCAGCGCACGGCCCGGCCCGGCCGAGCCCGCCTCGCCATCGCCCTGGGCGTGGCCGACATCGTGGTCCTCGCCTGCCTCGTCACCGCCGACGGCACGTGGTCGTGGGGACTGACCTGAGCCGAGGCCGACGCGGACCCCGCGCACGGGGGCCGGACGGACCCGGTCGCCGGAGAGGTGGTGCGTTGAGGAGGTGGACGGGCTGACGACGCCCCGGGCCCGTCATGTGCCGATGCGCCGACCAGGGCCGCCCCCGGTATGGCGCCCGGTCAAGCACTTGTCCATGAGGAAGCCGTGGAGGTGGTCCACGCTGGGCGCGGAGACGTGCACGATCATGTCGTCGCCTCCGGTGACGACGTACACCGTGCTGACCTCGGGCAGGCCGGCGGCGTAGGTCTTGAACGCCTCGATGACCGCCCGGCTCAGGGGCCGGATCTGGAAGTGGATGAGCGCTTGGACGCGGCGGTTCAGGGCGGCCGGGTCGACCGCCGCGTGGTAGCCGGTGATGACTCCGCGGGCGCGCAACGAGCGGACGCGTTCGAGACAGGTCGACGGGGCGATGCCGAGGGTGCGGGCGAGGTCGCGGTTGGTCTGCCGCGCATCGCGCTGCAGATGGCCGACTATCGCCGAATCAAGTTCGTCCATGCGGCGATTGTGGCCTCCGCCCCGAATTCTGTTCGGCCAACGCTCGCAACCTCCGCCGGAGCACCTAGCTTCACGGCATGACATCCGTACTCAACGACGCCATGGCCCTCAACGCCCCCGATCCCGCACATGAGTTGGTACAGATCGTGCGCGGCCGCCGCAGCGGCCTCGTGATCACCATCGCGATCCACTCGACCGCTCTCGGCCCGGCCGCCGGCGGGTGCCGGATCGCCCACTACCCCGACCCCGCCGCCGCGAACGCGGACGCGCTGCGCCTGGCGGCGGCGATGACCGCGAAGAACGCGCTGGCCGGTCTGCCGCACGGCGGCGCCAAGGCGGTCGTCGCCCTCCCCACCGCCGCCCGGCCGGCCGGTGCCGAGCGCACGGCGCTGCTCCACGACCTCGGCGACGTGATCGAAACGCTCGGTGGCCGCTACACCGTGGGCCCGGACGTGGGAAGCAGCCCGGCCGACATTCCGTGATCGCCGAACGCACCACGCACGTGTGCTGCCGGCCCGTCGAGGACGGTGGCAGTGGCGACTCCTCCTTCCACACCGCGCGCGGCACCTCGCGGCACTGGGCGCCGTGGCCGAGGAGAGCTTCGGGTCACCGGAGCTCGCCGGCCGGACCTTCGGCGTGATCGGGCTGGGTGCGGTCGGCAGCCATGTGGCCCGGCTCCTGCACCGGGCCGGCGCAGGGCTCGTCGTGACCGACATCGACCCGGCCAGGCGCGGTCTGGCAGTGGAGCTGGGCGCGACCTGGGTGGATCCGGGCGATGCCCTCACCACGGAGGTCGACGTCCTCGTGCCGGCCGCGCTCGGGGGCTCGCTGACCGCCCGCACGGTGCCGCGACTGCGGTGCGCCGCCGTTGCCGGACCGGCGAACAACCAACTCGACGAACCGGCCACCGCCCGCCTTCTCGCCGCACGCGGCATCCTCTGGGCGCCCGACGTGGTCGTCAGCGCGGGGGAAGTCATGACGACCGTAGCGGCGATGGACACGAAGACAGGCCACGGCTACAGCCGGACCTGGCCGGGAGCCAAGGACGCCCACCCGCAGGCCGCCTGGGGCCTCTTCTGGTACGGCCTCTTCGTCCTGTGGGGCCTCATGCTCGGCGCGGCGGTCTGGACCCGGCTGCGCAGCGAACGCACCCGCTGAACGCTCCCACGGCAGGGCCTCTTTACGGCCTGGGGAGGCACTTTCCACTGGGCGTACCAGGCCCACGCCGCATCCGGCCGGAGGGTGTGATCGTGGCCGGCCCCATCGCGGAACACCGGGAAGGCAGCCGGTGCGGGTCACCCGTTTGATATCCGCACATACGTTTCTTCCTAGACCGGACGAGTGGGTCACCGCATCACCGCAGAGGAGCAGGGGAGTCCAGGAGTGTCCCGAACTCCGTTGCCCCAAGGAAGGCCGTCATGAAGCCGATCCGCCCCCTTGCCCTGGCTGTCGTAGCCACCGCTGTGCTCGTCGTCACGGGTTCGACCACCGCGACGGCGGGGGCCTCCAGTGACGATCCGCCGAAGCCTGCTCCGCCCGCCGGGCCCGGAGTCGCGGCGCCGTTGTCCCAGCACTTCCAGATTTCCGGCCCGCGGGTGACGATCCCCGCAGGTGGCTTCGCTTTCGCCACGGCGAACTGTCCCTCCGGTTTGGTACCGACCGGAGGAGGGGGCCGGACCAGCAGCACGTCCACGTTCATCACCGACTCGGCCCCGACGGCGGCGGGTTGGGAGGTCGGAGTGAGGAACACCTCCGCCGGCGAGGCCTCGGCGTACGCCTACGTCGTGTGCACCGCCCCCTAGCGGCATCGAAGCGTCACGATCCATCACAAGCGTGACGTGAAGGTGACGGCTGCCCTGTAGGACCGGGCGGTCCTGCCGTACCTGTGGGGGATCCCGCCCCACTGGTCGGGGCCGGGGCGAATCGCCACGATCCGGCCCCGACCCTTCGCGAACGCGAAACGCGTACCGCACTCAGCGCTTGCGCCGCCCGACGGGAGGCGGCCGTCCGCCGTACTGCTCTCAGCGAGCGAACTTCTCGATGGCGGCCGGCGTGACCGGGGTGAAGAAGTTGACGAGGTTGCCGTCGGGGTCGCGGAAGAGGAGCGAGCGGTTGCCCCAGGGCATCGTGGTGGGCTCGTTGACGAAGTCCTCCACGAAACCGCTCAGGTTCTCGTGTACGCCGTCCACGTCGTCGACGAGGAATTCGAGGATGACGCTGTGGTTGTCGGCCGGGCGGGCGGAGCCGGGGGCGAAGAGGGGGACCGTACGGGTGCTGCCGATCGCGAGAGTGGCCGAGGCGGTCCTGAGCTCCGCGAAGTCTTCGTTGGCCCAGGTGGCGGACACCTTGGTGGCGCGCTCGTAGAAGTCGACGAGGCGGGCGATGTCGCCCGTGATGATGCGGATGGAGGCGAAGTCCACGGATGTTCTCCTCTGGCTGGTCGGTGCTGATGACCGCACGCTACGACCAATACCGGGCGGAACCCGCCCGGTATCTGCGGGAGACTTCTCGGTATGCCCCGCCCCCTCGCCCGTGTCCTGACCTTGCTGGAGCTTCTCCAGTCGGGCGGTATCCGTACCGTGCCCGAACTCGCCGATCGGCTGGCCGTCGACGAACGCACCGTACGGCGCTACGCACAGCAGCTCGTCGACCTCGACGTGCCCGTCGAGTCGGTGCGCGGCCGTTACGGCGGCTACCGGCTCGCCCCCGGATACCGCATGCCCCCGCTCATGCTGAGCGACGACGAAGCGCTCGCCGTGCTGCTCGGCCTGGTCGCCGCTCGCCGATCGGGCCTGACGACGGCCACGGACACGGCGAGCGAGACGGCTGCGGCGAAGATCCGGCGAGTACTGCCCGAACGGCTGCGCCGCAGGCTCGATGCCGTGCTCGCCTCGCTCGCCTTCGCGGATCCGCCCGGCAGGGCGGGCGCGGCCCCGGAACCCGCCGTCCTCCTCCCGGTGGCCGATGCCGTGCACCACCACCGGCCGGTCTCGATCCGGTACACCGCGGGCGACGGCCGGCGCAGCGAGCGCACCCTGCACCCGTACGGGGTCGTCGCCCACTCGGGCCGGTGGTACGTGACGGCAGCGGACCTCTCGGCGGGTGAGGACCGGACCTTCAGGCTGGATCGCATCACCAGCGCGAGGATCTTGCCCGGTTCGTTCGAACCGCCCGCCGGAATCGATCCGGCCGAGCGCGTCCTGACAGCGCTCGCCACGGTTCCGTACCGGCATGAGGTGACCCTGCGCGTCCAGGGGACGAACGCGCAGGTCCACCCCCGACTGCCCGTCGGCATCGCCCTCGTGACGGAACTCCCTTCCCCGGCCGGCGCAGGCCCGGGGACCGAGGCCTGGTGCCGTGTCGAACTGCGCGTGGAACGGCTCGACTGGCTGCCCGCCGTACTCTCCTCGATGGACCGGCCCTTCGTCATCGAACGCCCGCAGGAGCTCCGCGGCCTCGTCGAGGCCTTCGCCGAACGGCTCGCGGACTCCGCCCGGCGAAACCCGGGGTGATGCACGGCAGAGCCCGTGGGGCGTCAGCAGGAAGGCCGCCGAACCGAAATCGCGGTGCCGGGACGTCGGTGCCTGGTCATACTGGGCCGATGATCAAACTGCCTGCCGCCGCGCTCGACTCGTTGTCCGGTCTCGCCTTCGGTGATGCCTTCGGCGACCGCTGGTTCGGGATCCTGCGCCGCGAGGGCCTGGCGGCCCTGGAGGCACGGATCCTGCCCCCGGAGGCGCTGTGGGAGTGGACTGACGACACCGCCCAGGCGCTCGTACTCCTGCGGGAACTCGCCGGGGGCGGCGGGGCCGTCGACCAGGACCGCTTCGCCCTGCGGCTCGCCGAGGCTTACACCGACGACACGCACCGCGGCTACGGAGCCTCGATGCACGACGTGCTCCGCCGGATCGGCGCGGGCGAAGCCTGGCAGGAAGTGGTCGCCGGTCAGTTCGGCGGCCAGGGCTCCTGGGGCAACGGTTCCGCCATGCGCGTGGCCCCCCTCGGTGCCTGGCTCGCCGAAGACCTGGAGGCCGTTGCCGAGCAGGCGGCCCGGCAGAGCGAGGTCTCGCACCACCACCCGGAAGCCGTCGCCGGCGCGGTGGCGGTCGCCGTGGCAGCGGCGCTGGCCACCCGCAGCCGGGGCGGGGCCGCCCCGGCGAGGCCGGACTTCCTCTGGTCCGTCGCCGAGCGGATCCCCGTCGGTGACGTCCGCTCCGGGGTCCGGACGGCGGCCCGGATGCCGCAGCACACATCGGTCCGGCACGCGGCGGAGGTCCTGGGCTCCGGTTACCGGATGTCCGCTCCCGACACCGTCCCCTACGCCCTCTGGTGCGCGGCGGGCCACCTCGACGACCTGCACGAGGGCCTGTGGTCCACCGTCACCGGACGCGGCGACATCGACACCACCTGCGCCATCGCGGGCGGGGTCATCGCGGCGCGCACGGGCGTCGCGTCCCTCCCGGCGGCCTGGCACGAAGCCCGCGAACCGCTGCCCCCGATCGTGTACGCATAGCAACTCGTCCGGTGGGACCGGCGCCGTGTGCACTGGGCCCCACACCGCCCACTGGGCCCACACCCCGATCAAGACCCCTTCTCCCCGCGCGCCGACGCCCCTCTGAGGGCCGCGCCCTCGCGGGGGCGGTGGCTGGTGTCGCACCAGGGGTAGGCACGGCTGCGGCGGCAGGTGCACACGGCGACCATGAACCGGTCCGACCGGGCGATGGTTCCGTCGTCCAGGACGATCTCGACCGGGCCCTCCACCAACACCGGTCCGGCGCGGTCCACGGACACCCGCCGGGCGCATGGAGCGCTGTCGGCGGGCACCCGAGGTGCGCGGCCGGGTTCAGAGATGCCGGGTTCAGAGATGCCGGGTTCAGAGATGCCGGGTTCAGAGATGCCGGGTTCAGAGATGCCGGGTTCAGAGGTGCCGGGCACGGACGACCACCAGCTCTTCCCGTTCGTCGCCGTCGTCCCGTGTCAGGCCCTGCTCCCGGAGCCAGGCCCGGCGGGAACGCAGCACGGGCCCCCAGGGCACCCATGCCCGCTCCGTGACCTCGGCGGACAGTCCCTGCCGTGCCAGGAGCTCAAGGGTCTCCCACACCCCGCACATCCCCGAGTGCACCATCAGGAGGACCCCTCCGGGGCGCAGCAGGGCCGGTGCCGCGGTGCAGATCCGGTCGATGACAGCCCGTCCGTCCCTGCCCGCGTCCCAGGCGCGCCGGGCCCCGCCGGTCGGCACCCGCGCGTCCGGGCAGGGGACGTAGGGCGGGTTGGCCAGGACCAGGTCGAAACGCCGGCCCCGGGTCCGGGCGGCGAAGTCGCCGTGCAGGACGCGCAGCCGCAGCCGCCAGCGCCATCCGTTCAGCCGGGCGGCCAGCACGGCGGGCCATGCCACGTCGACCGCGGTGACCTCGGCGCCCCTGACCGCCGCGTGCAGGGCGATCGCGCCGGTTCCCGTACCGATCTCGATGACTTCCGCACCCGAGCGCAGCGGCTCCCGAGCGAGGGCGCCGGCGAGCAGCGCGGTGTCGGCCTGCGGCCGGTACACGCCCGGAAGCGCGATCAGGCGGGGCAGGGGATCGCTGTACGTCAAGGCAGTGCTCGGCACGGGGTTCCTCCTGACCGGCCCCGGAAACGGCGGGCCGCGAGGGGCTGAGAGGCGATCACGGGCGGCGCCTACCCACGATCCCGTCGGCGTGAACATCGGGGTCCGCGGGCCGCCCCCGCGGCAAAAGGCCCTCCGTTCCCGGTTCGGCCGCACCGAGGGGGGCAGGCGCCGAAGGGAACGCAGGACCTCGGCGGCGACAGACGGTGAGGAGACGTGATGAGGGCACTTACCTGGCACGGCAAGCGGGACGTACGCGTCGACACCGTCCCGGACCCTGCCGTCCGCGCTGCCGACGACGTGGTCATCAGGGTGACGACCACCGGCCTGTGCGGCTCCGACCTGCATCTCTACGAGGTACTCGGCGCCTTCCTCGACGCCGGTGACATCCTCGGCCACGAACCGATGGGCGTCGTGGTGGAGGCCGGCCCCGCCGTCACGGGCCTCGGACCGGGCGACCGCGTCGTGATCCCCTTCAACATCTCGTGCGGAACGTGCTTCATGTGCGAACGGGGCCTGCACTCGCAGTGCGAGACCACGCAGGTCCACGAGCACGGCACCGGCGCCTCGCTCTTCGGCTACACGAAGCTCTACGGCCAAGTGCCGGGCGGCCAGGCCCAGTACCTGCGCGTCCCGTTCGGGAACACCCTCCCCATCCCGGTGCCGGAAGGGCCGTCCGACGACCGCTTCGTCTACCTGTCCGACGTCCTGCCCACCGCGTGGCAGGCGGTCGAGTACGCGGACGTCCCGCCCGGCGGCAGCGTCGCCGTACTGGGCCTCGGCCCCATCGGGGACATGAGCTGCCGCATCGCCGCCCACCGCGGCGCGGGAACCGTCATCGGCGTCGACCTCGTCCCCGAACGACTGGAGCGGGCCCGTGGACGCGGCGTCCACACCCTCGACGTCCAGGAGTGCGGCGACGACCTGACCGACGCGGTGCGCGCGCTCACCTGCGGACGGGGCCCCGACGCCGTCATCGACGCCGTGGGGATGGAAGCGCACGGCAGCCGCTTCGCCGCCGTGGCGCAGGGAATGACCACGTTCCTGCCGGACAGGCTCGCCGCCGCGCTGACGATGCGCGTCGGAGTCGACCGGCTCGCCGCGCTCCACACCGCGATCGGCCTCGTCCGGCGCGGCGGCACCGTCTCCGTGTCGGGCGTGTACGGCGGCGCGGCCGACCCCCTGCCCCTGCTCACCATGTTCGACAAGCAGCTCCGACTGCGCATGGGCCAGGCCAACGTCCACCGCTGGGTCGGCGACATCCTCCCCCTCCTCACCGACGGGGACCCCCTCGGCGTGGACGACTTCGCCACGCACCGCATGCCGCTCGAAGAGGCGCCGGCCGCCTACGAGATGTTCCAGAAGAAGCACGACGGCGTCGTCAAGGTGCTCTTCACCCCCTGATGGACACGCCACCCCCCGATGGACACGGCGCGTGAACGAACACGGCGCCCACCCGGACTGCCCCTGGGAGGAACGATGACGACAGGAAACTCCGAAGCGACGCCCGAAACGCCCGACGGCGGCCCCCCGGCGCGGAGCGGCGGCCACCTGACGACGGCGCAGGGGGCTCGGCTGTACGAGAGCGACCACGCGCTGAAGGCCGGTGCACGCGGACCGGTGCTGATCCAGGACCACCATCTGCGCGAGAAGATCACCCACTTCGACCACGAACGGATCCCGGAACGGGTGGTGCACGCGCGTGGCGCCGCCGCCCACGGCGTCTTCCAGGGGTACGGAACCGCCGGCGAGGTCTGCAAGGCCGCCTTCCTGGCGAAGGACGCCGAGACACCGGTGTTCGTCCGCTTCTCCACCGTCCTCGGATCCCGGGGCTCGGCGGACACCGTACGCGACACCCGCGGGTTCGCCACCAAGTTCTACACCGGCGAGGGCACCTTCGACCTGGTGGGCAACAACATCCCGGTGTTCTTCATCCAGGACGCGCTCAAGTTCCCCGACGTCGTCCACGCGGCCAAGCCGCACCCGGACCGGGAGATCCCGCAGGCGCAGAGCGCCCACGACACCTTCTGGGACTTCGTGTCCCTGCACACCGAGGCCACCCACCACACCCTGTGGAACATGTCCGACCGCGGCATCCCCCGTTCCTACCGGATGATGGAGGGCTTCGGCGTCCACACCTTCCGCCTGGTCAACACCGCCGGTGAGACCGCGCTGGTGAAGTTCCACTGGAAGCCCAGGCTGGGCGTGCACTCGCTGGTCTGGGAGGAGGCCCAGCTGATCTGCGGCATGGACCCGGACTTCCACCGCCGGGACCTCGCCGAGGCCATCGACGCGGGCGCCTTCCCGCAGTGGGAGCTGGGCATCCAGGTCTTCCCCGACACCCCGGACCAGACGTTCGAAGGCGTGGACCTCCTGGACCCCACCAAGATCGTTCCGGAGGAACGGGCCCCGGTGCAGCCCATCGGCCTGCTGACCCTGAACGCCAACCCGGACAACTACTTCGCGGAGACCGAGCAGGTGGCCTTCCACCCCGGCCACCTCGTTCCGGGCATCGACGTCACTGACGACCCGCTGCTCGCGGGGCGGCTCTTCTCCTACCTCGACACCCAGATCAGCCGGCTCGGCGGCCCGAACTTCGGTCAGCTCCCGGTCAACCGGCCGCACGCCCCCGTCGACGACATGCTCCGTGACGGCATGCACCAGAGCGCCGTGCACACCGGAGTGGCACCGTACCGGCCCAACAGCCTGGAGGGCGGCTGCCCCTTCCTGGCCGGAGCCGACACGGGTGCGTACATCGAGGCGCCCGTCCGGGTGCCCGAGGCGAGCAAGGTCCGTGAGGCGTCCGCCTCCTTCTCGGACCACTTCACACAGCCGCGGCTCTTCTGGCTGAGCATGACCCCGACGGAGCGCGAACACATCATCGCCGCGTACACCTTCGAACTGAACAAGTGCGTCGAGCAGCCGGTCAAGGAGCGCGCTCTCGCCGTGCTGGCGAACATCGATCCCCGGTTGTGCCGGCACGTCGCCGAGGGCCTCGGCCTGCCGGTGCCGAAGGCGACCGTTCCACTCGTCGCCGCGGACGCCAGTCCGGCGCTGTCGCAGATGGGCGGAAGCTGGCCGACGGACGGCCGTGTGGTCGGGATCGTCGCCGACGGGAGCACCGACCCGGACGGGGTACGCGCCGCCCGGCAGGCCGTCCTGGACGCGGACATGGTGCCGCTGATCATCGCACCGGCGGGTGGCACGCTCGACGCGGACGGCGATCCCGTCGAGGTCCAGCGGACCTTCGCCACGGCCCGGTCCGTCGAGTTCGACGCCGTCCTGACCGCCGGGGCACCCGCACCGGCCGCCGACGCCCACGGGGCGCGGGACGCCAAGGCCGGGAACACCGGCAACACGGGCGGCGCCGGGAAGGCGGCCCCCGACCCGAGGGTCGTGCTCCTGCTCGCCGAGGCCTACCGGCACGGCAAGGCGGTCGGCGGATGGAGCGGCGCGGAGACCGTACTCGAAGCCGCGGGCATCGCACCGCCGGAGGGGCCGGGCGTCATCGTGAGCGACAGCGCTACGGAGGCGGTGCGGGAGGCCGCCGAGGCCCTGGCGGGACACCGGGCCTGGGACAGGTTCCCGCCCGCGCCCTGACGGCCCACGCCCGGCCGGGCGGGCCTGCGCCGACGGCCCGAACAGCGGCCCGCACACCTGACCCGTACGGCGAAGGCCCCGGTTCGCGGGGCCTTCGTCGTCGATCGCCCACCAGTGGCGCCCGTGAGCTTGAGGACCGGCCGGTCGGCCGGTCCTCAGTCGGGCTCGCTCGCGATGCGCAGGGCCAGCTCCTGCAGGACCTCCTCGGTGGACGTCTCGGGGCCCATCTCCTCATAGGCGTCCGCCAGCACCTCGAACGCCAGGATGAAGCCGTTGATCAGCGAATTGACAGGTCCCGACACCTGTTGCAGCACGGACAGGCCGATCTCCGCCGCGTCCGCCTCGACGGGCACCGTGAACCGGTCGGGCGTGACCTCGCCCAGCAGCTCGGAGACGTAGTCCGCCCCGACGCCGCCGCGCAGGCCCACCAGCGCCGCGATCGCCTTCAACCTCGCGTCGTCCCCCGTCATGGCGCGGACCCGTTTCGCCCGGCCGGTCGGTCGTCAGTCATGGGTGGGCACCTGCCCGGCTTCCCCGGTTTCATGCCGTCCCCAGGGAACCCGCCCGATCCCCGGGTTTGTACCGGGTGTCCGGGGGCACGCGCCAACCGAACCCCGGAGGACCCAGGGCAGGGCCCCCAAGGGCGGTCCGGCCTGACGTCCACGCGGCCATCCGGCCGACAGTCCCCCCGGGCGGCACACGAGGTCACGACGGAGCGGCACACGAGGTCACGACGGAAGAGCCCCGCGGGGCCATGGCGCATGACCCAGCGCTGCACGACCGGGCCTGCACGAGCGGGCCCGGTCCGAGCACACCGTTCCCGCCGCGCAACCGCTGCCGGCCACCTAGCGGATCGGACATGCCATGAACACCCACACCATCGGCTCGCGAGTACGAGCGCGCACCCTTTCCCCGCCGGACCCGCAGCGCCTCGTGGCGATCTATCTCAACGACCACCTCGCGGGCGCCGGAAGCGGTGTCTCTCTGATCCGCCGCATGGCCAGGACGCACCGACGCACGCCCGCGGGGCCGCCCCTGGCCGAGCTCGCCCAGGAGATCGCCGAGGACCGGGAGAGCCTGCGCGAGTTCATGACCGCCCTCGACGTGCCCGCGCAGTGGCCGAGGGTCGCAGCGGGCCGCATGGGAGAGAAGGCGGCCAGGCTCAAGCTCAACGGGAGACTGGTGAAGCGGTCACCCCTGAGCGACGTCCTCGAACTGGAAGCCATGCGTCTCGGGGTGGAAGGCAAGGCGTCGATGTGGCGCTCGCTCAGGGTCCTCGCGGTCACGGACCCCCGTCTGGACCTGGCCGCCTTCGACCGGCTCCTGGCTCGCGCGGGGCGGCAGTCGTCCGTACTGGAGGCCCTGCGGGTCGAGGCGGCCGGGCGCACCTTCACCACCCCGGACCCGGCCCCCGCCCGGGGGAGGTCATTCCGCCACGGCGTGGGCGGAAGGGCCCGGTGGGCGTCATGAGGGTCGTCGTCACCGGAGCCACCGGCAACGCGGGCATCAGCGTGGTCCGCGCCCTGGCCGCCGACCGTACGGTCACCGACGTGCTCGGCGTCGCCCGCCGGCTGCCGCACCTCCGCATCCCCGGCGTGCGCTGGGCCGCCGCGGACGTCGACCCCGGCCACGACGGGCTGACCGAGCTCTTCGCGGGCGCGGACGCCCTCGTCCACCTCGCCTGGAAGTTCCAGCCCACCCACGATCCCGTCGCGACCTGGCAGACCAACGTGCTCGGCAGCATCAGGGTCTTCGAGGCCTGCGCCCGGGCCGGGGTGCGGGTGCTGGTGCACGCCTCGTCGGTGGGCGCGTACTCGCCGGGCCCCGCCGACGGACGCCCCGTCGACGAGTCCTGGCCCACCCACGGCTGGCCGGGCGCCGCCTACACCCGCGAGAAGGCCTACCTGGAGCGCTACCTGGACGGTTTCCAGCTCGCCCACCCCGGCATGCGGCTGGTGCGGATGCGGCCGGCGTTCCTCTTCCAGGAGGAGTCGGCGAGCGAGCAGCGCCGGATCTTCGCCGGCCCGCTCCTGCCGTGGCGCCTCATCCGGCCGGGCCTGCTGCCCGCGCTCCCCGCCGTGTCCGGCCTGCGTTTCCAGGCCCTGCACACCGACGACGCCGCCGAGGCCTACCGCGCAGCCGTCGTACGCCCGGTCCACGGCCCGTTCAACCTGGTGGCCGACCCCGTGCTGGACACCACCGCCATCGCCGACATCCTGCACACCCGCACGGTGCCGCTGCCCGCGGGCGCCGCCCGCGCCGCACTCGCCGCGGCCTGGCGCATGCACCTGGTACCGGCCGCCCCCGGACTCCTCGACGCCGTGCTGCGGCTGCCCCTGCTCGACGCCGGGCGGGCCCGCGAGGAACTGGGCTGGGCTCCGGCGGCGACCGCCACCGAGGCCGTCGCGGAGTTCTTCGAAGGCCTCCACCGGGGAGCCGGGACCGGCACCCCGCCCCTGGCCCCCGCGGGAGCGGGCGCGGGCGGAGGCGGGGGAGCGGGCGGAGGCGGCAGATCCGCCCCTCCGGGGAGGTGAGCCGTGAGTCATCGACGCCCCCGAGGACTGGCTGATCAAGGGCCGTGACGGCGAGGAGGAGATCGACCTCATCCTGGACCTCGCCGGCAGACCCGTCGCCCGGGAGCTCCTCCAGCGCGCGGACGTCCGCGCCGTGGACTCCGTACACATGCCGGTCCTCGCCCCGACCGACCTCATGGACAGCCGCCTGACCGCCCTGTGCGAGCACTACTGCGACTTCGCCGAACTGCTCCCCATGGCCCGCATGCTCCGCGAACGCATCGACTGGGGCCTCCTCGACCGCCGCCACCGCGACCAGCCCCTGCCCGACGCCTTCCTCTACCTCCTCGAACGCCTGCGGGTGATCGAGCCCCGAAAGCAGGCACGCCATGACGACGCACCACCCCACGCAGCCCGAGTACCGGGCCCAGCACCTACGTGACCGGCTCGCGCACGAGGACATCGCCGAACTCGGGGTCCGCGTCGAGCTGCGCGGCCACACGGTCCTCGTCTGGGGACCGGTCTCCACCCCGGACTGCCGCGAGACGGTCCTGCGGATGGCCGCCGAGGCCCTGCACCCGCTGGCGTGGCGCCATGACCTGACCGTCGTCAGCGCACGTCCGCCCGACCGCGAGGAGGACCTGCCGTGATCCGCGTGGCGGCCGTGGGGGACATCCACCTGGCGCCGGGCGGCGAGGGGACCCTGCGACCCGCCTTCGAGACCCTCGGTGACCACGCGGACCTGCTCCTCCTCGCCGGTGACCTCACCCGCCACGGGTCCCCGCAGGAGGCCGCCGTCGTCGCCGGTGAGGTCTGCGGCCTGCCCGTGCCCGTCCTGGCCGTCCTCGGCAACCACGACCACCACGGCGACCGGCCGCGGGAGGTCACCGCCGTCCTCGCCGCGGCCGGGGTCACCGTCCTCGAAGGCGAAGCTGCCATCCTCGACCTCCACGGCACCACCGTGGGCGTGGCGGGGGCCAAGGGGTTCGGCGGAGGGTACGCCGGCCGCTGCGGCAGCGACTTCGGCGAACCGGAGATGAAGGCCTTCATGAGGCACTCCCGTACGTGTGCCGACGGGCTGCGCCGCGCGCTCACCGACCTGGCCCAGGCCGGCACCGCCCTGCGGATCGCCCTGACCCACTACTCGCCGGTCCCGGACACCCTGGCCGGAGAGCCCCCCGAGATCCACCCGTTCCTCGGCAGCTACCTCCTGGCCGAGGCCATCGACGAGATCGGCGCCGACCTCGCCGTCCACGGACACGCCCACCTGGGCACCGAGCACGGGATGACGGCCGGCGGGGTCAGGGTCCGCAACGTGGCCATGCCCGTCATCGACCGGGCGCGCCGTGTACCACCTCACTCCCCGGCCGCCCGGGCCGCAGGGAGCCCCGTTCCACGAGATCCGTGAGGAGCAGTTGCCATGAAGGGTATGGAACACAAGCGCCAGGAGCCCGGCATCGGCCGCGAGGAGCAGGTGCAGGAGCACCCCGGCCCGGACCCGGTACACCCCGAGGCCGGCAAGCCGGTGCCCGGCAGGACCCCCGAGGAGCTGCGGCGGAGGCAGGAGCGGGCCATGACCCACGAGGACGACGTCGACGCGGAATGACGGCCGAGCCCCCCCCGCACCAACGGGCCTACGCCTACATGGGATCCATGGTCCCGCTGCCCGGGCCGTTCTGCTGCTCGCTCTTCTCACGGATGCGCAGGGCCTTGTCCCTCAGCCGCTGCCGCTCCGCGGGATCCGTCGCGCGCTGGGCCGCCTGCTCCAGTTCCTGGGCCTTGTCGCGCATCTCCCGGGCTCGTTCGCTCGGCATGCTGTCCTTGCTCATGACCGTCCTCGGGTGGGGTGGGGGAAAGGGTGGACCCCCCAAGCCAAACAGCGCAGGGCCGCGCCCGCCACCGTAGCCGGACCGGTCAGGGAGGCCTCAGCCGTCCTGGTCCGCGGGGCTCGCCCGGCGCAGCAGCTCCTCGTGCAGCAGCCTGCCGACGAGTGCGCCGCCGAACACGACCACGCCGACGCCGAGGAGCCAGGACTGGACCACGAGGACGGTGCCGAACGGGCCGTAGGTGACGGCGCTGGACGCGATCAGCGGGGAGAAGACGAGACGGGAGAAGATCCGCAGACCGAGCAGTCCGAGCATGGTGGCCACCGCGCCGGGCAGCAGGGCCGCCCAGGGAATCCGGCCGGCCAGCAGCAGGCGCTGGGACCACCAGAAGAACAGGATGCCGATCGCGACGGTGACGAACCCGCGGGCGGGGGAGTCGCGCCAGGGCGGGGAGATCGCCGACAGGTAGAGCACCCCGATCAGGACGCCGAGCCACAGCACGTGCCGCCATCTGGCCCACCAACGTGACGGGGGCAGGTCCCAGATGCTCTCGTAGCCGCTCTGCAGAACGGTGCCGAAGGACAGGCCGAACACGGTCAGCAGCGCCAGCCCGAACGCCGTCGTGGTCCGCCAGACCTGCCCGGGCTGGGCGAAGAGCCGCTCGATCTCCAGCCGGGCGGCCGCCGACACGCCGAGCCCGTCCCCGAGCCACTGCGCGAATCCCTGCCCGTTGGCTGTGTCCGCCGCCGAGACGACGATCAGCAGCGGCACCAGCGTCAGGAAGCCGAGGGCGGCGAACCCGAGGGAGCGCTGCCACAGTGCCAGTTCCCGCACGCGCACCCAGCGGCGCCCCGCCCGCGTACGACGGACCACGCTGCGTGCCCGCCCGACGGGTGCCGGCCACCGGTGACCCCCGTGGCCGCTGGAGCTGCTCATGCCTGGCGGCTGTCCCGCACCGGCCGCCCCAAACCCCCGCGGACCCGCGAGCCCCGCGTCGCGCCGAACGAGCGGCGGCCCGGCGGCTGCCCGCCGAGCCCGCCCCTCGCCCGCACCGGCATGGAGCCCGCAGGACCGGGCAGGCGCGGGTCCGGAGGTGGAAACCATGATTGCTCTGCTGCTCGTCCTTCTCCTCGTGCTGCTGCTGTTCGGCGCCGGCTTCGCCATCAAGATCCTGTGGTGGGTCGCCATCGCCGTTCTGGTCATCTGGCTGATCGGGTTCGTCGCGCGCCCCAGCGGCGGCGGTGGCCACTGGTACCGCTGGTAGCGGGACTCCGGGGTCCTACGACCCCGGGTGAGCCCCTCCGCGCAGCCGCGGAGCCCACCCGGATCCTCCCGACACGAAGGACGTGAGTACGGTGCGCATCGCATTCCTGACGGCGATCGAAGGCGTCGAGGAAGTCGAACTGACCGGGCCTTGGAAGGCGGTCCTCGGGGCCGGCTGGACCCCGCGGCTGGTCTCGACGGAGCCGGGTGAGGTCCAGACGATGCGCCACCTGGACAAAGCCGGTACGTACCCGGTCGACCGGGTCCTCACCGGCCGTACGGACGAGAGCTTCGACGCCCTCGTCCTGCCGGGGGGAGTGGCGAATCCCGACGCGCTGCGGATGAACGGCGCCGCCGTCGGCTTCACGCGCGGCTTCTTCGAGGCGGGCCGGCCGGTGGCGGCGATCTGCCATGCGCCCTGGCTGCTGGTGGAGGCCGACGCCGTCCGGGGCCGCACGCTCACGTCCTGGCCCAGCCTGGCCACCGACATCCGCAACGCGGGCGGCACCTGGGTGGACGAGCCGGTCCACGTCTGCCGGGCGGGCGCCGGCACCCTGGTCACCAGCCGCAAGCCGGACGATCTGGAAGCGTTCTGCGAGGCGTTCATGAACGTCTTCGGCGGCTGAAACCGCGCTACCGCGCCACGAGGCCACGCGTGCCGCCCGCCGCCACACGTGACCCGTCACATCGGGGGCGTGCGCAGGGCCGACCGGCCCTCGTCCCAGGCCGTGCGGATGTGGGCGGCCAGCCGGTCCTCCAGCAGGAGCGTCGCCGCGCAGCCGAAGGCGATGTCCGGCTCCAGCGCGGGCTCGTCGGCCAGCAACCCGCCGATGACCTCGTGGCGCACGACCTGTTCGTGGACGGCGTCCGCCTCCACGTGCTCGGCGTAGAAATGTTCGGCGGCCGGGCCCGCCCCGCACCGGCGCATGGCCTTGGCCAGGCGGCGGGACCCGGGGGAGGAGGTGACCTCGACGCACGCGAAGTGACCGACGAGAGCCCCGCGCAACGCACGGTGCAGCCCCAGCAGAGACATCAGGTTGACCGTGGCGAGCAGGGGCGCCGGAGCCCGGTCGAGATAGTGGCCGTAGCCGGGGTCCAGACCGAGGTCGCCCATCAGGTCGGCGAAGAGCCGGGCGTGGATCCGGTCGGCGTGGCCCGCGCCGAACTCGTCGTACTCGATGGCGACCATCGCGGCCTTGGCGCGCCCGGTCAGGCGGGGGATGACCCATGCGTGCGGGTCGGCCTCCCGGAGGTGGTACAGCGACCGCAGGGCCGCGTACTCGCGCAACTGCCACAGCTCGCCCTCCGTCTCCAGGCGGTGACTCAGGCTGCCGCTCGGGTCCACGGGCTCCACGAGGAGCGGGGCGAAGGCCTCCTCCACCGAGCGGGGGGCGTCGGCCAGCTCGCCGCGCAGGGCGTGGAGGAACCGGGTCTCCAGGGCGTTGCGCAGGCGGAGCAGGTCCGGGTCCCATTCGAGGTCGTCGGCGACGCCCTCGAAGCCCCGGTAGTGCAGTTCGTACAAGAGGTGGAGGCCCAGCTGCAGATCCTCGCCCCACGGATCGGCCCGCAGGACGGCGGCGGGCGCGTAGACGGGCGCCCGGCCGGTGCGCAGGGCCTTGACCACGGCCGAGGAAAGCACGCCGCGGCCCTCTACGAGAGCGGGCCCGGATGCCGTGTCTTGCGGACTGCGCAGTGAAGGGATCATGCGCTGCGCCTACCCCGTACCGGAAGCCGTGCACACGCCATTGCCCACCGACATCCGCCCGGTTCGCGTCCCGCCGGCGCCTGGACGACGTCTACGCCTGTGTCAGCCGCGCGATGGACTGCGCACCCGCGACGCGCTGCGACGCCTGCCCGTCGGGTCGGGGGGATCTCAAGCGGTTCCGGGGCCCGCAGGGGTCCGTGTTTCACGGACACGAACGCGGCAAGACGCTACACATGGTGCGAATCGGATGCGCGGTGATGACCGGGCAGCACACCCGGCCCCAGGACGCCGCCGAAGCCGCCCGCCGCGCCGACGACGTGGACGCCGCCGCCGTACAGGCCGTACGCACCCACCCGCAGGCCGGATCCACCGAGGCCGCCCGTCCGGATCGGCGGCGGCCACCAGGGGGAGGGCCCTTCCCCGACCCGCCACCCACGGAGGAGCCGCCGCCATGAACCGCGCCGCACTTTTCGACGTCGACGGTACCCTCACGGACACCAACCACCTCCACATCGCATCCTGGTGGGAAGCGCTGCGCCAGTCCGGGCACCGGGTGGCCACGCACGACATCCACCGGGCGATCGGCCTGCCCGGCGAGGACCTCCTCGACCACCTCCTCGGAGAGGACCGCGACCGCTCGGGCGACGACCGCCTGACCGCCGCCCACGACACGCTGTACGCCACCTACTTCGATCGGCTGCCCGCCCTGGACTCGGCGGCCGACCTGCTGCGGGCGCTGTCGCGGGCCGGCTGGAAGGTGCTGCTGGTCACCTCCGCGAAGGACAGCGAACTGGGCGCCCTGCGCCGGGCCGTCGACGCCGAGGACGCCATCACCGACACCGCCACCTCCGACGACGTGGAACGGGGCAAGCCCGCGCCCGATCCCGTACACCACGCCCTCGAACTGGCCGGGACGCCGTCCGGGCGCGCGGTGTTCGTCGGCGACACGGTATGGGACATGAAGGCTGCCGTCCGGGCCGGTGTGACCGCGGTCGGCCTGCTGTGCGGCGGGATCCCCCGCGGCGACCTGGAGGACGCGGGGGCCGCCGCCGTCTACCGTGACCCGGCCGACCTCCTGGCCGGTCTGGACGACAGCCCGTTCTCCGCGATACGCGCCGCGTGAACGCCTCCGGCAAGGTGCCGCAGAGGGGTTGAGGAGGGAAATGCGGGTCCGGGGCGCGTCGCCGGGTCAGACGGGGGTGTCGGCGAGTTGCGTGAACCCGGGCGCACAGGCGGCGGCGAGGTTGGCGGGGGTGAAGGGGGCACCGCTGGAGGAGGTGCAGACGGCCTGGTGCAGGGTGCCGTTACTGGCGAGGACGGTGACGAAGAGATGGCCGGGGTTTTCCTCGGTTACGGACACGGCGGTGTCGTAGACGCACTGGGGTGCGCCGGGGAGCAGGGCGAGGTTGATCCAGACACCGGGGTTGCGGCTGTCGTTGAGGAAGGCGTGCCCCCGATCGTCGGTCGCGGAGCGGAACACCGTCTCGAACAGCCCGGAGCCGGAGTAGTCGACCACGGTGGAGCTGACGTCGCGGCTCGTGACGCATTTCCCGCCCGCCAGCTGCCCGCTCTGCGGCTCCTTGAGGACTGGCTTGGCCGGGGCCTGCTTGGCCGGGGCCTTCTTCACAGGTGTCTTCTTCTTCCCGGCGTTGTGCTTGGCCGGCACCTTCGGATCGGGCCCGCCGTACGCGACCGCGGACGGGGCCAGGAGCGTTCCGGCCAGCACCACGCCCGATACTGCTGCCACGCCCCGTGCTGCCCAGGGGAGGGTCTTCATGCGGTTCCTCCAACGTCGGTGGGGGCCCGCCCCTGGCGGGCGGGCCTGCCTCCAGAGATGCCGCACCCGCCCATGGCCGGGCACCTGCGCCGTGCTCCCGCGGGGGAGTCGCGGAAGGTGCCGGGAACGGTCGGATCCGGTGGCTGTCCGGCAGCCGTCACCGAACCTGGCACACCAGACCGGTTTCGGATCGCACGCCGGTCCGGGCGTTCACCCGCGCGGGGCCGATCCCGGAACCGAATGGCGGCGACCGGCCGGGCCCGGCCCCCGGCGGTACGCAGCCTGTGCCCCGGCGGCGGCTCGACTGCGGCTCGATTGCCGCCACCCATGACGATGGTCCCGGCACCCATGAAGGTGCCGGGACCATCGTCATCGTGCGGAAGGCGATCAGGCGGGGCGGCCACCGAAGGGGGCGCCGGTGCCGTAGTACGTGCCCAGCTCCTCCCGGTACCCGGCGTCGCCGAGGTGCTTGTCGCGGTGGAACTCGGGAGCGTCCTTGATCTGTTCCTTGGCGCGTTCGACGAAGACCGTCTTCTCCTCGTGGTCGATCCTGACGACCGTGCTCGCCGGCAGCAGGACCTCCTTTCCGAAGATCCACACACCGGTGTCGACGACCAGATAGGCGTCACCGACCTCATCGGAGTGCTTGTCCACCTTGCCGATCCTGCCGTCGGTCGCCTCGACCTTGTATCCGGTCAGGTCCGTACCGGACAGGTGGCCCGAGGCCGGCTGGTAATTCCACACATTCTCAGTCACGCGAAAGACAACTCCTCCGGTCAATGGAGGTCGACGGAGAAAGGAACATCCGCCGGTCCTCCTTGTTCCGTACGTCGTGCTCGGCGGGTTGTGCCGCATCCCGCCTGGGCTTCGTTTGCCCCGTCTTTCAGGCTTCACGCACCCGGGTTGAATACCGGAAGGGTGCGGCCGCCGGTCATGGCAGGTGAGCAGGTCGCCTCCTACCAGCGGTACCAGCGGCCGCTGCCACCTTTCGGACGTGCGACGAAACCGATCAGCCACAAGACCAGGACTGCGATGGCCACCCACCAGAGAATCTTCAGCGCGAAACCCGCACCGAAGAGAATCAGGACCAGCAGCAGAACGAGAAGCAGGGGAACCATGGTTATCAACCTCCGAAGCGCAATCTGCCCGGCGGAACGCAGGACATTCGTGTGGCTCTCGTTTGTTCTCCTCCGTGGAAATCGATCGCGCGCCGGACCGGGCACCGAGTGCAGAACGGCGCCGACGAGGAGCGCGGCCCGGACCGCGAGGAGCAGGCGGTCCGGGTCGGGGAACGCGCCGCGTTCCTCAGGGCGTGGCGTGTGCTCCGACGGCCTGTCGGTAGGCCACGTGCCCGCCGAGCGCACCGCTGACGGCTACGGCAGCCAGCCCACCCAGCGACCACATCCGCCCCTTCGCCCAGCGGCCGCGGAACCGTGCGGTCAGTGACGCGGTATAGCAGGCCACCGCCGCCACGTTGGAGACGGCGTGGGCCAGGCCCACCCTCGCCTGTTCGGGCGGCATGTCCGCCCAGTCCGCCCAGCCGGCCACCGCCGCCGGAGCGACCCCGGCCAGTCCGACGGCGGTCAGGGTGGCCGTCGCGCGCTGTGACCCGGGTACGAAGTCGAGCACCGCGGCCGAGAGCCAGCAGCCGACGGGCACCTGCACCAGCACGGGATGCACGGGATGGCCCAGAGGCCTGCCACGCAGCAGATCACGCATCGAGCCCAGAGGAAGGGAACGGACTCCCCGCTGGAGCGCCCTGATGGCCGGATCGGCCACCGTCGTCCGCTCCAGCCGGTCCAAGGCCGTCAGCCACCATGCCGATGCGGTGTCGACGACCGCCGCCTGTCCGGCCGTGGAAAAGGTATCGGAGGTGTGCGAGTCCATACACGACGCCTACCCGGAACTCCGCTGCCGTCCCGCCCCGCCGCCGAATACGCCCGAACGAACGAACCGATAGGAGAGTTACGGGGCTCCCCTCCGGTGCTTCACGCCCTCCGCGTCGTTGACGCAGCATCATCGCCAGGAGCGTACGTACCGAGGACGGGGCGGGCCGATGTGGGCGACCGGTGAGGCGTATGAGCCGTACGTCGGGCGATGGAGCCGCCTGGTCGCCGACCGGTTCGTCCGCTGGATGGGCGCGTCTCCGGGAGGGAGCTGGCGGGACATCGGGTGCGGCACGGGTGCGGTGACCCGCGCGGTGCTGGACGTCGCCGACCCGGTGTCGGTGGTCGGGATGGACCCGTCGGAGGGCTACGTGGACTACGCCCGCAGGCACATCGCCGACCGGCGGGCGCGGTTCGTCCTGGCCGATGCGGTGGAGCTGCCGTTCGCGGACTCCACGGCGTCGGTCGCGGTGAGCGGGCTCGTACTCAACTTCGTCCCGGACCCGGCACGGGCGGCTGCCGAGATGGCCAGGGTCGTCGTCCCCGGGGGGCGGGTCGGGGTGTACGTGTGGGACTACGGTGAGGGCGGCATGGAGGCCATCCGCGCCTTCTGGGATGCCGCGGTCGCCCTGGACGGGCAGGCGCGGGCACTGGACGAGGCCGTCAGGTTCCCTTTGTGTGCCCGGGGCCCGCTGGTCGAACTGCTCGTCGGAGCAGGACTGGAGGACGTGGAGGTCGAGGAGATCCGGATCCCGACCGGGTTTGCGGACTTCGACGACTACTGGACGCCGTTCCTGGGAGGGCAGGGCCCGGCCCCCGCCTACCTGTCGGGCCTCTCTGAGGGTCGCCGCCTCCAACTCCGCGACCTGCTCCGCACGGCCCTCCCGCGGGCGGCGGACGGCTCGATCCCCCTCCACGCGCGGGCTTGGGCGGCACGGGGGCGCCGAGGCGGGTAGGGGAGCAGTGTTCCGGTGGGCCTGTCGAGGCTGTTGCTGATGCGGAGGAGTTGCGGGACCAGTTCTCGGCGTTGCCGCCCGAGCGGCCGGTCTGCCATCCGGACCGTCCGCTGCGCTGCCACCGTCAGTGCGTCTACGGCCGGATCGTGTTCGACAAGCTCCTGCAGGTGCTGCGGTTCGGCGCTCGCGATGACGCGCGCCCGTCCGCCCGTAGCCGGGACCGGACACAGCATCGGGGCTCCCGCACCCTGTTCCCGGCAGCTCCGTTCCCTATCGGGCGGCCCGATGGCCACTCGGAACCGCCGGTTTCGGAATCTTCAATTCCGGGGACGGTGTCCCAGCATCGCCGTGATGGTCCGCGCGCCATGACGGCGCCCGACACGACAGCCGAGGGAGACCATGGGTTGGCAAGGCGCACGTCGGACGGCCATGTCGGCCGCTCTTGCCGGACTGGCCGCCCTCGGCCTGGCGGCTCCGCCCCCGGTCGCCGCCGCGCCCCGGACCGGAACCGCGCTGTCGTCCGGGAAGGTGGTCGCGGGGCAGGCCGACTCCCCGACGCCGCCTCCGCCCCGCCTTCCCCGCGACTTCCGCGGCAAGGGCAAGTGGATCGTCCGTGACCTGGACATCACGGTGCCGTTCACCTGGGAGGGGAGGGACGGCGACAGCCAGATGACCGCGGGGGGCCCGCAGTACCCGATCTGGTTCACCAACCTGATCTACCACGACACGCTCTACACGCTCACGTACAAGTGGCCGGGTCTGAACGAGCATCCCTGCTCACGCATCCCGGGCTTCAGCCTGGAGGCGCTGAACAAGGGATTCGAGAACGCCAGGTTCGTCGGGCCGGAGACCCTGCGGCGCTCTCCCCGACGGCACGTGAACCACTGGAGGGTGGGCGTGGTCCTCCCGCAACTGCCTCCCGGGAACTACCCCCGCCTGCCGCTCGCGCTGGGCGACATCTACGTCGACGAGGGCGACCGCGGCACCTTCTGGCAGGTGCTGCAGTTCGGTGTCCAGAACCTCTACGACCCCGAGCTGGACGAGTGGCTGGTCATGGACACCTTCGAGCACCGGCCCGGCACCGTGACCCTTCCCCGGCGTTGCGAGCCGCCCCGCTGAGCCTATTTTTGTATTTAGCTAATGTGCTAAGTTCTGCTGCATGAGCACATCAAGCGAAGACGAGGCGGGCGCGTTCCGGGCTCTGGCCGATCCCACGAGGCGTCAGATCCTCGAAGACCTGCGCGGCGGTGAGCTCGCGGCCGGGGAGATCGCGAGCCGGTTCGCGATCAGCGCGCCCTCCATCTCCCGGCACCTCGGGGTGCTCAAGGGGGCGGGCCTGGTCACCGAACGGCGCGACGGCAACCGCATCCTCTACGCGCTGGCCGAGGAGCGCCTGGCCATGCACATCGGACGGTTCCTCAGCGCCGTCTGCCCCGAACAGGTGGTGCTGCGGCACACCAAGTGGCGCAAGGCCGAAGCGAACGAGCCCCCGGCCGCCCCGGCCGGCCCGGCCGCCCCGGCCGCCCCGGCCACACCGTCCGTCGCGACCGACGAGGCGGCCGGTTCATGAGGCACCTGCTGCAACGCCACCCCCTGCCGATGCGGACGTCGTTCGCGCATTCCCTGGTGCTCACCTACGCGCTGCCACCCGAGCTGCTCACCCCGCTGGTTCCTCCGGGACTCTCCCTCGACACCTACCGTGACGCGAACGGCACCGAGCACGGGTTCGTCGCCGCCGCGGTCGTCGACACCCGGGCCCTGCGCCCGTCGTTCCTTCCCGCCGGCCTCGGCCGGGACTTCATCCTCACCGGCTACCGGATCTTCACCAGGTTCTCCACCCCCGGCGGCCGCACCATGCGCGGCCTGCGCATCCTGCGCAGCGACACCGACCACCGGATGATGGTCCTCGGCGGAAACCTCTTCTCGCGCTACAACTACCGCCTCGCCCGCATCGGCACCCGCACGTCCGGCCGGACCCTGGAGTTCAAGGTGGTCAGCGCCGACGGCCGGGCCGACCTCCACGTCCGCGCCGACCTGGCGGACACCCCCGCCCCGCTCCCCGCGGGAAGCCCCTTCGCGAGCGCCAAGGACGCCCGCCGGTACGCGGGCCCGCTCCCGTACACCTTCGAGTACGAGCCGCAGACCGGCACGGTGATCGTGGTCAAGGCCACCCGTACGCACTGGGAACCGGTCCCGGTCGCGGTCGAGGTTCCCACCCTGACCTTCTTCGACCACGGACCGTTCGCCGGAACCGAGCCCGTCCTCGCGAACGCCTTCCACGTCGGCGACCTCGACTACGGCTGGGAGCGCGGCTACCGGCGGGCCCCGGACGGGGGCGTACTGTGAGCACCCCCACCGCCCCACCGCCCCCGCGCCCCTCCGGAGTACGCGAGGTGGTCGGGTACAACTGGCCCCTGTACGCGGGCGGGTTGTCCGCCGTCGCCGGCGGCCTCGCCCTCGCGCCGCACCTGCCGCGCGTCCCCGCCGCCCTCGCCCGCACGGGCGCGCTGGCCGCGGCCGCCCTGCTCACGGGCAGCACCGCCGCCTGCTGGTGGGTGTACGACCGCTCCGAGCTGTACTCCCTCGACTGGCTGACCGGCCTGCTGCCCGACGGCCCCGGCGACCACCTCGTCATATCGACGGGCCTCGACGAAACCAGCCACCCCCTGGCCCTGCGGTACCCCCGGGCCGCTCAGAGCGTCGTCGACCTCTACGACCCGGCGCTCACCACCGAAGGCTCCATCCGGCGCGCCCGCCGACGCGTGCCCCCGCGCCCCGGGACCCTGCCCGGCCGCCCGTCCCGACTGCCCGTCGCCTCCGGCTCCCAGGACACCGTGTTCGCGGTCTTCGCGGCCCACGAACTGCGCCTCGCACCCGACCGGGAGGCGCTGTTCGCGGAAATCACCCGCACCCTGCGCCCCGGAGGCACGCTCATCCTGGTGGAGCACCTGCGCGACCGGGTCAACACCGCCGCCTTCGGCCCGGGAGCCTGGCACTTCATGCCCCGCCGCGAATGGCTGCGGCTCGCTGACGGCGCGGGCCTGCGCTCCGTCACCGAAACCCGGATCGCGAACCTCGTCACGGCCTTCGCCTTCAGCCGGAGCGCCGAGTGAACCACCTCTTCACCCTGGAGTCCCAACTCCGCCTCGTGGGCCTCGCCCTGACAGGCATGGGTGCCTTCCACATCGTCCTGCCCCGCCTGGTGGACTGGCCCACCGACCTCGCCGGCACCAGCCTGCTGACCCGCCAGGTGTCCTACGCACACCTCTTCTTCATCGGCCTGACCTGCGTCCTGCTCGGTCTGCTGCCGCTGTGCTACACCCCGGAGCTCCTGGCGGGCACCTCCCTCGGCACGGCCCTGCTGGCGGGCCAGACCCTGTTCTGGGGCGCCCGCTGGGCCTTCCAGTTCGTCTACTTCTCACCCGCCCTGTGGCGCGGAGACCGTTTCCGCACCTTCGGCCACATCGCACTCGCGGTCCTCTGGACCTGGGTGACGACCGTCTTCGCCTACGCCCTCCTCGCCGGCCCGGCCTGAGCGGCCGTCCGGTGCGTCGTGCCCCCCCGCCGCGCCTCTGGCGAACGGCGCTCTCGGCGGCGCTGCGGGCAGCTTCGAGCGGTGGGCGTCGCGCGGCGCCCGCTTCCTGCCGGGCCGGCCTTCGGAGGGGTGGGCCACAGGACGCGCGGGCGTTATGTTTCTGATCTTGAAAAGGGCCGTGGGCCGTCACGTCGGCCGCGAGCGCACCGAAGGAGAGCGACATGATCCGCCTGTCTGCAGAACCCATGACGTGGGTAACCACCGGGGACAGCATCACCCAGGCCGTACTGCACACCCACGGCGCACGTGGCTGGGTGGAGCACCTGCAGGAACGGGTCAGATGGCAGATGGACCGGCTGACCGACATCGTCGTCAACACCGGTGTTTCCGGCTGGCGTGCCGTGGACGTGCTCGGCTCCTACGACCACCTGATCGGACGCTTCGCACCCGACGTCCTGTCCATATCGCTCGGCACCAACGACGCGCGCGCCGGCCTGGCCGGGCTGCCGGAGTTCCACGACGCCATGCATCGGCTCGTCGACCGTGCGGGCTCGCAGACCCAGATCGTCCTCCACACACCGGTGCTGGTCAGCATCGCCGGCCGCGAGGCCCGCGGCACCCTCCCGGCGTACGCCCAAGCCGTGCGGGACATCGCCAAGGAGGCCGACGTCCTGCTGGTCGACCACGAGACCCACTGGCGCTCGCACTTCGGCGACGCCGACCCCATAGCCTGGCTCGACGACCCGGCCCACCCCAATGCCGTCGGCCACCTTCAGATGGCCGAGCACACCCTCCGGGTTCTGGGACTGGGGCCCATGGAGCCCCGCACCTGAGCTCGGGACCGCGGGCGGTACGGGGAGGGGCGCCCGACAGCGAGGTTGCGCGGTTCGGTTCCTCCCCCTCAGCGCAGCTGCTCGGCCAGCCCGACGATGATGCCCTCCGGACCGCGGACGTAGCAGAGGAGGTAGCTGTCGTCGAACCTGGCGATCTCGCCGAGGAGTTCGGCGCCGTGAGGGCGCAGGCGGGCAACGGTGTCCTCGATGTCGTCGACGGCGAACATGACGCGGTGCGTGCCCAGAACGTTGTGCGGCCGGTTGCGCGGCCCGGTGCTGATCACCGCGGGGCTGTGGTATTTCGCCAGTTCGAGCCGGCTGTGACCGTCCGGGGTCCGGACCATCGCGATGTCACAGCGGACGCCGTCGAGCCCGGTGCACCGGTCGGCGAAGAGGCCCTCGACCTCCGCCCTGCCCTCCAGCTCCATACCGAGTTCCACGAAGAACGCGATGGCGGCGTCCAGGTCCTCGACGACGATGCCGACGTTGTCCATCCGCTGGATCGCCATGCCGTCTTCTCCTTCTTCCTCGTGCTGCCGCTGATGTACCCGGGACGGAGCCGGTGGCACGTTCTCGACATCCTCGGACCGCCGGACTCCGAAGTGTCCGGACCGCGCCCCAGCACCGCCACGGCAAACCGGGCTCTGGCTGTGTTCCGTGGCTGCGGTGTGGTTGCGGCTGGGTGGCACCCCTCGGGGGAGGAGGGGGTGCCACCCGACCACACCGCGGTGGGCGCCTGTCCCGAAGCGCTCACCGCCTTTGGCGCGTCTATCCGTGCCTGCCTGCTTCAAACGCTTTCCGCGCACGCTTTCCGTGGGGCCTGTGTGCGCCCGTACGGCTGTGCTGCGCTGGTGTGGAGGTGTCCCGGCGGTCCCTGTGCGGGTAGGTGTGGTGCTGCTGGGTGTGAGCAGGTTCTACGGTCAGGGCACCGGATATCGGCGCCGTGGACGGCTTGGGGAGATGACGATGGAGTCGCCGAAGGTGACGGTGCGGCCCGGTACGGACGGTGCGGCCGTGGTCGTGTGCACGGGCGAGTTCGACCTCGATACAGCGGGCCGCGTGGCGGAGGCCTGCAGGACGCGGGCCGCGGACGCGGAGCTGCTGCTCCTGGACGTGTCGGGGGTTGCGTTCGCGGACTCGTCGTTCCTGAACGAGCTGATCCGCCTGCGCAACGCCCGGCCGACGGCGTTGGTCGGACCGTTGCCGAAGCAGCTCCTGCGGCTGCTGGAGATGACGGGCGCGCTGACCCTTTTCGACATCCGCGACGGTACGGGGTCGGCCTGATCCGCCCCGGCCGCGAGTCAGCGGCTTCTCGCGACGGGCTGCGCGCCGGGGAAACCGAGTCTTTCTCCGGTGAAGGTTGCAGTGACGGTTTTGCCGCCGCCGCAGCCGTTACGGCTGTGGGCGCTGATGCGGACGGTGTCGGTGAGGTCCTGGACCAGCCGCCATCCGAATCCGCCCGGTCGTCCGGGTGCCGGGGTGCGGAGCTCCGGCACCCGGGACACGCGGTCGGACACTTCGACGGTAACGGTCCCGGTGCCGGGGCGGGCGGTGATGGCGAAGCCGGTGGCGCCACCGGCGTGACGTCTGGCATTGGTGACCAGCTCGGTCACCACGATGACGACGTCGTCCACCCCGGCGGCGGGCACGCCGAGGCGGGCGAGGAGGGTCCGGGTGGCGGTGCGGGCTCGTGCGGAGCTGACGCCGGCCCGTTCGCCGGCCGGCAGGAGACGAGACGTAAGGGTCCGTTCTTCCATACTTCGCACCTTCCCCGCCGTTTCATCCCGTATGCGCCGTCGGGGACTCGGCCGCCCGCTGACCGCGCCCTCCCGCCGGACTTCTCGGGGGTGGGCGTCGTCGGTCAGGTGTGCGTGCGGCGCGCGGCGGCCTCGTGCGCGATGCCGGTTGTGTCGCTGAACCAGTAGTCGCCTGCGGCGAGGTAGCCAGCGGATCGGCTGCCTGCGGTGTGGGTGCCGGACTGCCCTTCACCGCCGGGGCTGTTGGCGGGCATGGCGGGCATGGCGGGCATGGCGGAGCTGGTGATGTGGCGCTGGTACGGGCTGGGTACGGGCACGGAAGGCTCCCGGTGGGTGGGCCGGTGGGGTATGAGTTCATGGTGGACGCCAGATCCGGGCTGCGCCTGCCGGGGCCTGCGCCGTGGTGGGAGGTCACCCGTCTGGCCGCGCCTGGTGACGTAAATGGTGCGTTGTGTCACTGCGTGTGCAAGGGTGCGGGCGGGAGCCGACGGCGACGGCGGCGGATGTCCCACGTGTGCAGGACCCGGCCGGTGCCCAGCCCTGGCCGGGTCCTGTCGCGAGCCGGCCCGCAGGGCCCTTGGGCGGGTCGCGAGGAGCCCTTGTGCCGCGGCATGGCCAATGACCTGAAGGGAGCCGGGGTACGCGTCTGTGGCGGCCGTGCGACGGCTCCACGAGGTGGGGCCGGGTGTCGTGTCGGCGCGCACCACATCGGGATCCGGGAGTCTGCGCGCTGTCGGATCCGCCGGTTCGGCGGGGGCCTACTCCACGACCGTGACAGGGAGGCTGGAGTAGTCCGGTCCGGCCGGGTCGGTGCCGGTCGCGGCGGCGTCCTCCCGTTCCTGCCAGACGCGCACGTACGCCGACCGCGCCGCCCAGGTGCCGAGATCACCCGTATCGGCGCTGTACTGCTGCCATGCCGTCCCGCGCTCTTCGGGGTCGAGCCGGCGGGCGGCCGGCCTGGAGGCCCAGACGGTGACGCGGGTGACCAAGCCGAGGCGCTGGTGGAGGGGGCTGTCGGACGCGGCGGGCTCGACCGGCGCCCGAAGGGACCCCAGGCGGCTGAGTCCGAGGTGCGCGAGCGAGTAGACGAACGCGCCCTCGCCCGCCTCCCACCTGTCCGGCGAGAGCGTGACAGCGGCGCCCCGGTAGTGGGCTGCCTCGTACAGCGTGGCCTTGACCGGCGCATCGGTGTTCCGTGCCATGTCGTCCTCCCGTGGCATCAGGGCAGACCGAGGCTCAGGGCTCCGAGGTTTGCGCCGGCGGTTGTAGTCGCGAGCCGTGTCGAAGGCCATCTCCAGGAGTTCTGCGGGGTCCCTCGGGGGACATCGCGCAAGGCGGTCCGCCCGCCGTCCATGCCTGCTCACCGTCCATGCTTGGTCACCGTCGGTTCCGACCGGATGGAAGCGGATGCAGAGTGCTGTGATCGTCCTCGTACGTACGGCGTCTGCCCCAGCCGGTGCGCCGCATGCCGGACGGACGGAAGCCGGGCGCCGCCCCGGCCGGCCGCCCGTGCGCTGGGCCCACACCCTGCTCAAGACCCCGTCCGCCCGGACTCCGGCGGCGGCAGGAGGGGCCCCAGGGGACCGAGGTCGAGGTTGAGGTCGTCCAGCGTGTAGCCATGCTGCGCGCACAGATCGGTCATCCGGTCGTGGAGGGCCATGAGGGTGGCGCCGAGTTCCTCCTCCTGTTCATCGCTCAGGTCTCCGGCGTCGGCGCGGCGCAAGGCCTGGCGTTCGATCAGCTGGCGGACGAGTTCGACGAGGGTGAGGACGAGTTTGAGGAGGTCCTCCCCGACACTGTCCGGATCTGCGTGGATACGCCGCGCGGGCGCGGAGGGTCCGGTGACCGGACCCGGCGGCGGGGCCTGCAGGAGGCGGAAGGCCTGGGCCATGGTGTCGCCGGCCGAGCGCGGGCCGGAGCCGGGCACCGGGGCGGACGACGGACCGGGCCGGGGTGTGGCGCTCATGGGTGCTCACCTCCCGGGGGCGGGAGCGCGGCGCTGTCGCCGAGGCTGCTGACCGAGGTGATCAGGGCGCGCAGGGAGATGCGGACGAGGTCGATGTCGGCGATGGACAGGACGATGTCACCGGTGATGACTACGCCGCCGGCCAGCAGGCGGTCCAGGAGGTCGACGAGAGCCACCTGGCGGCCGGGTAGGGGTGTGTCCGCGGGAGTGAGGCTCATGTCGCCGCCCCGAGGTCTCCGCCGTCGGGCGGTCCGGGCGGGGGAGTGGCGAAGGAGTAGGGCGCCCAGGGGCCGGTGACGTCGACGCGTATGCCGGGCAGGTGAGCGGCCTCCTGTTCGATCGCAGCGCGGAAGTCGTCGGCCCGGTCGTCGGGGACGAGGTAGGCGTCGTTCAGGACGTTCTCGCCGTCCCGGTCACCGGCGAGCGGCCCGCTCTGCACGGGATGGCGGACGCGGGCCGAGGCGTAGCGGGCGGCGGTGTCGGTGAGGTGCTGCGCCGCGCCGGCGGCCTGCCGGTACTGGTCGTCCCTGGCGTGCTGCTGGGCCCTGCGGCTGCGCAGGTAGGCCTTGCCCGGGCTGGTCATGTCGGCCGGGGGAGGGTCGGGTCCGGTCGTCGCGGGGGCGATGTAGGCCTTGACGCCGAATTCGGTGTGGCCGGCCAGGAGGGCGAGCCGCTCGGCGAAGAGGTCGTGCTGTTCGTGCAGGGCCGTCAGGGCGCGGGCGGTGTCCTCGTAGAGGGTGGCCAGGCGCAGGGGCAGGACGGTGGTGCGGGCGGCCAGGGCTTCGACGACCTCGTGGTGGGCGCGGGCGGTGGCTTCCAGCCAGCCGAGGTCTTCGAAGCGGGCTTTGAGGGCTTGCCCGTTCCAGTCTGCGGCGGGTACCCGGCTGACGGCGAAGACGGGGGAGCCCGGGCCGACGCCGGACGTGGGGAGGAGGGTGAGGGAGGTACCGGCGACGCCATGGAGGCGGCCGACGACCTCGTCGAGGCCGGGGGAGCGGGCCGCGACGGCGTAGACGTAGGTGAGGGCGGGCTCGGAGGTGTTCACCGGGTGGGCCTCCTTCGGGCGGCGGGCGGGGGCTCGCGGGCTGCGTCACTGCCTTCGCCGGAGGAGTGTTCGCGGCGCAGGGTTTCGATTTCCGCGCGCAGGCGCCGGTTCTCCTCGGCCAGGGCGCCGCCGGTGTGGCGGGAGGACAGGGCGGGGTCGTGCTCCCACCAGTCGATGCCCATCTCCTTGGCCTTGTCGACGGACGCGATGAGGATGCGCAGTTTGATGGTCAACAGCTCGATGTCGAGGAGGTTGATGCGGATGTCGCCGGCGATGACGATGCCCTTGTCGAGGACGCGTTCCAGGATGTCGGCGAGGCTGGCGGACGAGGACGCCGGGTAGCCCATCGGAGTCGCCCGAGAGGGCAGGGAGCCGAGCCGGTTGTCTAGGGGGTCACTCACGGCCGTCCGTCCTTCCTGGTCGGGGCCGGCCTGCTCATGGCAGGTTCTGCCGGTACCTGGCTATCTCGTCGAGGCGGTCGAGGAGCGCGTCTTCGAGGGCGTCGAAGGTCTCCTGGTCGATCTCGCCGCTGACGAGGCGTTGCTCGATGTCGGCGAGGGCCGCGTAGACGGGGGCGGGGTCGTAGTACTGCTCGTCGGCACGGTCGGCGACGCGCTGTGCCACCCACAGGACGGCGCGTACCGGGGCGAGAGGTGCGGTCAGCAGCTGGGTGAACAGCCCCATGGCTCCTCCAGGTACTGCTCGGGCCGGTCGCGCGGGGGCGGCGCGTGCGGGACGGCGGGGTTCGGATCGGCCGCTACACGAAGCTGTAGGGGGGCAGCGGCCCGGTGAACCGGAAGGTGACGTGGTCGACCTGCCGGGCGAGACCGCCCTCCGCGTTGATGAAGGCGCCCTTCTCGTCGTCGGGCACCAGCAGGGACACATTCAGGAGGTCGCCGTCGGCCGGTGCGCGGACGGCGTGCTGGCGGGCGTAGGGCAGCAGTGCCTGGACGAGTCCCGCGGCGAGGGATTCCTGGCGGTCGCGGACCTCGGCGGCGACGACTTCCCCGAGTTGCAGCGGCAGACGGGGGTCGGTGTCGCCGGCCCGGATCCGTTCGTTGAGGAGGCGGGCGTGCTCGGACTCGCCGAGGATCTCACGCAGGAGCGCCTCCTCGTCCTGGCTCGCCTTGACGTGGTATTCGGCGCAGCCCTCAAGCCTTTCGAGCGAGTCGAGGTAGGCGGCCTCGCGCTCACGGAGGACCTCGCCGACGGCCTGGTCGTCCGCGGCGGTGTATCCGAACTGCAGGGGCAGGACGGTGCCGTCAGCCATGAGGCTCTCCTGGACGTCCTGGTGGGCGGTCAGGTCGCGGCGTTTGGCGCGGATTTCCTGTTCGACGTCGCTGACGACCGCGCACAGCCGGTCCGTTCGCACCAGCCGCAACGGGGACGGTTCGGCTCCCACTCCTGTGAGGTGGTCGAGGCGGGCGGGGTGGTCGGCGGCGATCACGGAGTACACGTAGATGGTCATGGTCTACTCCCTCTCGCGGCGGGCGCGGCGGGCGGCGGGCCTGCGGCGGCGGGGCACGGCCTCTTCTTCGGGTTCTTCCTCCGGTTCTTCCTCCGGCTCCTCCTCGGGTTCCTCTTCGGAGGCGTTCTTGCCGGTCAGGGATTCGGTGACGGCCTCCACAGCGCCGCTGAGGGCGCCCTTGGACTTGCCCTTGGCGCCGGATTCGACGGTGTCGCCGACGATGTCGGTGAGCTGAGCAGGGGCCTTGCGGCCGGATTCGAGGTCGAGGCGGTTGCAGGCTTCGGCGAACCGCAGGTAGGTGTCGACGCTCGCGACCACGATCCGGGCGTCGATCTTGAGGATTTCGATGCCGACCAGGGAGACCCGGACGAACACGTCGATGACCAGACCGCGGTCGAGGATCAGCTCAAGGACGTCGTAGAGGCTGGTGCCGGTGGCACCTCCGCCCGAGGCTGTGGTTCTGCTGAGGTTGCTTGCGCCCTGCGGCACCATGGTCATGGCGCTGTCCCTTCCCGGGCGGCCCGCCTGGCAACTCTCAGGCCGGCCGGTCGATCATGCCCCGGCTGTAGCGCCGGGTCCGTTCGTAGGAGACGAGTTCTCCTGTCTTGTCGATGGCCACCCTGTAGCTGGCCAGAATGCTGGTGGTGTCGGGAACGCGTTCGAGTTCGAGGACCTCGACCTGGGCTTCCCACCCGTCCTCGGTGGGCTTGAGGGAGGAAACCGACTCGGGCGGGCGGCCCAGGAGCTGAGCGAGCTGCTCAGCCGCGGCTCGCATGGCCGCCGCCGCTCCGCCCACGCCCCGAGAAGGAGACGACGAGGTGCGCGACGCGGCCTTACGGACGGGCCGCGCGGGCGGTTCCCGGTCGCTCTCGTCGTTGTCGGGGCGCCGACGGCGGCCCGGCTCTGCTGGTGCCATGGCCCCACTCCCCTTCACGGGCGGTCCGTAGGGCCTGCCCGCTCCCATGGGGGTGTACCCACAAACTCGTGCATGTCTTTTATTTCTACGGTATTCGAGGCATAACGGGCGCAGAGATGAGCAGGCGCTCCGGTGACCCGTGCGAGCGGTGTGTCCCGTCGCCCCGGCGTGCGTTCACAGCAGTCGTGGCGAACGACCACAGGCGGTGACGGCCGTGCGCACCACGGTGAAGGGAAAGGCTCATGGATGACACCACCAAGATCGCCTTGGCGGCCGCCGTCGCCGGCGGCTACATACTCGGGCGGGCCAAGAAGGGACGCCTGGCCTTCAGCCTCGCCACCTATGCCGCGGGGCGCCGCTTCGGCCTCGACCCCAAGGAACTCGCCACCCAGGGTCTGAAGAAGCTGAGCGAGATGCCGCAGTTCGCGGAGATCGGCGACCAGGTCAAAGGCGAGGCCCTTGACGCGGGCCGCAAGGCGTTGACCGCCACGGCCAACCGCCAGCTGGCCCGGCTCGCCGAGACCCTCCATGAACGCACCCTCGAACTCGGCCGCAGCGGAAAGGACGACGAGGGCTACGAGGGCGACGAGGACGAGGAGGCGCAGGAGCGCTACGACGACGAGGACTACCCGGCAGAAGAGGACGAGGAAGAGTACGAGGAAGAGGGCGAAGAACCGGCGGAAGAGGAGTTCGAAGACGAGGGGGAGGAAGCGGCGGAGGAAGAGGAGGAGGAACCAGCGGAGGAAGAATACGAGGAAGACGAAGAAGAGCCCGAACCTGAGCCTGAGCCCGAGCCCCGCCGACGCACCTCCCACCGCCGCTCGACGTCCGAGCGTACGCACGCACCCTCCCGCAGCACACCAGTCCGCAAGCCCTCCGGCGGGCGGGCTCCCGCCAAGAAGACCGCACCGGGCAGGAAGGCCGCACCCGCCAAGAAGGCCGCGCCGGCCAGGAAGCGCGCCGAACCCGACAGGACCGCACCGGCGAAGAAGGCCGCGGCACGCAAGACCGCCGCCCGCCCCGAAACGCCCCGGGCACCGGCGAAGAAGACGGCGTCGCGGCCACGGTCAGGCGCGGCTCCTGCGGCAGCGCGCAAGAGCGCCACGAAGAAGACGGCGGCGAAGAAGGCGCCCCCGGCCAAGAAGACGGCCGCGAGGAAGACAGCTGCGAAGAAGACGGCCCCGGCGAAGAAGACCGCGGCGCCGAAGAAGACCTCCGCACGCCCGCCGGCCCGCAAGACCGCCGCGAAGAAGACCGCGGCGAAGTCCACCGGCCGCAAGCCCTCCGCGAGGAGGTGACACCATGGCCACCACACAGCGCGGTGACACAACCTCCTCTTCAGGCCTGGACCGGCTGATGGAGGAACTCGGCGGCTACGTCTCGGCTCAGGCGGAACACCTCGCGGACAAGGCGGTCGACAAGGTCGGCGACGTGACCGACACCCTCCTCGACGTCGCGGAAAGCGGCGGCACGCTCCCGGACATAGGCGCCCGCATCCTCAAGGGCGACTCCCCCGTGAAAGCGGCCCTCGGCGGTGTCAAGGACAAGCTCAAGGACGTCGGAAGCAACCTCCTGGGTGGGGGCAAGGGCAAGGGGCGCAAGAGCGGCTCCAAGTCGATGAACATCATCGAGAGCATCGACGTCGGCGTCCCGCTGCGCACCGCCTACGACCACTGGACCCAGTACGAGGACTTCAGCAGCTTCACCAAGGGCGTCCGCAGCGTCTCCCAGGGCGACGACACCAGCTCCGACTGGAAGGTGAAGGTGGGTCCTTCGACCCGGAGTTGGAAGGCCACCGTCCAAGAGCAGATCCCCGACGAGCGGATCGTGTGGACTTCCGAAGGCGCCAAGGGGACCACACGCGGCTGCGTGAGTTTCCACGAGCTGGCGCCCGCCCTGACGCGGATCGTCCTGGTAGTCGAGTACTACCCCGCCGGGCTCTTCGAGAAGACCGGCAACATCTGGCGGGCCCAGGGTCGGCGCATGCGGCTGGACCTGAAGAACTTCAGCCGTTACGTCACCCTTGGCAACGACGAGGCAGAGGGATGGCGCGGAGAGATCCAGGACGGCGAGGTCGTCGTCACGCACGAGGAGGCCCTCGAAGCGGAAGAGGCAGAGGAAGAGGACTCCGCGGCCGAGGAGCCGGGCGAGGAGATGGAGGAAGGAGCCGAGGAGGGAGGTCAGGATCAGGACGAAGAGGACTATCCCGAGGACGAGGACGAGGAGTATCCCGAGGGCGAGGAGGAGGACGAGGACGAGGCGTACGGCGAGGAGGAAGCGGCCTACGAGGACGCGGACCAGGAGCAGGATGAGGACGCGGAGGACGAGGAGGAAGCGGCCTACGAGGACGCGGACCAGGAGCAGGATGAGGACGCGGAGGACGAGGAGGAAGAGGAGCCCCGCCGGACACGCCGCCGGCGGTGATGCGCAGAGGGCTGTGGCCGTCTCGGACGAGGCGCGGCCACAGCCCCCGCCACAGCCCCTGCATCTCCCCGGTGGGCCTGGGTGCGGGAAAGGCCGGCGGCAACACGCCGCCGGCCTTTCCCGTCACGCCCGGTCAGTGCCTGAGCGTGTCCTTGGCCTTCTGGACGGTCTGCTTGGCATCTCCCGCGGCCTGCTCGGCCCGGCCCTTCATCTCAAGGCTCTCGTTGCCCACCGCTTTGCCGGTGACCTCCTTCGTCTTCCCCTTGAGCGTCTTGCCGACGTTCTTGGCCTTCTTCCCAGCGGCCATTACCGCCACCTCCATACCGGAACCGGGAAAATACCCAATATCCTGACCAAATTCGTCTACCCACAAAAAAGGGCTTGAAAGATCTGGCGGCCATCGGAACACTCAGCGTCGTACGCCAAACGACAGCGGCTCTTGTCGTCCCGCCGGTGTACCGCTCCACATCTGCCGGCGGCCACATCAGGCAGCGCGTCTGCACACGCCCCCGATGCGTCCGGAACGCCTTGGGCGGCCGGAGCCCTCCCTTTCCGCAGAAACAGGGAAACAAGTATGCGGCCATTCGACGGCCGCACGATTGAGGAGGTCCGAACCCGAGGCGTCCTCCCCGAGAAGGACGCAGCGGCGCGGGTATCATCAACGGCTACTTGGGCCCTACCCGCGAAACGACACAACAGTCTTCGAGGATGCTACGGAGCCGGGCAGGCGCACGCAGCGACGGACGGGCCGTCTTCGGACTTCATCCCGTACCTCGTGCGCACACCGCCCACCCGGACGAGCGGCGGTTCGCCGAGAAGACCGCCCACCGCCAGCTGAAGGGTGTCTTCCGGCTTCTGCCGCGAAGCCCGGTGCGTCTGGGCCGAGTCGCCTCCTGCGTTGGTGTGTGCGTGAGTGCGGCGGCGTCCGGCGTCGCCGCCACTGGACGGCGGGGCCCGTCGTACGGGATTGAAGCACGGCGGGCCGGGCAGGCGCCGACGTAGCCGGCTTCCCCGGGGCGGCACAGACCGCCCCGGAGGAGAAGCGGACCGCATACCAGGGGATTCTCCCCGCACGTGCGACAGGAAGGAAGCGCGTTCATGCCGGTACGCATCGGATACACGATGATGACCGAGCAGGCCGGACCGCTCGAACTGGTCTCCCACGTGGTGGGAGCGGAGCAGGCGGGTTTCGACTTCTCCGTCATTTCCGACCACTCGTTCCCCTGGCTGGAGTCGCAGGGCCACGCCCCCTACGCATGGAGCGTGCTCGGGGCGGCCGCCCAGGCCACCACCCGGATCCCGCTCATGACGTACGTGACCTGCCCGACGTTCCGCTACCACCCCGCGGTCGTCGCGCAGAAGGCCGCGACCGTGCAGATCCTGTCCCGGGGCCGCTTCCGGCTGGGACTGGGCTCCGGGGAGAACCTCAACGAGCACATCGTCGGCGCCGGATGGCCCGCCGCGCACGTGCGCCTGGAGATGCTGGAGGAAGCCGTCGGCATCATCCGGAAGATGTTCGGCGGCGTGTGCGTGAGCTGCCACGGCGCCCACTACGACGTCGAGAACGCCAAGCTCTGGGACCTCCCCGAGGAACTGCCCCCGATCGGCATCGCCGTCTCCGGGCCCCGCTCGTGCGCACTCGCCGGCCGGCTCGGAGACCTGTTGATCGCGACGGAACCGAAGGCGGAACTCCTGCGGCAGTTCGACGCCCATGGTGGCGCGGGCAAACCCCGTATCGGACAGTTGCCCGTCTGCTACGACCCCGACCGCGCCGCAGCGGTGGCGCGCGCCCACGACCAGTTCCGCTGGGCGCTGGGCGGCTGGCGGGTCAATGGCGAGCTCCCCGGCCCCGCGGGCTTCGAGCAGGCTTCGCGGCACACCCGGCCCGAAGACGTGGCCGAGTCCATTCCGTGCGGTGACGAGGTGGACGAGTTCGTCGCGGCGGTACGTCCTTACGTCGAGGCGGGATTCACCGAGGTCGCCCTCGTCCAGATCGGCGGCGACCGGCAGGTGGCCTTCCTGGAATGGGCCGAGGCGAAGCTCCTGCCCGCGCTCCGGAACCTGTGAGCAAGCCGAAGCTCCGTCACGGACTCCGCGGAAGGTCCATCGTGGACCGGGTCTCGGGTGTCCCCGGGCAGCGAGAGCTGCCGGAACCGTGCCCGAACCGCTCCGCGCCCGCCGGCCGGCACCAGCGATCAGGAGGACAGAGATGAAGGTTGCCGACTACCTGTTGCAGCGGCTGCGGGAGTGGGAGGTCGAGTTCGTCTTCGCCTACCCCGGCGACGGCATCAACGGCCTGCTCGCCGCCTGGGGCCGCGCCGAGGACCAGCCCCGCTTCATCCAGGCCCGGCACGAGGAGATGGCCGCCTTCCAGGCCGTCGGGTACGCCAAGTTCTCCGGACGCACCGGGGTCTGCGCTGCCACCTCCGGGCCCGGAGCGATCCACCTGCTCAACGGCCTGTACGACGCCAAGCTCGACCACGTGCCGGTGGTGGCGATCGTGGGGCAGACCGACCGCACCGCGATGGGCGGCTCCTACCAGCAGGAAGTGGACCTCCTTTCGCTCTACAAGGACGTCGCCTCCGAGTTCTGCGAGATGGTCACCGTCCCCGGACAACTGCCCAACGTGCTCGACCGGGCGATGCGCATCGCCGCCACGCGCCGCACGGTTACCGCGCTGATCGTCCCGGCGGACGTGCAGGAGCTCGACTACGAGCCGCCTGCCCACGCCTTCAAGCACGTCCCCTCCAGCCTCGGCGTCCCCCACTACGCCCCCGTCCCCACGGGCGAGGACCTCGCCCGGGCCGCAGAGATCATCAACGCCGGCGAGAGGGTCGCCGTACTGATCGGCCAGGGTGCCCGCCACGCCCGCGCCGAGGTCGAGCAGGTCGCGGATCTGCTCGGTGCCGGCGTCGCCAAGGCCCTGCTGGGCAAGGACGCGCTCCCGGACACCCTGCCCTATGTCACCGGCTCGATCGGGCTGCTCGGCACCCGGCCCTCCTACGAGATGATGCGCGACTGCGACACCCTTCTCGTCGTCGGCTCCAGCTTCCCCTACAGCAACTTCCTGCCCGACTTCGACCAAGCCCGCGCGGTGCAGATCGACCTCGACCCGTCCATGATCGGGCTGCGCTACCCGTTCGAAGCGAACCTCGTCGGCGACGCCGCCCAGACACTGCGCAGCCTGCTTCCGCTGCTGGAACGCAAGGCCCACGGCGCGTGGCGCAAGACGATCGAAGACAACACCGCCCGGTGGTGGGACGTCATGACGCGCCGCGCCGAGGTCTCCGCGGAGCCGGTCAACCCGGAGTACGTCGTCCACGCACTCGACGCCCTGTTGCCCGAGGACGTCATGCTGGCCGCGGACTCCGGCTCGGCGGCGAACTGGTACGCCCGCCACCTGCGGATGCGCGGCACCATGCGCGGCTCGCTCTCGGGCACCCTGGCCACGATGGGCCCCGGCGTGCCGTACGCCATCGGCGCCAAGTTCGCCCACCCCGACCGCCCGGCCATCGCCATCGTCGGCGACGGCGCCATGCAGATGAACGGCCTCGCGGAGCTGATCACCGCCGCGAAGTACTACCGCGAATGGACCGACCCCCGCCTGGTCGTCGCCGTCTTGAACAATCACGACCTGAACCAGGTCACCTGGGAGATGCGCGCCATGCAAGGCGCACCGCAGTTCGAACCCTCCCAGCACCTGCCCGACGTGCGCTATGCCGACATCGCCCGGTCCTTCGGCCTGGACGGCGTTCGGGTCGAGCGGCCCGAGGACGTCGGCCCCGCCTGGACCCGGGCGCTGGCAGCGCAGCATCCGTTCGTCCTCGACTTCCGTACCGATCCCGCGGTGCCACCGATCCCGCCGCACGCCACCTGGGACCAGATCAAGGCCGCCGCCTCCGCCGTCCTGCGTGGCGACAGCGACCGCGGCAACTTCATCCGCCAAGGAGCAAAGGCCAAGGTCCAGGAGTTCCTGCCCGGCGACGGGAACTGACCATGGCCGCGGAAAGCAGGGGCGAGCAAGAGGACCTCGCGGCCCTGGAACGCGCGCTGCGCGCCGAGGCCGACGGCGAGGTCCGCTTCGACACCGGCAGCCGGGCCGCCCATGCGACCGACGGTTCCAACTACCGGCAGGTCCCGCTCGGCGTGGTGCTGCCGCGCACGGTCGAGGCCGGCGCCGCGGCCGTGGCGGTGTGCTCGCGGTTCGCCGCGCCCGTGCTCTCGCGCGGCGGCGGCACCAGCCTGGGCGGGCAGTGCACCAACACCGCGGTGATCATCGACTGGACCAAGTACTGCAACCGACTGCTGTCGGTCGCCGACAACGTCGTGCGCCTGGAGGTACTCACCTACGACGGCGTCCGCTTCTGGGCCGGCCCGACCAGCGACGACGAGTATGCGCGGGTCGTTGCCGAGGGTGGGCCCCAGTCCCGCCTGTACCAGGGGCTGAAGGACATCACCGGGCGCAACCTGGCGGCGATCCGGCGCGGCCATCCGAAGATCCCCCGCCGCGTGTCCGGCTACAACCTGGACTCCCTGCTGCCTGAGAACGGCTTCGATGTGGCGAAAGCCCTGGTCGGCAGCGAAGGAACCCTGGCCACCGTCCTGCGCGCCGAGCTGAAGCTGGTCGAAGTCCCCGCCGCCGAGGCGCTGCTGGTGCTCGGCTTCGGCGACATCTACCAGGCTGCCGACGCCGTGCCCGACCTGCTCAAGCACAGCCGGTGGCCCGCCCAGCTGGAGGCGACCGACGGGCGCATGGCCCGGCTGATGCGCGAGGAACACGCCTACCTCGACTCCCTGGAGCAGCTGCCCGAGGGCGACAGCTGGCTGCTGCTCCAGAGCTCGCGCGACCTGGCGACGATGCGGTCCGTCGCCGTCGGCCAGTCGCTCTCCACGAGGCGCCCGCTCTCGCGGACGAGCGGCCGGGTCAGGCGGTCCGCGGAGCCGTTGGCCTGCCACGCGTACAGGTCCTTCGGTTCCAGCCGGCCCCGGTTGACGCGGTCGCCGGCCCTGCCCCGTACCCCCGCGATCCGTCCGCCGCGGACGGCGATGTCCATCGCGTCGCCGTCGGAATGCAGGAGCGAAGCCGCCCGCACCCACGCGTCGACCTGCTCCTCGGTCACCCCCTCGGCCAGGCAGTGTCCGTGCGTACGGGCCACTGCCCGCCCCTGCCGTAGGGGGTGCGGCGGCCCCACGGGTCGTCGATCCGGTCGCCGGACACGTGTACGGGATCCCGTCTCACAGCCGCTCCTCTCCGGCCGCAGCGCCGACGGCGCCGAACCTTCGATGAGCGGCGCCTACGCGCAGCGCCCCGCGTGACACGACCCGCGCGGCGGGCATGACGGGTGCCGAGCCCTGGCCGCGCCAACTCCTCAGAGCCATGCCAGCGCGACCTTCAGGCGGCGCTGTTCCTGCCGGTCACCGCAGTGAGCCCGGTCGTACCGCTCACAGTCCCCGTGGGGTGTACGAAGGCATCAGGGGCGGGGAGGGCGTCAGCTCAGGCGCTGCGCACCCGCCGCCGTGCTTGTCGGATCTGGGGTCGCGGCATCACGCCGCATGCCGCGATCAGGCATGCATGGGTGCGCAGGCCAGTGGCAAGAATGCCCGTATGCCTCAGGATCCGGCGCAGCTTGTCGATGCCATCACGGTGGCCGTGCGGGAAGGGGACGATCAGCGGATCGGCCTCCTTCTCGACCGGCTCAAGTACGTGGCCGAGCTTCCCGACCTGATACGGCTGCGGTACCGGCTGGGCGGTGCTTCCCTTCCGATGCGCGCCCGCCGGGAGTCCTTGAGTTGATCACCTGCCGGTCGGCCTGCCCCGTCTCGGGGGACACGCCCGCATCCCGTGGGCCCGTCGGGCCGGGACCGTGGAGCTGGTCCCGGCCCGACGGGCGCAACCGCGTGTGGTTGCGGGTGTCAGCGCCCTGCGGTGTTGCTCGCCCACAGCGGAACACCGTTGCGGTAGATCACCACGTTCGCGTCGTTCTGCATCTGCAGGTACGCCCCCGACCCCGACGTGCCCGTGGCCCAGATCGGCCGGTTGCCCGGCGCCACCAGCACCAGGTTGCCGTCACCTTGCATCCACAGCACGGTGCCGGGGGTTCGGGTACCGGTCGCCCAGACCGGGCGCCCCGGCACGTAGGCGACCAGGTTGCCGTCCGCCTGCATGACCAGGGTGTTCCGGCCACTGGGCGAGGTCAGGTATTCCCCTACCCCCAGCATGCGGCCGGCACCGAGCCGGCCCGGGAAGAACCAGGGCGTGCAGACCGTGTTGGACACGCGTCCCAGGACGACTGAATCCCCGCAGGCCCGCACGGCGTCGTACCCATTGACGTTCCAGGTACCCGTGTACGTGCTGCTCTGGCCCACTCCCGTGGTGACGGTTCCCAGCGGTCCGGCCCAGCCGGACCCGCTGTTCGAGGAACGGTCGATCCACACGTGCCCGACTCCGGCGAGGGGCTCGCCATTCAGCAGACCCCAGGCGCAGTTGTAGTTCGGGGCATACCGAAGCGTGATGTGCACCCCGTCCCAGGTGGTGACGGTACCCGGCTCCTTGAACGCTCCACTCGCCGCGATGGAGGCGGCAAGGCCGCGGTCTCCGTCGCCGCAACCCGCACCGGAGGCGGACGCGGTGCCGCCGCTCCCTCCGACCGCCAGGAGCGTGCATACCGCCACGGTCAACGCCGCACCTCGTGCGCCCCACCTTTTTCCGATGACCAAGACCATCCCCCTGCCCGGTTCCCCCAGCCGACGACTGGATGCACAAGGCTGCGCGCCGCCCGGCACAGCCGGAAGGGCGCACGCGGAGGCGCTCGCAGTACAGACTGCCCCTATTCGTCCCGCGCAGGCCGTTGGCGTCACAGCAACGCTGTGCTACGACAGCGACGACTGGCACGACACCGCATGGTGAGTGGGGTCGGGCAGGACGGGCCGGGGCGATCCGGGGGTGGCCTGGAGCGCGGCGGCGAGACTTCGTAGCCCGGACTGTTTGCCGGGGGCTTCTTCGTCGTCGTGCGGCGGACCCGCGGGGAGGGTGGACAGCAGCATCCATCCCAGGAGCGCCTCGGCGGCGCGGACGTGCCCACGGACGGTGGCCGGGTAGAGACCGAGGCGTCGGGCGGTGGCGTCCACCCGGAAGTCCTCGGCGGCCCACGTGCGGAGGGTCTGAGCGAGGGCGTCGCCGGTGGTGGTGCGCCGGTCGGTGCATTCCTGGCCGAGTGGGGCGAGCGCGGTAGTGGCCCAGTCGGTGACCGGTGGCTGCGCCAGCAGGTGGGCGAGGGTGGGCGTGGGGTGGGGGGCCGGGTCGGCCGCGGGGCCGTGGAGGGAGTGGATCTGCAGAGCCAGGGACAAGGTGATGCGATCGGCGGTGCGGTCGGTGTCGAGGCCGGTGGCCTGGAGCATGCCGCGTATGCGGCGGCTGAGGGTGTTGCGGTGGATGCCGAGTATCCGGGAGGCGGCCGAGACGTCGAATTCGAGGCCGAGGGTGACGGTGGGCAGTTGCCGGTCGGCGCCAGGCCGGCTGAGGACCGGGTGGAGCAGGGCGGTGGCCCACTGCTGTGCGGTGGCCGGGTCGAGTGCGTCGAGCAGACCGGGGGTGCGGGAGGCGACCGCGGTGCGGCCGGGGCTGATCCGGGCGGTGGCGATGGCGTCGTAGGCCAGGCTGAAGCAGGTGGCGGTGTCCTCGACGGGCAGTGAGGGGCTGATGCCCAGACTCAGTCGGCGGCCGCGATCGGCGACGAGCGGGCGCAGGGCGGTGACGGCCGGTGCTTCTCGCAGGTCGGGATCGGGGTGGGGGGCGACGACGACGATGTGCTCGTCGAAGGCGGGGCACCGTACTGCCAGGCCGGTGTCGGACAAGAGCGTCTCGACTCGGGCGAACGTTTCCTCGCGGGAGGTGCCGGCGCACTCCATGATGGCGATCTGGACGTCGTCCGTGTCGAGCATGTGGGGGGAGAGGGGCTCCAGGATGCGCCGGGCCGGTTCGATGTGACCGACCATCAAGGCCTGGAACGCCGCCAGGCGTACGGCGTGCAGGGTCTCGGCGAGCGCCGTGTCACCCCCGCGCCCGCACGCGTGCCCGCGGACGGCGAGGACAGTGGCGGAGCGGGCCAACAGGTCCCGGTCAGGGGTGCTGAAGGCGTGGTGGCGGCGGGCGGCCAGGAAGCGGTCACCATCCCCGACGGGGTGCGTCGAGGTGAAGGCGCGTTCCGCTGCGGGCAGTCGGCGTTCGGTGAAGGGGGCAGGTCTGGAGCTGACGCGCTGAAGGCTCACCTCCGCATCCAGCTGGTGGGCCAGCCAGTCCAGGAGGTCGTCCGGGTGGTCGTCACCGCTGAGGTGGTCCAGGAGGTGGGCGAGACACGCCGCGTGCCGGTCGCCCGCCTGCCGCCGGTGTTCGGTGATCCGCGGGATCAGGGTGTGCCGCCAGGCCGCCACGGGTGCGCCAGAAGCGAGCAGCGGGAGGGCCGCGTGGGACGCGGCCTCGATCAGCGGGCCTCGCGTATGGGCCGGAGTGTCCGCGGCGAGGACCAAGCCGACGGCGCCTCGGTCGGCGAGCTTCCGCAGCCAGGCGCGTGCCTGCCCCGAGTCGATCGCGTCGGGTGAACAGATCAGGAGCGTGCCGGAAAGCCTGCCGGGGCCGTCGCAGGGCGCGACCAGCGCGGCACGGTCCACGACCCGGTCGTGGGGGACAGCGGGGTGCAGGGGGTGCAGGACGTACTCGGGCCGGCGGGCCAGGGCCGCGAGGGTGAGCATCACGTCTCCTCCGACGAGGGTGAGGTGTGAGGCTATCCGGGGAGCCGAGGCCGCGAGACGGCAGGTACGGCCGATGACGGCGGACGCGATGCATCACGCATCGGAGCCGAAGGCCGCCTGCCGGGCCGCCGGCCCTCACCTCGGCCCCGGTCGTCAAGGCCTGCGGCGCCGAGGTGTGCACGCGTGCTGTGCATCATGCGGCAATCGGTGCATCTGTGGCGTAGTAAGCGCCGTCGAGGATCCCTACGCTGATCGACATCCGGTGGACGACAACAGGTCTTCACCGCACAGCAGTTGAAGTGGAGACAGCTATGCTTCCGGGTTTCGTGGGCGTTCGTCCGGACCAGGCCTCGATATCGGACATGCGGATCAACGAGCACATCACCGCGCGTCTCCTCAAGGAGGGCACACCCCACGACCCGAGTGTCATCATGCTGCTGGAGTTCGCGCCGGGCGCACGATTCGGCGAGGACCGGCACACGGTCCGCGAGTTCGTTCACGTCGTCGAGGGCGAGTTCGGCGACGGCACGGACACCTGGCAGGCAGGCACGGTGCTCTGCGCCGAGCCTGGCTCCGTGCACTACCCGCAGTCCGCGACCGGCTGCACGCTCCTCGTCGTCTACCCCGACGGACAGGACGCACAGGACGCGTAGCGCACGGGCTGCGGACGGGTTCAGCGGTGATCGGGAGGGTAGGCGACGGCCACGATACGGATCCGCTGGCGAAAGGCAATCACCCATGTTGATGGCTCACCCGGCCGTGCTCCCCGGCCTCGTCAGCCGTTACTGGGCGTTGTCCGTGCTCGACGCCGCGGACGGCGAATCGCCCGTGCGCCGGGAGATCGAGGACGTCGAGCGAGCGCTCTGCGTGTCCACCGGTACGACGGACGTGCGCGCCGCCCTCATCGCCACCCGCCACCGCCTGCCTGGCACGGGTACCCTCGATGACTCCGTGCTCGTCTCCGGCTGATCGGTTCAGCCGTCAGCGGGCGATACCGGCCCTCGGGGGCGGGCGGTTCGGGCGTGACCGACCGCGGACGGCTCCCATGGTCCCAGCTGCCCGGTGAAGGTCACCCGTTCGGACGCGAAGGGATGCCGATGCGCTGGGTGCGGCAGAGGCTGGGCCCATGGCCGCCAAGCTGGTGACGGAGACGGGCCCGATCGTCGTGTTCGCGAACTTCCTCTCCGACCTGGCGGTGGATCTCGACGCGGGCGAGATCCTGGCGCAGTGGGCCCAGCAAGCGCCGCGGAAGGCGTGGTTGCTTCGGCCGGGGGACGTGTTCGTCACTCCCGTATCACTCGGCCCGGAGTTCTTGCGGTACGTGTACGACCTGACGGGGGTGCCCCCGGAATCGGTGGCGGTCGTCGAGGTGCCGCCCGCGGGCGCCGTCCCGCTCGCGCGGGCAGTGCGCGAGGCCGGCCTCGTCGAGCACGTACGGGATCTCGTGGGCGACCGGGGTGCGGCGCTGCTGCCGACGGCGTTGGACGCGTCGGCGATCGCCTTCGCCCGGGACGTCGGCATCGCGGTGCACCCGTACCCCACGGTCGAGGCCGCCGAGGCCGCTGTGGATGTGACCATGCTGCTCAACACCAAAGCCGGGTTCCGCGAGACGGCCGGACGACTGGGCATGCGGCTGCCGACGGGGCGGATGTGCCGGCGCCCGGAGGCCGAGGGTGTGGCGCGCGAGCTGCTGCGGGACCACGAGGCCGTCGTGGTGAAGCCCGACCGTTCGGCGGGCGGGCATGGGATGCGCTTCGTGTCCCGTGACGACCTGAGGGGCGGGGCGAGCCTGCTGCTCGATCCGGTCGGCGGGCCCGAGGGCCTGTGGGTGGTGGAGGAGCGCCTCGATGTGGCCGATTCGGTCAGTATCCAGCTGGAGGTGACCGCCACCGGGGCACGCGCGCTCTTCAGCGGTGCGATGCGCACGGTTCAGGGATCCTTCACGGGATACGCCTCTCCGCTGCCGCCGTCCTGCGCGCACGTGGCCGGCGAAATGGAGGAGTGGGGGATGACCCTGGGCCGTCACCTCGCCGACCACGGCTACAGCGGGCCCTTCGGGCTCGACGGGCTGGTCGACGCGGACGGCACCGCGTACGCGAGTGAGAGCAACATCCGTCGTACGGCCACCACCACTCCCCACGCCATGGTCACCCGGCTGACGGCGGGAACGACCGGACCCCACCCGGCCTGGTCGGTGTCGAAGGGGTGGACGCGGAGCCCCATGGACTTCGCAACGGCTCTCTCGCGGCTGCGCGCATCCCGCCTCGCGTTCGACCCGGATCGCGGCGAGGGCGTGGTTCTCTACGCGGACGCGCCGCCCGACGGCCGTTCCTGGCGGTACGCGGTGATCGCCAGGAGTGCTGGAGACGTGAAGGAGCAGGAAGCCGCGCTGATGGAGGTCTTCGCATTCGAGGGTGAGTGACCGCCCGCCCATGGGGCCGGTGCATCCGGGGAGCCTTCTTACGCCGCTTGGCCCCATCCCCCAAGAAATGAAGCGGCGTACGGGCAGAACACCCTCCATGGACAGCAATCACGAGATGGATCCGGCACACCAGGTTCCGGAAGGTGTCGACGTCAAGACGGTGCGTGCCCTGGGTGCGCTTTCGAAGGCGCTGGAAACCACCGAGCGGGCCCGCGGTCACCTCTACGGGTTCCACCAGCTGACCGGGACAGCGGACTTCGAGCTCGGCGACGCGGTCCGGCTCCTGCGCGTGGCGGGGCACGAGGAGCAGGCCGATCGGGTAGAGCGCGAGATCGTGGGCCGCAATGTCATCCCGGGCCACTGGACGTTCCAGATCATCGAGGCGTACAACTCCACCTACTACCAGCCCTTCGCGGCAGTGGAACGGGACATCGTCGACGAGGTGGCCGGCGGGCGGGGCCACCTCCTGGAGGCCCGCCTCAAAACGATCCGCCGCACTCACCACCATCCTGACCACACCGCAACGCCCCCCTCCTGAAGTCCCGCCCTTGCGGGCGCGGGTGGCCACGGGTGGGGCTACTCCTGGTCCTGCTCGTCACGCGCATGCCCGTCCGGGGTCTGCCAGGAGTCCTGGCGGCGCTGTGCGACAGGGTTCTGCGCGGCCGGCGGTGCCTCCCGGCGCCTGCGCTTGCTCCCGTACCAGAATGCACCGACCAGGAGGACGACAAGGACCACTCCGGCGAACATGAGGAAGAGCGACGGCTGGCCCTCGGCGGCGAGTGTTTCGATAGGAGTCATGCGCGGCCCCTACCCGCGATCCACTGACATATCAGACGCCGAACGGGTTTATGGCGGGGTGTGCGGGGCGCGGCGAGCCGAAGCGGACGGCGTAGACGAGTCGCCCATTCTGGCCAAATTCTTGTTTCGACGAGCGGTCCGAGTGCGGGCCGGGTACACGGGCGTGGGGTGACCGGCCGCGTCGCCCGGTGACGCGACCTCTGGAGGCTGTGGTGGACGGGATCGTGCTGCTCAAGGAAGACCACAAGACGGTCGAGAAGCTTTTCAAGCAGTTCGAGAAGGCCGGTGAAGATGCTCACGCGGAGAAGCGGAGGATTGCCGACAAGGTGATCGACGAGCTGACCACGCACACCTGGATCGAGGAGAAGATCTTTTACCCGGCCGTGCGGGAGGCGGCCCCCGACACCAAGGACCATGTCCTGGAGAGCATCGAGGAGCACCACGTCGTGCTGTGGATGCTTTCCGAGCTGAAGGACCTGGACCCCGCCGACGAGCGGTTCGACGCCAAGATGAGCGTGCTGATGGAGAACGTCCGCCACCACGTCGAGGAAGAGGAGAAGGAATGGTTCCCCGACGTCCGCAAGGCCATGGGCCGTAACCGCCTCACCGAACTCGGCGAGCGGATGGAGACGGCGAAGAAGAAGGCTCCGGGCGAGCCCCTCGCCGTCCCGAGCGCCAAGCACTGACCGAGGCTGACCATCTCTCCCGTACGTCCGCGTCCCTTGTTGCCGCCCGCGCGGCAAGGCCGGGCGCTCAATCCTTGAGCGCCCGTTCCAGTTGCTGCTTGTTCATGTGGGAGCGGCCTTCGATTTCGGACGGTTCCTGTTCAGCGGTGTTGATCGGGACGGCGCCGATCTCCTCGGCGAGACGGAGCCGATCGGGCTGGTGGTCGGGGACCCAGACGCGGCCCGCGCCCTTGAGGATCGCGGAGTAGGCGGCCATGAGCCCGACAGGGCCCGCGCCGTAGACGATGGTCTGGTCGCCGGGCTTGACGCCCGCCATCTCGGTGGCGTGGTAGCCGGTGGGGAAGATGTCGGCCAGCATCACGTAGTCGAGCTGCCGCTCGGCGGCGTCCTCACCCAGGCGCAGGGCGTTGAAGTCGCCGTACGGGACGCGCAGGAGTTCCGCCTGGCCGCCCTGGTACGGGCCCATCTCGGCGAAGCCGTACGCGGCGCCGGCCATGTCCGGCTTCGGCTGCATCGTGAGGCAGTAGTTGGTCAGACCTCGCTCACACTGCTTGCAGAAGCCGCAGGCGATGTTGAAGGGCAGGACCACCCAGTCGTCCACTTTGACCTTGCTGACGGCCTTGCCCACCTCGACGACCTGCCCGAGGTTTTCGTGGCCCAGCGTCCGGCCCGTCTCGAATGAGGTCCGACCTTCGTACATGTGCAGGTCGGAGCCACAGATGTTCGTGGTGGTGATCTTCACCAGGATGTCGCAGGGGGCTCGATCTTCGCGTCGGCGACGTCCTTGACGGTCACCGTCCGCGGTCCTTCGTACACAGCGGCTTCCATGGGTTCGTCCTTGCCGACGCCACGCCTCACCGGACGGTCCACAGCGGGCGGTGGCATCTTTGCGGGTGTTGGCACGGTCGGCCTCCTGAGCGACTCGACCGTGGGGCGACGTCCGGCTGTCGACGGCTTACGTCTCTCCCAGCCCGTCTACCCCGCTCCTGCTCACCCACCACGCGGGGCCAGGCTCGATCTGGGATCCTCACGTACCGGCGACGCTCGGCCCGCGCGACCGGAGATCGGCCAAGAGGCTCGGCCGGCGACCGTTCTTGGCGCGGAGCGGGGCGTCGGCCCGGCGGCGGCATGGTCGCGGTGGGGTAGGGAAGGCGCGGGGCATCTGACGGTTCGATCCACAGGCGGCGACATGCGAAGCGTAGGCGTGGAAGAAGAGCTGCTGCTCGTGGACGCGGACAGTGGTGCCCCGCTCGCCGTGTCGGGGGCGGTGCTGGCGGCCGCGGAGCGCTCGGCGTGGCAGCGCCCCGGCCGGGACGGTCGACGGGACCACGAGTTCGAGAAGGAGCTGCAGAAGGAGCAGCTGGAGTTCGCCACGAAACCGGTCACCGAAATGGGCGAGCTCCAGGAGGAGATCGTCCGCATCCGCCGGGAGGCGGCCCGGCACGCGGCGAGTGCCGGCGCGGTGGTGGCGGCGGTCGCGACATCCCCGCTGCCCGTCAAGCCGTCGTTGAATGTCGGGCGGCGCTACCGGTGGCTGGGCGAGCAGTTCGCACTGACGGCGCAGGAGCAGCTGACCTGCGGGTGCCACGTCCACGTGTCGGTCGCGTCGGACGAGGAGGGCGTCGCGGTCCTTGACCGCATCAGGCCCTGGCTGGCCGTCCTGACGGCGATGAGCGCGAATTCGCCCTTCTGGCAGGGTGAGGACAGCGGATACGGAAGCTACCGCAGCAGAGTGTGGAACCGGTGGCCGTCCGCCGGCCCGGTGGACATCTTCGGCTCCGCCGACCGCTACCACGAGCAGGTCCGCACGATGATCGAAACCGGAGTCCTGCGCGACGAGGGCATGATCTACTTCGATGCCCGCCTGTCGGCGACCTACCCCACCGTGGAGGTGCGGGTCGCCGACGTCTGCCTGGACGCCTCCACGCCGGTCCTGCTCGCCGCCCTCATCCGCGGCCTGGTCGAGACGGCGGCCCGCGCCTGGCAGGAGGGGCGGCCTCCGGCCAGGATCGGTACGGGCCTGCTGCGCCTGGCCTCCTGGCGGGCCGGCCGGTCAGGTCTGGACGGGCCCCTGCTCCATCCCGAGAGCATGCGGGAGACGTCTGCCGAGGACGCGGTCGATGCCCTCTACCAGCACGTGCGCGAAGCGTTGAAGGACCACGGCGATGACGAGCGGGTCCGGGAAGGCATTGCCCACCTGCACGAACGGGGGAACGGCGCCCGCGCGCAGCGTCGGCTGCACGCCGACGGGCAGGGGCTCGCTTCCGTCATCACCCGGTGTGCGGAGATGACGATCGAGGCGTGAGGCGCCGGGGCGGCCGCGCGAACGGCCCGGGAGCCACCCGGCGCCGCGCGTTCGAGCGGATCCTGCGGGTCGATCGGCAGCCGCAAAGCCGGCCAGGCCGACGCAGGTGTCCTGCACCCGGCCCTCCAGTCCCGCGCACCGGCGGTCCGGCACCCCGTCGGGGCCCGAGCCGATCACCACCGCGTCAGGGACGGAGCACCCCCAGGGTCGGCGAGTGCGGCCCACACACTGCGAGGGGGCGCCGGATGAGCCGATGACGGACGGCCAAGCGGACTCACGCCACTCGGACTCAGTGGCCGAGGGCGTTCTTGAGCTGCTGCTTGGTCATCGTGGAGCGACCCTCGACGCCGCGCTTCTTCGCCTCCTGGTAGAGGTCGTCCTTGGTGCGTTCGGATGAACCGCCGCCGCCACGGGACTTCTCGCCGCCGCGTTGCGAGGCGGACTTGCCCTGGGTGGAGCTGCGGCTCGCCGTCTTGCTCTCCCCGGAACGGGCGCGTTCCTTGTTCACGGTGCGGGAGGCCATTTCCTTCGCACGCTCCTCCGACATGCCGCGCTTCTCGCCTGACTCCTTGATGTGCTCGTACTGACGCTCGCGCTTGGGACTGGAACCTCGGGGCATGGCGGAACCCTTCGTCGACGGTGTGATGTCACGGTCATGGTGCTCGTACCCCGACCACGCCGCATCTCGCGCAATTCGGACCAGCGGCTACGGGTGCGAGGGCGGGCCGTTCCGTGCGTCGAGGCACTTGGGGAGGCCGGGTTGCGACCCTCCGAGGCGAGGTGTGCGGGCGCGATGCTCCGCCGCCCATGCCAGGCTCGGGGGCCGCCGTTCACGGCGCCCCGTCCGTCTCCCCGGCGGCGCCCCTGCCACCGCCCCCGTAAGGGCACCCGGGCACGGCACTCAGCGCCGCGACCCGGAAATCAGAGGCCGGCCGCAGCCGGGTCACCTCCACCGTGGTGCCGGTCGCGGCCGCCACGCCCTCGGCCCAGCTGCCGATTTCGGCCACCAGCGCGTCAAGTGCGGTGCTCGTGGCCGCGCGCAGGCCGAACAGGCCTTCGGCGAAGGCCGGCACGATGTTGGTTGCGCTGTCCCCATCGGTTTGACGATTCCCTGGACGTGTGAGCCGGACGGCAACCGTCTGCTCATCACGGCGGCGGTGTTGAACAACTGGATGAGGGAGGTCAGGGCATCGATCCCGCGGGTGGGATCGCCCGTCGGATGCGCTGCCCGGTCGTGAAAGCCCACGCGCACCTGGGTCTGCCCGGTCAGCGGCGCCCATGACCAGTCATGAACGCCGGGGTGGAACATCAGCGCAGCGTCGACACCGTCGAACACGCCGGCTTCGGCCAGGGTGACCTTGCCCCCGCCTCACTCCTCCGCGGGTGTCCCCACGGCGAGCACCGCGCCCTCGAACTCCTCCTCCAGCACGCCGCGCAACGCCAGTGCGGCCAGGCATCGCCCTCGCCCGCGTCCCGCGCGGGCGACGAAAGCGGTGTCGAGTCCGGCGGTCCCCGACTCGACGGCGAACCCCGCCCGCCGGAGTTCGCCGGTGAGCAGCCGGGCCGCACGGCGCTCCGCGTATGCGAGCTCGGGATCCGCGTGGAGGGCGCGGCTGACGGCCCACAGATCGTCCGCTCGCCGGTCGCGCTCCCGACGCAGTCGCGCGTACGGCTCATCCGATGGATCGCGCACGTCGCTCATGTCGCCCCCTCACCGGACGACGGGCCGGCGAACGCGCGGAGGCGCCTCGTGGGCATGCGGAGGCACAGCCGGCCGCGACCGGTGAGGACCGCGGTCGCCATCAGGCATGCCGGTGAGAGTGCCGGCTCCCGATCGTCAGGCGGTAGAGGGCCAGGAGGATGACGGAGCCGATGATCGCGGCGATCCAGGTCGAGAGGTCGAAGAAGCCGTCGATGGAGTCGACACCGAAGATGACCTTGCCGAGCCAGCCGCCGAGCAGGCCTCCCGCGATGCCGATGAGTATGGTGATGATGATGCCGCCGGGGTCCTTGCCCGGCATGATCGCCTTGGCGATGAGGCCGGCAAACAGACCGATGAGAATCCACGCGATGATGCCCACGATGCGCCTCCTGCTTCCTGAGGTAAGGCCACGGTCAAGTCGCTTCTTCACACGTCTCGCGCTTTCAAACGTGTGCAGCGCGCCGTGGGGGCGCGTGCGGGCCTCAGCGGCCGACCGGCGCCCACGACGGTGGTGGACCTCGTGAGCACGTCGCACGGGCCGCACCGCCCTGGATGACGGAGACTGGAATCAGCAGACGGGCCGGACCGCGCGAGCCCGGGCCCACGGCGGTCCGCCGCCGACGGGCGGTCACGGGCTGGATGGACGGGTCGAGAGGCGGCGGCTTCCATGCCTCGTACAGCGCTCATCGTGATCGACATGCTCAACACCTACGCACACGAGGACGCCGACGCCCTGGTGCCGTCCGTTCGTGAGGCGCTGCACGGGGTCACGGCCCTGTTGAAGCACGCCCGGACCAGCGACTCGCCCGTCATCTACGTGAACGACAATTTCGGGGAGTGGCGTTCACGCCACGGGGAGATCCTGCGGGCTGCCCTCGACGGCCACCACAGCGATCTGGTGGAGCCGGTCGCGCCCGACGAGAACTCGCTCTTCGTCGTCAAGGCGAGGCACTCGATCTTCTACGAAACCCCACTGGCCCACCTGTTGGGCCAACTGGCGACCGAGCGCCTGGTCCTGTGCGGGCAGGTGACCGAACAGTGCGTGATGTACTCGGCTCTGGATGCCCACATCCGGCACTTCGATGTCGTCGTAGCGGCCGACGCGGTCGCCCACATCGACGCCGACCTGGCCGCGGCGGCCCTGCGCATGATGCGTCGCAACATGTCCGCGGACATCTGCGCGGTGGACGACGTCACCTTCGATGCCCGGCGTGCGGAGTGAACAGGGCCGGCGAAGGTCCCCCCGACGGTTTCGGCCCGCCTGTCTCACGGAGCCGTGGAGGAGGAGAGTGGGAGTGAGGGCACCTGCGCACCGGTATCGGCAGTGTGCCTGCTCGAAGTGAGGACCAGAGGATCAGAGGGCCAGGGTGCTGCGGTGAACGACCGGGACCGGGACGCACAGGGGCGGCGCATGCTGGGGAGCCTGCTGCTGGCGAGCCACCTGATGCCGCTGGAGCTCCTGCCGGCGAAGGCGGCCGAGTATGCGGCCGGTGCCGGCTTCACCCAGGTACTGATCTACGTGGTCGATCTGCGGGGTGACGTGCTGCGTCTGCTCACCGGCGTGGGGCCGGACGCCGGACTGGGGGCGGTGGGGGAGGAGACCGAGCTGAAGATCGAGGGCACGGTGGCCGGGCGTGCCTTCCAGTACGGTCAGCTCGTGGCCGGTGGCGAGGCGAGCGGGGCGGGGAGTCACTGGTGGGTGCCGCTGCTGGACGGTACCGAACGCCTGGGCGTCCTGCGGATCACCACCGCCAACGCCGACCCGCGGGCTCTGGAGGACATGGAACTGCTGTCCGCCCTGCTTGCTCTGCTCATCGACAGCAAGCGGCGCAGCAGCGACTCGTACGCCCGCCTGACGCGTGTCAAGCCGCTCCACGTCGCGGCGGAGATGCAGTGGCACCTGATGCCGCCGCCCACGTACGCGGACGGCCGCGTGATGATTTCAGCGGCCATGGAGCCCGCCTACACGATCAGCGGGGACGCGTACGACTACGCGATCGCCGGGCACGTGGTGCACCTGTCGCTGTTCGACGCCATGGGGCACGATACGGCCGCCGGGCTGACCGCCAACCTGGCGATGGGTGCCTGCCGCAATGCGCGCCGCCAAGGCGCCGGGTTGGTGGAGACGAGCGACAGGATCGAGGAGGTTCTGATCGAACAGTACGGTCAGTCCCGCTACGTCACTGGCATCCTTGCCGACCTCGATACCCGGACCGGGGTCCTGACCTGGGTCAATCGTGGCCATCACCCACCGGTGATCATCCGCGGTGGCCGCTGGAGCACCCTGCTGGACTGCCCGCCCGCCCACCCCATGGGCACCGCTCTCGGCCTTCCCGCCATTCTGTGCCGGGACCAGTTGGAGCCCGGTGACCGGTTGGTGCTCTACACCGACGGCATCACCGAAGCCCGCCGGGCCGGCAACGAGGAATTCGGCCTGGCCCGCTTCACCGACTTCCTCATCCGTCACCACGCCGCCGGCCTGCCGGTCCCCGAAACCCTGCGCCGCCTCATCCACGCCGTTCTCGAACACCACGACGGCCGCCTTCAGGACGACGCCACCGTGCTGTTCTGCGAATGGCTCGGTGCCGTCCCGCGGCCGACCCGGCGGGCCGCAGCCCTGGCCGGACTCCCGCCGGCCGATATTGGCGCGGACGGAGCGACAGCGTAAGGAGCGCCGGGGGCGGCACTCACCCCACTCACCCACCGCGGCCGTGTCGGTCGCGGGGCCATTGCAGCGACGCCCGTGGCGCATGGGATGCCCGTGCCCGGGCAGGCGACGCGTCGGGGGCAGCCGGCCGCCCCCGACGGCGACGCTTGTGAAGGAGCGAGATCGTGATGATGACTCACCCCACGTTGCTGGCACGTCTGGTGGAGGAGTACGAGACGGAGTCGCAGCTCCGGGCCGCAGGCCCCCACGGGCCGGTGCGGCAGCAGATGGAGGATGTGGTCTACACGCTGTGCGTGTCGACCGGGACGCGTGATATCGAAGCCGCGCTGGCCGCGGCGCGGGAGCGGCTGCGTACCGCATGGCCCGGTGAACCGGGTGACGCGGCGACGGCACGGGACGGCCGGACCTTGAATGGCGCGGCGGGATAGTCCACCCGTGCCGTACCGGCCCCGGTCGGGCCGGCGGCCGAAGGTCAGGTGTGCAGGCGGCTGTTGACGCCGTCGTGGCTGTCGGCCTGTTCGTCGTCGAACCAGTAGTCGCCGACCGCGAGGTAGCGGAAGGAATGAGCGCTCTTCGCCGGGAGGACGACGGTTGCGGCGCGGGTTCCGTCCCCGCGGGGTGCCAAGGGGTGGGCGGCGGGGTCCCATTGGTTGAAGTCTCCGACGACGCTGACGGGTCCGCCCGGAGCGTCCTCGGGAAGGATGAAAGTGACCTGGGTACGGCCCTTGAGCTGCTTGCGTTCGAGCACTGAAAGACTCCAGCCACGAAAAAGGGGGGAACCGGCCTGTGCATCCTTGCGTTGCCGCGCGTGTGCACGGCGGTACGGGGCCGCGAGCCGGGCGGAGGTCACCCGGGTGGCCGCGCCCTGCCCGCCGCCAGGCCTGCGGTCGGTGTCCTGATGGCGCGGCCCCGGAGCCCTGCCCGCTCGATCCCTGCCCAACCGGCCCCGAGCCGGCCCGGGTGCTGCGGCTCCCCTGCGGGGTGGGGGCCGCAGGGGCAGCCGTCGGCCGGGGTCAGCTGTGGTCTTGGCCGTAGTACTGGCCGAGCCGACCGCGGTAGGCGGCGTCGCCGCGGTGCTTCTCCCTGTCGTATTCGGGGGAGTCCTTGATCTGGTCCTTGGTGAGGTTGATGTGGATCTTCTCGTCGTCCCTGTCGACGCGGACGACCGTGCCGGCAGGGATCAGGACGTGTTTACCGAAGATCCACGGTCCGGTGTCCACGACGATGTACGAGGCGTCGACGTCCTCGGTGTGCTCGTCGACCTTGCCGATGTGGCCGTCACTGGATTCGACCTTGAAGCCGATCAGGCGGGTGCCCGGCGTGTAGTTCGACCCGGGGTTGTAGCTCCACATGTCTGCGCTCACGGGATGCTCCATTGTGCTGCAGGGACCGGACGGGAAGCGCACCATCCCTGCCCGTCCCCGCCCGCTCGGGCAGCCCTGTGACGGGTTCTCCGTCGGGCGCCACACGACTGTCACCCCAACGGCCCCGCGGGTGCCGTGTCCCGGCCGGCCGGGTCTGCGGGCAGGCGCGTGTCATGGACCACTCGAAGGCACCAGTACTCGACGCGTTGGCCGCCTACCGAGAAAGCGGCCAGACCCCGTTCACGCCTCCGGGGCACAAACAGGGACGGGGCGCCGACCCCAGGGTGCGGGCCGTGCTCGGCGAAGCGGTTGTCGGTGAAGTCGGCGATGCTGTCCGTCGCGGGACCGCACGAGAAGCTGCTGGTAGGCCGGGGCGCGCACAAATCCGTGGTGTCCGGCCTGATCCTCTCGGGCATCCAGGCCGTCTGGGTGGAGCCGCAGTGGGATGCCGAGCGTCACCTCGCCCACCCGCCGGCCGCCGAGGCCGTCGAGGCGGCTTTCGCCGAGCACCCCGACGCCCGCGGGGCGCTGGTGACCACGCCCACGCCCTACGGCACCTGCTCGGACCTGGCCGCCATCGCCGAGGTCTGCCACCGCCAGCACCGGCCCCTGATCGTCGACGAGGCATGGGGCGCCCACCTGCCCTTCCACCCGGACCTGCCGACCTGGGCCATGGACGCCGGGGCCGACGTGTGCGTCACCTCCGTGCACAAGATGGGCTCCGGCCTGGAGCAGAGCTCCGTGTTCCACCTCCAGGGGGACCTGGTCCGACCGGAGGTGCTCAAGAGCCGTGAGGACCGCTGGGACGGCTGGCGCCGCCAGATGGTCGAGCAGGCGGGGCCCTCTACGACCACGCACTCGCCCTCGCTCAGAAGACCCGCGAGCGGATCTCCCGTATCAACGGCATGCGCGTGCACGGCCGCGACGACTTCTGCGGGCCGGGCCGGGCGGCGGACATGGACCCCCTCCAGATCATCATCGACATCAGCGCGTGGGAGGTCACCGGCTACCGCGCCGCCGACCGGCTTCGGGACGAGCACCGCATCAACCTCCACATCGCCGACCACCGCCGCATCAGCGCCCAGCTCACCCACGCCGACGACAGCGACACGGCCGAGGTGCTTCTGACGGCCCTGACCTACCTGGCCGCGCATGCCGCGGAGCTTCGTACGGGACAGCCCGTGGAAGCCCCGCCGCCGTCGAGGTTGAGGTTGGAGCAGGCGGCGCTGCCCCGTGATGCCTTCTTCGGCCGAACGGAGCAGGTGACCTGGCAGAAGGCGGACGGCCGGATCGCAGCCGAAATGCTGACCCGGTACCCGCCGGGTATCCCGGCGGCCCTGCCCGGCGAGCGCCTCACCAAGGATGTTCTGCGGTACCTGCGAACAGGTGTGGAGGCCGGGATGGTCGTGCTCCTTCGGCTCTGCTGCGTCCCAACGGCGTTCTGCTGGTGGTGCACTCCGGCATGGGCGGGGCGGAGGCGACCGTGGGCCGGCTGGCCGGGGCGGCAAGGCCCGCCCGGCCGCCGGCCGTTTTCGGCCGTCTTGAGCCTCGCCGCCCACAGGAGGCAAGCCCGCGCGTTTCGGGGGAAGGCGAGAGGCGTCGATCTACTCGATGCGCCGCCTTCCCCACCCGTACGGGAGGGGCGCACTTCACCAGGAGGTCCCACCATGCTGATCGTCATCACCCGGACCGGCGGGTTCGCCGGCAGGGAGCGCACAGGGTCCGCCGACACGCACTGCCGACCCGACGGAGCCGAGCTGGAGAGCCTGGCCGAACGCGCGCTGAGCGCCGAAGCGCCGTCGGCGGGGCGCCCCGTGGCCGACGGCTTCGTCTACTCCATCCACATCGACGGCAAGGTGATCGAGTTACGCGATCCCGACCTGACCGATGAACAGCGCCGGCTGATCGAGGCGGTGCTCGGCGAAGGGGCCTGACCCCTGCGCGCACCGCGCACCCTCCGACGACGCCCGGTGCGGGGCCGTTTCCCGAAGCGGCCCCGCACCGCCGTGTCCGCCCACCCGCAAGTCCGGTGAGACCACGGGGGACAGGGGGCCGTAACCGGCCCGCATCGAAGGGCGGTTCACGGGCATACGCCCCGTCATGGAACCGATTCGGCACGTCGAAACACACTTACCCCTCGCAACCCCCACCGGCGCCCCGCCCGGCCCGGTCTGGCTGCACCTGCTCCTGATCGCGTTCGCGGTCGGCATCCTCATCACGAGCCTCAGGCGACACCACTAGACACATCCGCGCAGGGGTGAGTACGCGCTCGATGCCGCACGGACCGACTGCTGTTCCCCGGCCTCCGCAGACTGGACGAAGGCACACGGTTCCCCAGAGGAAGCCGACACACCTGCGCCGACGCGGGAAGCACACGGGCACCGACACATCCAGAGCCCACCGTTATGACCCGGTATTCGCCGAATACGCGGGTAGGACTCCGGCATGCGCACCCACGATCTCGTCATCATCGGAGCCGGCTCCGGCAACGCCGTCATCGACGAGCGCTTCTCCCACCTCGACGTCGCCGTCATCGACCAGGGCCCCTTCGGCGGCACCTGCCTGAACCGGGGATGCATTCCGAGCAAGATGCTCGGGCACGCCGCCGACGTTCACGCCGCCGTCCGCGAGGCCTCCCGATTCGGTGTGGAGACGGGCCCGGCCCGGGTGCGCTGGGCCGACCTGCGGGAGCGGGTCTTCACGCGCCTGGACCGGGAAGCCGCCGAGGGGGAGGACGGACGGCGTCGTTCCGGGGTCACGGTCCACCGAGGACGGGCCCGCTTCACCGGGGAGCGGACCCTCCACGTCGACACCGACCGAGGCCCCGTTTCCCTCGGGGGCCGCCAGGTCGTCGTCGCCGCGGGCAGCCGCCCGACCGTCCCGCCGCCGGTGTCCGACTCCGGGCTGCCGTACGAGACGTCCGACACCGTCATGCGCCTTTACCGTCCCCCGCACCGGCTGGCCGTGCTGGGCGGGGGCTACGTCGCGGCCGAACTCGCCCACGTCTTCCACGAGGCCGGCAGCCGCGTCACCGTCATCGAGCAGGCGGACACCCTGCTCCCCGCCCAGGACGAGACCGTGGCCCGGGCCTACACCGCGCTGGCCGCCACCCGCCACGGCGTACGCACGGGCACCGCGCTCACCCGTCTCGAAGGCGAGCCGGGACGACTGCGCCTGATCCTGGACGACGGCCCCGACGTCGAGGCGGACACCCTGCTCGTGGCCGTCGGCCGCACCCCCGGCAGCGACCGGATCGACGCGGCCCGCGCCGGCATCGAACTGCACGACGACGGACGGATCGTGGTGGACGACCGGCAGCGGACCAGCGCCCCGGGCGTCTTCGCCCTCGGCGACGTGTGCACGCCCTTCCCCCTCAAACACGTGGCGAACCGGGAGGCGCACGTCGTGGCGCACAAAGGACGTCGACATCCGTGCGGACCCGCGCTGTTCGGCGCCGTGCGCCGAGGGAACGTACACCGGGGGACGTCGTGGTGTCCGCGGCGGCTGCCGTCCGGGCCCCTCGCCCGAGGACCGCGGTCCGAGCGCCGTCGTCGGGGGAGTGCCGGGCAGGGCCTCGGCCGCCGGCCGTTCGAACGGGTCGGGGCCGGGAGGCGTCCGGTTTCCGTGCGGATCCCGGACAGCAGGCCGTCGGTGCCGGTGATCCGGCCGCGCCGTCGGAGGAACGGCGTGCCCGAACCGGACCACTGTCCCCGCGTATGGCCCGGTCCCGACCGGCCAAACCTTGCTCGGGAAACCTTGTTCGAGACATGCCACTCACCGAGCCGCCGGACGGCCACCGGCGCCACGGGCCCCGCCGACCCCTCGCAGCGGCGCCGCACACGGATGGCCCACCCCGCTGCGGGAACACACCCACCCACCCCGTGTCGGCCCTGCCCATCGGGGCAGGCGGGTGGGGTCCGTGCCGTCTGCATTCACCGAGGAGATATGAACAGCGCCCTTCGCCTGCTGACCGTACTCGGGGGCTCGATCCTGCTCACCGCCGTCGTCGGATGGGTCATCGACGTGCTGCTGCGCCGCGCCGACGCGCGGCACCCCGAAACACCCCTGTGGAACTCCCTGCGCCGCTGCCGGACCGCCCTGCAGATCGTGCTGCTCGCGGCGCTGCTCAGGGCGGCGTACCGGCAGACGGTGTGGAGGCCCCTCCAGGACCACGAGGAGGCCGTGGGCCGCGCCCTGTCCCTGGCCCTGATCGGCGCGGGAGCCTGGCTCATCGTGGGCATGACCTCCGCCACCGTCGAATCCGGCTACGCCCGCTACGCGACCGGCACCCGGGACCCGGCCCGGGTCCGCAGGGTCCGCACCCAGGTGACCCTGATCATGCGGGTCGTGACCGCCGTCGTCGGCGTCGTCGCGGTCGCGGCGATGCTCCTGACCTTCCCCAGCTTCCGGGCGCTCGGCACCTCCGTGCTGGCCTCCGCCGGCATCATCGGCATCGTCGCCGGCGTCGCCGCCCAGTCGACGCTGGGCAACCTCTTCGCCGGGTTCCAGATCGCCTTCGGCGACATGGTGCGCATCGGGGACACCGTCGTGGTCGCCAATGAATGGGGAGTGGTCGAGGAGATCACCCTGACCTTCCTCGCGGTGCGGACCTGGGACGAGCGCCGCATCACGATGCCCGTCTCCTACTTCACCACCCGCCCCTTCGAGAACTGGTCGCGCGGCGGCGCGCAGATGACCGGCACGGTGTTCCTCCATTGCGACCACAGCGCCCCCGTGGACCTCATACGCGACAAGGTGCGCGAGATCCTGGACCACTGCCCGCAGTGGGACGGCCGGGGCTGGGACGTCGCCGTCACCGAGACGACGCCCTCCACCATGGTCGTGCGCGCCATCGTCACGGCCAAGGACCCCGACTGCCTGTGGACCGTGCGCTGCGCGGTACGGGAGCAGCTGATCGGCTGGCTCTCGGAGAAGCACCCGCACGCCCTCCCGCGCCTGGTCCTCGAAGGCGCCGGCGACCGGGACCGCGCCGGTGGAGGGACCTCTCCCGGAGCACGCCCCACGTACGGCGGCTGAGCGGCCCGTGATGCGCGCGGCGGGCGCCCGTGTGAGCGTGGAGACACTCGTCGCGCGGCCGGGACGCACGCTTCCCGACGGACCGTTCCCCGCCCCGGCGGACCGGACGGCGCAGCCGAACCCGGCGGTCCGACCCGCACGACCCGGTACGAGAGGAAGAGGACGACCATGGAGAGCCGGGACAATGACACCCCCGTCGCCGAGGTGGGGGTGACGGTGGCGGGCTGCTCGGAGGCGGACGCACGGGCCGTGCTCGCCCTGCTCGAACACCTCTTCCCCCAGAACCCCGGCACGGACCGCGCCACCGAGGAGGGCCACGGCGCGACCGTCTGGGTCACGACCCTCGACGCGGCCGAGCCGGCGCGTGACCGGCCGGCCGCGGTCACCCTGGCCGACACCGTCGGCCTCACCCTCCAGGGCGGCCCGCGGGCCGTGGAACGCGTACGGGTCGCCCTCGCCGGGCACTTCGCCGTCGAGGACGCGGGGAGCGTATCGGGCGATCAGGAGCAGGAGATCGGACTGCGCCTGCGCTCCGCCTGAGCCGCCGGGCATGGCCGAAACCCGACCCGTGTAGGGGCGGCGACGCCGGGCAGGCGCGCCGCATGACCGTACCCAAGACACCCGTCGTCGTCCTCGACACCGCCGAGCCCGAACGCCTGGCACGGTTCTACGCCGACCTGCTCGGCGCGACCACGCGACCGGCCCCGAACGACGTGGACCTCCTCCTCGTGACGGGGGACACCGGCACCGTACTCGGTGTTCGGCGCGACCCCGGCCACCTCCCGCCGAGCTGGCCGCTGCCCGAGGGCTCCCAACAGGCCCACCTGCGGATCCTGGTACGGCCCGAGCACCTCGACGCGACGGAACGCGAAGCCGTGGCACTCGGCGCCAGGCCCGTGGCCGCGGAGGACGACGGGACCCGGCCCGACAACCGCACCACGCTGCGCCGCTACGCGGATCCGGCGGGCCACGCGTTCGTGGTCTGCGCCGGCTGATCCCGCCCCTTCCACCGTGACCCGTCGACGGCGCCGAGCGGGGACACGGGCACGAGGAGGGCCGGGAAGACCCCGACACGGAGCAGTGGGGCAAGGCGGCCGCCGGGTCGGCCGGGTCGCGCGGCGCCCGACCGGACCGGGTCTTCCGGGAGGAGCGCGAAGTGCGCACGCCGACGCCGCGCCCCGAACGGGCTCAGCGCCGTACGGGGCCGCCGGCGACCAGCCGGGAGGTACCGATCTCGGCCCACACCACCTTGCCGGGCGCGTGGGCCTCGGAGCCCCAGCGATCGCAGAGCCGGTCGACGATACGGAGTCCGTGGTTCCCGGGAACGCCGGGCCGGGCGCCGAACCGGCGACGGGGCAGCTCGGGGGAGCCGTCGCACACCTCGACGCGCACCGCGTCCCCGCGGCTGAGCGCGAGGTACTGGCAACCGCCGGCGTGCAGGGCCGCGTTGGCCACCAGCTCGGAGACCAGGAGCAGGGCGTCCTCGGAGGTCTCCGTCCCGTCCAGTTCCCACTCCCGTAGTGCCCGACGGGTGAAATCACGGGCCTTCGCGACCTGCCCGGGCGCTCCGGCCAGGACCAGGAGCCGCCGCCGCACCGGCGTCGAGTGCGGCCGGGTCCGCGGGTGCGGCGAACGTTCGGTCTGCGATGCGCTGCTCTTGACTGAGGTCACTGTGGTCCGTTTCCACCGTTCGGGTCCCGCCCGGCTTCACTGTCCGGTACGGGGCGTTTCGTACGGTGCGTATGCCCCGGGATCGGCCGCGGACACGCGGCGCAACGGCTCGGGCCGCCGGAGCCGGTGCGCGGGGGCCGTCCTCGCCCTCGACCCGGGCGCCCTCAGCCGAGGAAGGACAGCCGGACGGTGCGCCGGGGGTTGTCCCGGTTCGTGTCCACCAGGACGACGGACTGCCAGGTGCCGAGCGCCAGCTCGCCGTCGACGACCGGCAGGGTGGCGTGCGGGGGTACGAGTGCCGGGAGCACGTGGTCGCGGCCGTGTCCGGGCGAGCCGTGCCGATGGCGCCAGCGGTCGTCGGCCGGCAGCAGTGTGGTGAGGAGGTCCAGCAGGTCGTCGTCGCTGCCCGCGCCCGTCTCGATGACGGCGAGGCCGGCCGTCGCGTGCGGCGTGAAGACGTTGAGGAGCCCGTCGCGGCCGTCGGCCACCTCGCGCAGGAAGCGGGCGCAGGCGGCCGTGAGGTCGTGGACGGTCTCGTCGGAGCCGGTGGTGATGTCCAGGGTCCGGGTGGTGAAGGCGCTTGTCATGCCGCCATCCTCGCGCCCCGTCGCCCGACGGGCCTCCATGCGCGCGGCGCCGCCCGTCGGGGAGGAGGCCGCCCCCGAGGGCCCGCGCGGTCGCCCCGTACAGTTCTGCTCGGCAACGGCCTTCGGAACGGGGTGGCTTGGTGGAATCGCTGAGACCCGGTGATCCGCTGGAGATCGGCGGGTACCGTCTGCTCGCGCGGCTCGGCGAGGGCGGCATGGGCGAGGTGTTCCTCGCCCGAACCGCCTCGGGGCGGGCGCTGGCGCTGAAGACGGTCCACCGGGAGCTGGGCCGGGAACCCGGCTTCGCCGAACGGTTCGATCGGGAGATCCGCACCAGCGACCGCGTGCGCTCGCCGTGGACCGTCTCGGTGGTGGACTTCAGCCCTGCCGGCTCCTCGCCGCAGTGGCTCGCGACGGAGTACGTCCCCGCTCCCTCCCTCGGCGACTGGGTGCGCGGGCACGGCCCGCTGCCGGAGGCGGCCGTACTGTCACTGGCCCGGGAGCTGTCGGCCGCGCTGGTGGCGGTGCGCGCGGCCGGCGTGGTCCACCGGGACATCAAGCCGGCCAACGTGCTGCTGGGCCCGGAGCGGCCGTTCCTCATCGACTTCGGGATCGCCCGCACCGTCCGCGACCCGCGCCGCACCCGGACGGGCGCGGTCATCGGCACCCCCGGCTACCTCGCGCCCGAGCAGGCCGTCGGCGCCACGGCCGGGCATCCGGCGGACGTCTTCTCCCTCGCAGCCGTCCTCGTCCACGCCGTCACCGGCCGGGGCCCCTTCCTCGACCACGCCGAGGAGACGAGCCTGCCGGCCCTCCTGTACCGGATCGTCCACGACGAGCCCTTCCTCGACGGTGTCCCGGCCGCGCTCGTGGCGCTCCTGCGGGACTGCCTGGCGAAGGATCCGGACCGGCGTCCCACCGCCGAGGAGGTGCGGGACCGGCTCGGGGCCGGCCGCGAGGGGGACTGGACCGCTTCGGTCCCGTCCGCCCTGCCGGCCGACAGCGCCCGCCGCGAGGCCGCACTGCGCCCGCTGCTCGACGCCAAGACGGGAACGGCCCCTGAGGCACCGGCCCCCGTCCCGCAGGCGCCCGTCCCGCAAGTTTCCGTCCCGCCTGCTCCCGCCCTGCCTGCCCCCTTCGCCGCGTCGGGCACGCGTCGGGTGCTCGTCGGCGTCGTCGGCGTGGCGGCCCTGGCCGTCCTCCTGACGCAGTTGCGCGGCGGCGCGACGGGCGAGGACAAGGCGGCCGCCGCGCCGTCCTCCTCCCCGCCCGGCCGGGCGTCCGCCGCCCCGTCCCCCTCCGGATCCACCCTGCCCGCCCCCTGGGTCGGCACCTGGACCGGCGTCGGCCCCGGCACCCCCGACGCGGACGGCATCACCCACGCCCGCACCCGGGACTTCGCGGTCACGGTCACCTTCCAGGCCGGCGCGGTCGGGGAGGTCATGGGACGCCAGGTCAGCGACGTCCGGGAACTGGTCGGCGGACGGAACCTGGGCTGCACGGAAGCCCTGGAACTGCGCGGACTGAGGGCCGACACCGCCGTACTCGCCGCCGTGACCAGCCGGCCCACCGATCGCACGGCCACCTTCGACTGCCCCAAGGGCAACATCTACGTGGTCTCCCTGACCGCTCCCGACACCCTGACCATCGAGCTGGAAGGCGCCCAGTCCGCGGGTGCCCCCAGCACCCTGACCCGTCGGCCCTGACGGCGGCCCCCGGGGCTGGGACCACTGACCGGGCACCCCGACGCATGATCACGCGCGGACGGGCCAAACGATCCGCATGATGCGAAGGTACGGTTCGACGGCGCGCGGCGCCTGGCTCCTGCTGTTCCTTCCGGTCCAGGCCGCCTTGATGGTCGCCCTGGGCCGGTTCGTGACCGGCCCGGCCGCGCGGCACTGGCCGTTGTCCGAAGAGGCGGGCGCCGTCCGTGAGTCGGGCGCGCACCGCGACGGGGCGACCATCACGCTCTCCAAGTGGCTCTCGGTGCTCGCCGGGACGGAGGTCGTCATCGCCGTGACCCTGGTCTGCGTGATCGCCCTGCTCGTGCTGCCGCGCGTCGCGCACCGCGTCGAGGCCATGTTCCTCGCCGTCTCCGTGGCCGCGCAGTCGGCGGTCTTCGTCGTGGTCACGGCGTTCGTGGAGCGACCGCGCCCCGCCGTCACCCAACTGGACGCGGCCCCACCGACGTCGAGCTTCCCCTCCGGCCACGTCGGCGCCTCCGTCGCCCTGTACGCGGGGCTGGCCGTGATCGCCGCCCTGCGCATGCGAGGGCCCTGGCGCTGGGTCGCGACGACCCTCCTGCTGCTGATCCCCCCGGCCGTCGGGCTCTCCCGCGTCCACCGCGGCATGCACTACCCCAGCGACGTGGCCGCCGGTCTGCTCAACGGCGTGGTGACCCTCGTCATCACGGGCTTCGCGCTGCTGTACGGACACACCGCCGCGAAGGGCTCCGGCGCCCGGCCCGACGTGGGGACGGACGCGCCGTCCGCGGGGCGGTCCGCCCCCCGGCCCGGCCCCCTGCCGACCGCCGAACCCACCCCGCCGCCGGGCGACCGACCCGAACCGGCACCCGCGACCGGGCCCGTCGGCAGGCCCGTCCTCGTCGTGCGCCACCCGCACGGCTGCCCGGACGAACTCGCCGACCGCATCAGGGCCGTCCTGCGCGACCACGGCCATCAGGAGCCGGACCAGCGGTGGATCACGACCTCGGCCGCACGGCCCTGCGGCGAGCTGGAGCCGCGGATCGCCGCCGAGCGGCCCGCCCTGGTCGTGGTGTGCGGGGGAGACGGCACGGTGCGCGCCTGCGCCGAGGTCCTGGCCGGAACCGGGATCCCGCTCGCCGTCGCGCCCTGCGGCACCGGCAACCTGCTCGCCCGCAACCTCGGCCTCCCCACCGATCCGGCCACCGCCCTCTTCGAGTCCCTGACCGGAGACAGTTTCGGCATCGATGTCGGCCGGACCGGGGGCGACGGCCTCCGGCCGAGCCGGTTCACGGTCATGGCCGGCGTCGGCTTCGACGCGGCGATGGTCCGCGACGCCTCACCGCGGCTCAAGTCGCGGATGGGGTGGGCCGCGTACGTCCTGTCGGCGGTGCGCCACCTGGGCGACCCCAGCGTACGGCTCACCGTGAGCATCGACGGAGGCCGCCCCCTGAAGCGCCGGGCCCGCATGGCCGTCATCGGGAACGTCGGCGCCCTGCAGGGCGGGCTGCCCCTCCTGCCCGGTGCGCGACCGGACAGCGGCCGCCTGGAGGTGGTGCTCTTCGCCCCCCGGGGCCCCTCGGGCTGGCTCGCCGCGGCCGGACACCTGACGGCCCGCCTCCTCGGCCACCGGCCGCCCCCGCCGGCCCGCACCCGTGGCGGGCACAGCGAGGCCGGCGGCGCGCTGGAGTACTTCAGCGCCACCCGGGTCGACATCCGCTGCGCGACGGCGCAGCCACGTGAACTCGACGGGGACGCGGTGCCCGACGGCACCCGCCTGACCGCCGAGATCGAACCGGGCGCCCTGCGCGTCCACCTGCCCCGCGCCCCCGGTGCGCCCCACGAACCGCCGCGGGCCGCGGTGACGGCCGACCGGTCCCGCTGAAGACGTCGAAGAGGAGGCAGGACACCGATGGGCACCGCACGACGGGTACCGCAACGGCACGACGTCGACGGCGACGAACTGTCCGCCGACGAGGCATGGGCCGCGTTGCGCCGCTACGGCGGCTGGCGCCTGGCCCGCGATTCGTTCATCCGGTTCCGCTACGCCGACGGGTTCAGCCACGCCCGCGCGCTCGCCCTCCAGACGGTCCTGTCGATCGTCCCGCTGGCCATCGCCGCCGTCGGCCTCTCCGGCGTCCTGCACACCGAGGACATCGGCCGCGTCACCGAACTCACCATCCGCAGCCTCACCAGCGGCCCCGGACACGCCGTGGTCGACGACGCGCTCGACGAGAGCCGGCGCCACGCCGGGGACGGCGGCCAGGCGGCGCTGTGGTTGGGGCTGCTGTTCTCCCTCGTCAACGTCACCACCGGCCTGTGCCAGGTGGAACGGGGAGCCAACCGCATATACGGCAACGAACGCGACCGCCCCTTCCTCGCCAAGTACACCCGCGGCCTGGTGATGTCGGCCCTCGCCGGGTTCCCCCTCGGCCTCAGCTTCACCGTCACCGTCCTCGGCACCCACCTGACGGGGGCGCTCGCCGAGGTGTACCGGCTCGACGAGGGCACCGTACGGGCCTGGGAGCTGCTGCGCTGGCCCGTCGGCGTCCTGCTCGCCGTCCTCGCCACCAGCGCGATCTTCCGGCTCTCCCCACGCCGGAGCCAGCCCGGCTACACCTGGCTGGCCTTCGGCGCCGTCGTCCACCTGGTGCTGTGGAACCTGGCGACCTGGGGCCTGAGCCTGTACGTCGGCGCCAGCGGCTCCTTCACCAACGTGTACGGCCCGCTCAGCGCGATCGTGTCCCTGCTCCTGTGGTCCTACCTCACCTCGACCGCGCTCTTCCTCGGCCTCTCCTTCGCCGCCCAACTGGAAGCCGTCCGGGCGGGGGTGAAGGAACCGATCCGGCCCGACCCCGGAGTCTGACCCGCCCGCCCCCGACCGCACACGAAAGAGGCTCCACGAAGATGGCACGGCGCACCGCACCCCTCTCACGCCGACCGCTGCACGGCCTGCTGTCACGGCACGCCGGACCCGATGCGACGTTCGGCAGGAGACTCGTGCTGACCACCGCCGTCACCGCCGTGGCGGCCGTGCCCTTCGCCCTCGCCCTGGTGCTCGTCGAAGCCCGATGGCCACCCCTGTACCGCCTGGACCGGGCGACGGCCGAACGCCTCCACGCCACCGCCCTCGAACATCCAGGCCGGGTCCGGGTCCTCGAAGTCCTCAGCGACCTCGTCTGGGACCCCGTCACCCTGCGCCTGCTCGTGGCCCTGCTCGTGATCTGGCTCGCGGTGCGCCGCGCCTGGCGGCTCGCCGCCTGGGCCTGCGTCACGGCGGTGGCGGGCGGGCTCATCGGGCTGCTGGTCAAGATCGCGGTGGAACGGGCACGGCCCAGCCTGCCGGACCCCGTCGCCCACGCCCCCGGGTTCTCCTTCCCCTCGGGGCACGCGATGACGGCCACGACCTCCTGCGCCGTCCTGCTGCTCACCCTGCTGCCCCTGGTACCGCGCGCCTGGCGCCCGCTGCCGTGGGCGCTCGCGCTGCTCACGGTCGTGGGCGTCGGATACACACGGGTCGCGCTCGGCGTCCACTGGGTCAGCGACGTGGTGGGGGGCTGGCTGCTGGGCCTCGCCCTCGTCACGGCGACGACCCTGGTCTTCGAAGCCTGGCGGGCCGACACCGGCCGCCGGCGGACGCCGGTGACCGAAGGCCTGGAACCGGAACTCACCACCCCCGACCCCGAAGCGCCCCCGGCCGCCACCGCCCGCCGCGCAGCCCCCTGACCACCCGGCCGCCCCACGGCGGGGGCGGGCTGTCACCGCAAAACCCGAAGATGATCAGCGACCGTTTTCCGCCGCTATGTCGGACGCCGGCCCGACAAGAACAACCGGCCCCACCACGCCGGCCACCTGTGGGCCTTCGCCTCCCCGAGATGGTCGCGCCGGCAGTCGGAGCCACCGGCGACGAACGGGCCGGCGGCGGTGCGCGGGGTACATGTACTGACCTTGTCGTTCACCGTCAGGCGGGCAGCACCAGACGGGCAGCACCAGACGGGACAGGACCAGGACCCAGGTCCCGGTCCGGCAGAGGAACAGTCCCACGGCCCCATGCGACTTCTCATCCCACACTCGGACGATCTCCGTGAAATCCGATGATTCGATGTAAGGGCACTGTCGGAGCGAGAACCACGATTCGGTGGTGCTCGGTCGGCCACGCGATTGGCGGGTCTCGTGCACCCCCCCGGAGGAGGGCAGGCCCGGGGAAGGGACCTGCGGCTTCCTCAGCGGGCGGCCAATGGGATCGCGGGATCGCGGGCATTGGTTTTTCTCAGAGATTCACACGCAAGTGATCGAAGGGCAAGAAAACATGGCTATTCACATGAGGCCCATCAGCCGCCGGCGGCTGATGGCCATGGTGGCGATCGCGGCGGGGGCGGCCCTTACCCCGGTGGCGGTCCATGCGGTCACCGTCAATGAGGTCCCCGCGGCCGGTGGTAAGCAGAACCCGGTACGCGTACTGGAGCAGGCTGCCCACCCGCTGCGGGCGACCGAGCCCGGCGGAAACACGGCCGACCTGCGAGCCCTGTCCGGGATGATCGGCGACACCAAGGTGGTCGGCCTCGGCGAGGCCACCCACGGCTCCCACGAGTTCTTCACCATGAAAGAGCGGGTCTTTCGCCACCTCGTCGAAGAGAAGGGCTTCACCACCTTCGCCCTGGAACTGAGCTGGTCCGCGGGACTCCAGATCGACGACTACGTCCAGACCGGCAAGGGCGATGCCCGCGAGATCGCCGCACAGACGCTGGCCAACTCTCCCTGGGAACGCGAGGAATTCGTAAGTCTCATCGAGTGGATGCGCGACTACAACAGCAACCACCCCGACCGCCCCGTGCACTTCATGGGCGACGACATCGGCGCCCCCTCGTTGAATGACGCGTTTTTCGCACGAGTAACCGGCTACGTGGAGAAGAACCACCCCGAGGCGCTCCCGCGGCTGAACGAGCTCTACGCCGGCCTGCGGCCCATCGACGACGTTTTCGCCTACCTGGCCAAGCCGCTCGCGGAGCGGCAGCAGCTCGCCGCCAAGGCGCAACAGGGTCTGGAACTGGTCAGCAGCCAGAAGGGCTCCGGCACGGACGCCTTCGACTGGGCCGAGCAGAACGCCCGCTCGATCGCCCAGACCGCCAAGTTCCTCACCTTGAACCCCGCCGACCGGGAGTCCCTGAACAGCCATCAGCGGTTCCGCGACGAGGTGATGGCGCAAAACGTCGCATGGTGGCAGAAGCACACCGGCGACAAGATCCTGGTGTCGGCGCACAACAACCACGTCGGCTACGTCTCCGACAACCCCGAGCTGTACCCGAAGACGCAGGGGTCATTCCTGCGGGACACCATGGGAAGGAACTACCTGCCCATCGGCTTCACCTTCAACCAGGGCTCGTTCCTGTCGAAGGACGCCGCCCTCGGCGGCGACTGGAAGAAATTCACCGTGGGCGCCGCCGAGCCCGGCAGGAACGAGCACACCCTCGACCAGGTCCGCTACCAGGATTTCTACCTCGACGTCCGCAAGGCCCCCGCCGCCGCGCGCGCCTGGCTGAACGTCGCCCGGCCCACCCTCGACATCGGCACGCAGTTCCCGGAGGAGCCCCGCGACGTCGCGATCGCCAAGTCCTTCGATCTCCTCATCCACCTCCACGAAATCAGGGAGGCCGACAAGCTGAAGCCATGACGAACCGGCGGAGCCGCGCCCCGGTGTGTTACCTCGGGAGGTTGTGCTCCGGCTGGTGCAGGCCGCGGCCCGTGCCGTCCGCCGGGACCGACCAGATGTCGTCGGCGCGTCCCTCCCGTCCCGGGAGGGCATGTCCGACGGTCCGACGGTCCCGGCGTCCAGCCAGGCCGCTTGGCCGTCGACGGTGCGCGTTTCCGCGAGCCGGTGTTCGCTCATGTCCGCCAGGTCCAGCAGCCGGCCCGCCGCCATGACCGGTCCCACCGGGCCCCGCAACGCCGCCCGCACCTGCTCCGGGTCAGCGGACGCGGCCGTACATGTTCGGCTCGTAGTAGTCGAACGAGGAAATCCTGACGTTCTTCCCCGGGCGGGGGGCCTCCAGGTACTGGCCGCCGCCGAGGTATAGGGCAACGTGATGGATGCCGGAGGCCCGGCCGTTGTCCGACCAGAACACCAGGTCTCCCCGGCGGAGTTCGGACCGGGTGAGCGGGGAGGTCATCCGGTACTGGTCGTCCGCCACCCTGGGCAGGCTGATGCCGGCGCTTCGGTAGGCCGCCTGCATCAGCCCCGAGCAGTCCCAGGCGTGCGGCCCGTTGCCGCCCCAGACGTAGGGGTCACCGATGTGGTTCATCGCGAAGGCGACAGCCGCTTCGGTGCCGTGGCGGACGGGCGTCCCGGACCCGGAGGTGCCCGAGCCCGAGCCCGAGCCGCCCGTCGCGGCACCGCCGCCGCCGGTGTAGCGCTGGTACTTGTCCTTGTGGCTGGTCCACCACCAGGCTCCGCCGCGCTCGTACCAGTACACGCGGTCGGTGGGGTCCCAGCCCTGCCGACCCCTGAACACCGGCTCTGAGGTGCGCGGACCGCCGGAACCGGAGGCGGTCCGCCGGCTCTCAACGCCTTCCGGTTGACCCGTCTTGGCCAGGTACTTGTCGTAGTGCGAGGTCCAGCGCCACCAGCCGGTGGCGTCCTTGTACCAGTACTTCGATCCGTCCCAGCCTGCATGGGAGGGCGCGGGTTCGGCCGATGCGGTGCCCGCACCGGTACCGACGAGTACAGCTGCCCCGACCGCCGCCACGACGGCGCTGCGGACAGTACAGCGTCGGCGGACGGCGGGGCCGTCGAAGCCTCCGGGCGTCATGGGCGCACAGCCGACGCAGTCGCACTGCTCGGGTACCACGTCGGTGAATTCGGGTGTACGCAAGGGTGCTTTCCTTCCAGGGATGAACAGCACGGCGGCGGGTCAGCAACCGGTGTCGGCTGCGGTGCCACGGGCTGTGTAGAAGGCCACGGTCAAGTCCTTGACCAGGGCCTTTCGTTCGTAGTCGTCAAGGTCGACCAGTTGGCGGTCGGTCATTCGGCGGACGGTGTCGTCGACCGCGTCGAGGACGGAGGTGAGGACCGCGTCCCGGTGGCGGGCGTCGATCGCCGCGTTGCGCAGGCGCTGCATGGCCTCCGCCACCTCGGGGGCGTACTCCACGCGCAGGGGGCGGGCGATGCACACCTCGATTCCAACGGCCCGGCACTCGGCCGCCAGCAGCCGGGTGCACTCGTCCCCGAGCCTGTCGGCGTCGCGGAGGGTGGCCGGGGGTACTCGCGACCCGGCTCCGGACGGGCTGCCGCCGGCGCCGTCGAAGCAGTCCACCGGCATTCGGGAGAACACCCGCGCGACGCTGGACTCGACCTGCGCGCGCAGGATGGAGATGTGGTCGTCGACGGCGAGGGATGCCCGGGCGGTGTCCCGTACGCGCCAGACCACCAGCACCACGGTGCGGAGTGCGGTGCCCTCGGCATCGACGACGGCCAGGGGTTCGCTGCGCCAGTGGCGCAGCCGGACGTCGATCCGCTCGTGCCGGCGAAACGGAGAGGACCACAGCAGGCCCGTACGGCGGATCGTGCCGCGGTAGCGGCCGAAGAGGGTGATGACCCAGGCCTGACCGTCCCGCCCGCGGCGCAGTCCGGCCACCGCGAGGAGGGCGGCCAGGGCACAGCCCGCCACCACGGCGGTGGGCCAGGAACCCGGCTCCAGCCGGGTGGGGAGCCCATGGCTGCGGACCGTCCACGCGGCACCGGCCGCGGAGAGACACAGGATCAGCACGGCCCACCAGCCGGAGCAGACAAGGGCCCGGCTCTCGGTGAGGCCCGGGCCGAGGCGGGGTGGCAGGGCCCCGCTGCGGCCGGGCACCGGTGCCCCGGCGGGGACGGAGGCGCGATGTGCGCCCGGCGCGGGGCCGGGGGGCGCGACCGAGCGGCCCTGGGGCGGCCGGAGAACCTCCCAGCCGGGCATGCGGGCTGCCGCGGCCTTGCCGAGCCCGTCCCCGGCGACTGCAACGGATACCGAGGGCTGCTCGATGGTGTCGGGTTCGGGTTCCGAGAGGGCGGGCTCACGGTGCAGGCCCATGAGCGGACGGACCCGCGCGACGGGTATGGAACCGGCACGATCCGCGGATGCGCGCACCCGGTCCGGGCCCGGCCGCGCGGCTCCCCGGCCTCCTGACGTGGAACCACCGGGCAGGCGCTCACCGGTGTTGTTCGTCGACTGGGACAAGTCCACCCCAAACGGCAGAAGATGATCATCGATGGATCGATCTTCGTGGACCACGACGAGCCCTGCGCTTCGCGAAGGTCCTTACAGCCCGGGACTTTCGTACCTATCTCGCACGTATATCCCTGTCAGCCGCCGTTGCCGCCCGCGACGAGGGCGGCATGCCCCTGACGGGGAAGCCGACGCGCACCGGGCCGGGTCGGTACGTACGGCGGCCTGAACCGCGGCCGGATCGACACCGGCACTCGCTCAGTGCCCCGTGTACGTGAAGCCCGCCCAGAAGTACGGGTGTGCGTAGGGCCTCGTCCCCAGCCACAGCAACCGGGGGACGGTCCCCGAAGGACCGGGGCCCACCGCGTCCGGGAAACGCTCCTGAAGCTCCTGGTTCGTGCTGTCCCTCAGCCACAACTGCGCCCGGCGCAGTGCTTCCGATGGCTCCGTGTCCTCCTCCCAGCACCCGTAGAAGGCCGCCATGAGCAGATTGGTCGCCTCGTCCGGGACCTGCCACTGGGACGCGATGACACCGGCGGCGCCGATGACCAGGAACGCCGAGGACAGATTGACCGACTCGTACGACGAATTGATCCCGGATACGTTGGTGGAACAGGCCGAGAGCACGGACAGTCTGGCGTCGATCCGGGTGTCCATGAGGGTGCCGATCCTGAGGCGTTCCCCGCCGGACAGGCGCAGTGAGCTGTCCAGGGGGCGGAGGAGGGACACGTCTCCGTGGCAGGCGAAGTGGAGTACGTCGCACGAGGGCAGGTGCTCCAGCGCGCCGGCCACGGTGGCCTCGCCGCCCCGGAGACGGATGTGGTCGGGGAAGCGCCGGAGCGCGGCGGTCATCTCGGCATCGGTGCGCAGCGACGCCGCGCCCGGTTCCGGATCGTCGACGGCGAGGAGTCGCGTGGGCAGCCGCGAGGCCGGGCCCCGCTGCCCGCGGGCGCGGTGGGCGGCCTGGGACAGTGTGCGGGCGTTGGGCGCGTAGGTGACGCGCATCAGGTCCAGCGCGTACGTGTCGTCCACCGCGGGCTGCAGGTTCGCGGACCCCCGCGCCGCGTGGAAGGGCAGGAACGACAGCGACCCCGCGGGGACGAGCGTGATGGCCCGGTGGCCGGCCATCGCCAGCAGCACCGGCCTCATCACGGCCGTCCAGAGGACGGCCGTGATGACGCTGATGGCGGGCAGGACGGCCGGTCCCTTCGCGCTGAGCAGATACGCCGCGAGGAGGTCGGCCTTGTCGCGTTCCAGGGGCAGTTCGACATGACCGGGGCGGTCCCCGCCCCGCTCGACGGTGAGGGCCAGCCCGCCCCAGGGCGTGGCGAGCACGTACACGAGGGGCTGTTCCTCGGCTGCGGCGTAGATGTCCTGCAGGCCCGGCGGTTTGAGGAAGTCGCCGAATCCGTCGACCTCGCGGATCTCGTCGATGAGGCTCTTCAGGTCCTCGTGCCGCCTTTTGAGCGGTTCCGCCCACTGCCCGGCCGCGCCGCCCGGGGCGCCGGGCCGGCGCACGCCCCTGTTCGAAGGATCGAGGAGCGTCTCGAGCTCCGCGATGGCATGGGTGTGGTCGTGGTAGCGGCGGACGAGATCGCCGCGTCCGGCGTCCTGGAGCCCGCCCAGGTCGGCCGGTTCGCGTTCCAGGGCATCGGACAGCATCGCCGCCAGTCCGCGCTCGACGATGACGGCGGCCGCCGCCGTGTCGCCGAGCTGCGCGTATGCGTACCCGCCCAGACAGCTGAGCCAGCCCAGCTCGGCGACGACGGCCTCCTTGTGGTCGCGCACCAACTGGGTGCGTACGGAGGTCTCGTGGTGGGCCAGCCCGAGCTCGGCCGCCTCGACCGCTTCGGCCCACGCACCGCGGTCACCGGCCCACCGGGCCCAGATCCGGGCCCCCCGTCGGAGGGGGAAGCCCTGTTCGACCGCTGTCGTGCAGGCCGCTCGCAGGGTCGCCGTCGCGCGGGCGGCGTCCTCCTCCGAGCCGTCCCGGGCGTGCCTGAGGGTCAGCGCCTCACCGAGGGCGGCCAGGTGCATGGGCAGCAGCGCGGAGGCCGCGCTCTCGTGGGACACGCACCGTTCGAGCAGGGGGATGGCTTCGTCGAGGACCCCCGGAGCGCGGGTCTGCTCGTACCGGCGCATCAGTACGGACGCCAGGTTGTGCAGGGGGCGTGTCCCGACCTGCGCCGTGGGTCGGCCGTCGACGGCGTCGCGCAGTGAGGTGATCGCCTCGTCGAGCATGGCCGGATCGGGTGCCAGGTCGTCGAGCCGGAGCTGTGCGGTCGCCAGATCGGCCGCGTGGCGCCACCGCAGGGCCGACTGAGGGTCGGTCGCCTCGTACAGCTCGCGGTGGAGGGAGACCGCTTCGCTGAGATCGCCGATGTCGTTGAGCCGGTGGCCCCGGTTCTCCAGGGCGATGGCGAGCTGCCTGACGAACTCGGGTTCGGCCCGTTCCCCGTATCCGGCCCTGAGGACGTCGATCGCCTGGTCGAAGTAGAAGAGTTCCCCCGTCGCGATCCCCAGGGTGTAGAGCGCGGTGCCGTACTGCTGGATGCGTTCGGGATCCGGAGGATTGCCGGTCGCCAGCGCCTGCAGGAGCGTTGCCGACCGGTGCAGAGCGTCCACGTCACCGGTCGCCTCGTAGAGGATGCCGAGGGTGAGCCCGTGGACCTGGGCCGCCAGGGCCGCGTCCTCCCCGTCGACCCCGGCGTCGAGTGTCGCCTCCAGGATCTGCACGGCCTTCTGCACGAGGGCGACCTGCCCGGTGTGCTCGAAAAGGCGGACGAGCAGGATGGCCGTGCGGCAGCGGCTCCTGGTCGTGGCGCTGTCGATCTCCATGAGCCTGCGGTCGATGAGCGCGTGTACACGGCGTGCGGGGAGGGCGTCGGCTCCCGCGGCGTAGCCGTCTTCCAGGAGCGTCTCGCACAGCCGGTACACGATGTGCTCATGGAGCTCGCTGCCGCCGGGGGCGAGCTCGGCGGCCTCGCCGAGCAGGGTGACGGCAGCCGCCGTGTCTCCGACGTTGCGCCGGTCCAGAAGCAGTCCGGAGAGTTTGTAGACGGCTGCCAGCCGGTGTGCCGGGCCGCAGTCGTCGGCCACTTCGCGGCTCAGTGCGATGGCCCGGTCGAGGGAGTTGCGCTCGCGGGTCAGGTCGTAATGGAGTTCGAGCACCCGGCTCACCCTGCCGCGGACCTGGGAGCGCTCGCCGCGGCCCAGTTGCCGCGCCGCGGCGAGGTGCCGGACCGAGGCTTCCGCGAGGGCGAGGGCACGCTCGAAATCCTCGGCCCTCGTCTCGACGCTCACGCCGGCGCGGTACGCGAGGGCCTCCGCCAGCAGGCTGTGGATCAGGGCCTGCCCGTCGGGGGCCGCGTCCCGTGCGAACTCGATGGCGTCCAGCAGCTTGACCGCCTCGTCGGCGTTCGCCAGGGAAACGCCGCCCGTACGGTACGTGAGCAGCGCGGCGGCGAGGTTGTGGGGCAGCAGACCCATGAACCGGGGCCGGCAGCGCCGCCACAGTTCGCGCATCTCCCCGATGATCCGCCGGCGGAGCTCGTGCGGGAGATCGAGTCCACCGATGTCCGTCGCCTCGCCGGCCAGCACCAGGGCCCGGGCCCTGAACTCCTCCGAGGAACGCCGCCATCGGGGATCATCCAGGAGTGCGGCGGCTGCCCGTGCGGCGCTCTCGGCGCGCGTACCGGCGGCACGGTGGCTTGCGATCGCATCCGTCAGGGCCAGGTACCGTACGGCGAGTCCGTCGTCCGCCATGCCCGCGACGCCGGACTTCTCGGCGAAGGCCGCGTCGATGCCGATCTCCACGCACCGTTCCACGAGCCGCTGATGCTGGCGCCATGCGTACGCGTCGCCGTCGTGCCCCTGCGCCTCGGCCGTCGCCGTGTTCCGGGCGAGGGCCTCCGCGATGACCCGCGTGTTCTCCGGGTGGGCCAGCAACAGGGCCCGCGCATCGGTCCACGTGTCCGTGTTGCACAGCTGCTGCGCGAGTGACTCGGCGAGCTGCCCGGGTTCGGGCGCTTCCGGGTGCGTCTCGTCGGACGGCCGGGTCGGTAGCACGCCACGGTCCAGATCGGCCAGACAGGCGCGGGCCGTGTCCGCCACCCGGGGCACGGGGGAGGTCAGGCAGATCTCCCAGTGGCGCCGCGCCTCCCGACGCCGCCCGAGGTTGGCCAGTGCCGAGCCGAGATCGAACCGTGCGCGCCAGGAATGCTCGGGGTGGCCCGTGGCGAGAGCCTCCTGGAGGGCGTGCTCGGCCTCTTCCAAGCGCCCGGCCGCGAGGAACAGTTCACCGATGTTGGTCAGGGCCCGCGCCTGCTGATCGGGATCGGGCATGGCCACGGCCGTACGGTAGGCGGCGAGCGCGTCGTCGTCCCTGCCGAGCTCGGCGAACATCAGACCGAGATTGACCGCCGAGTCGGCCAGGCCCTCGGCGATCGCGATCCGGAAGGCCGCTTCGGCGGATTCCGGCCTGCCGGCCCTCTTGAGCAGATTGCCCAGGTTGTTGGCGGCCCAGGTCCTGGCGGTGTGGGTCCCTTCCTCGATCGCCTGCCGGTACGCCCGTTCCGCTCCGTCCCGATCACCCCGTTCGGCGAGGAGCACGGCCAGGTTGAAGGCCGCCTGACCGCCCGCGGTACCCCCCTGGCGAGCCGCGAACGCCAGCAGCTCCACGGCCCGGTCCGGCTCGTCGTGCGCCACCACCATCGCGAGCGCCTGGGCGGCGAAGCCCGATTCCCGGGTGCCGGAGCCCACCGCGCGTTCCAGGGCCGAGACCGCCGCCGCGTCGTCACCCAGGGCCTGGTACGCGGACCCGAGGTAGATGTCGGCGACGGTCCGCTCCTCCGGGTCGCCCAGGGAGCGCGCGGTGTCGAGCACCCGGACCGCCTGCTCGACCTCACCCCGGTAGAGGTGGAGCAGGCCCATGTTGGTCCGCTGCCGTGCGGTCAGCGCATCCAGGGCGGCACCGGGTCCGAGCCCGCAGGCCAGCCGGACCGCCGCGGCCATGTCGTAGCGGTCGAGGAGCAAGGTGTGGCCGGCGACGAACGCGCCGACGTCGTACGGACCCTGTACCAGCATCTCCGCGAGTACGGCGGCGACGGCCGCGGGCTCGTACTGCACCGGCACGCGACGGCTGGGAGCGTTCAAGGTTCCCCCCCCCCGGTGGACGACCCCGCATACGACGTCGTCATTGTCCCTCAACTCCACTTGTCCGAAACGGGATTGTGGTAGAAATGTCCGGGGGTGGGTGAGCGTGGGTGAAGAACTCCTGATGACCGCCAGGACAGTCCGCGGATACCTCAAGGAACTCCTCGGGGCCGACGAAGCCGTCCGGATGGACCAGCTCCTCGACTCGCTGCTGGTCCGCGCCGCGCGGGGCGAAGACGTCGACGAGGAGCTCGCGACCGCCTTCTCGGCCGACGCGACACTGCGCGCCTTCGCGTCGGCCGTTCTCGCCGATCCGGAACACCGACCGCCCCGCGTCCGGGAGGTGCGGCTCTCCGGCGACGGCGAGATCGTCGACGTCGACCGGTTCCACTGCCCCGGGGGCGACCTCGTCTGGTACCGCTTCGACGTCGGGGAAGAGATCCCCGAATGCCCCAGGCACGGTGGGCGGCTGACGCGCTCGGAAGCCGGCCCCGCGTGATCGGCAAGTTCTGGGAGTCGGTCGGCGGCAAACTCGCCGACCGGTGGGCGTCCGCGGCCGGACCGGCCCTGGTGTTCTGGGCGGGCGGGCTGCTCGCCTGGCTGCTCGCCCACGGCGGCTGGCACCGGCTCTCCGACCTCGGCACCTGGCTCCAGCGCCAGTCCGCCGCGGGTCAGATCGCGACGCTCCTCGCCCTGCTCCTCGGCGTCGCCACGAGCAGCGTGGTGGTGGGCTGGGCGATCGAGGGCACGCTGCGGCTGATCGAGGGCTATCTGCCCCGGCCGGTCGCCTTCCTGCGGCCGCTGCTGCTGCGGGGGACCGGGGGATCGGCACGACGTGTCCTCACCGAGCTCCACGAGCTCGCGGACGAGGTCGCGGAAGGGCGGGCAACGCCGGAACAGCTGGCCCGCTTCCAGCACCTGGACCGCCGGCGCCGGGACTGGCCCAGCCGGCCGGACCGCTACATGCCGACCCGGGTGGGCAACATCCTCCGCGCCGGGGAGAGCCGCCCGGTGGACAAGTACGGCCTGGACCCGGTGGCGGTCTGGCCCCACATGTGGCTGCTCCTCCCCGGCCAGGCGAGGACGGACCTCATCGCGGCACGGACGGCCCTGGACGGCGCGGTCGCCGGGTTCCTGTGGGGCCTGCTGTTCTCGGCCTTCACCGTCTGGACCCCATGGGCCCTGCCGGTCAGCCTCACGGTCGTCACGAGCACCTGCCTCGTCCTCCTCCCCGCCCGGGCCCGTACCTTCGCGGACTTGGTCGAGGCGACCATAGACCTGTACCGGATCGACCTGTACGAGCAGCTCCGATGGCCGCTGCCCGCCGACCCCGTGGCGGAGAGGGCGAGCGGGCGCCTCCTGACGAAGTACCTGGTGCGCGGGCTCGATGCCCCGGCCCCGGTCTTCACGCCCCCGGGCGCCCCCTGAACGGCCGCGCCGGTGCGCGTCCGTCGTGCTACGCGGTCTTGGGGCCGCAGCGCATGCCGATGTAGACGCAGCCCGTGCCGTCGGGCAGCGTGGAGAAGACCACGGGCATGTAGTCCTCGCTGAACGCCGCGCCCACCCCCGTACCGGCGAAGACCGTCTCCGTCACCGGCAGCAGGTCGATCCGGAGCGGTTCGGAGAAGTCCTTCATGCCGTCGACGAATTCGTACAGCGCGTGGCCCGCGCCGTCCCGCTCCGTCACGGTGATGACCACGCCCTCGCGCCGGTAGGTGCCGACCAGCGGCGCGAAGTCGACCGAGGGCGGCTGGGCCGGCGGGGCGAAGGGCTCGGGCATGGTCACCCCGGCCAGTTCGGCGAGGAGTTCGCGGTAGAGCGCCGCGTACACCTCCCGCGCGCCACCGCCGTTGGTGAGCAGCGCCACCGCGACGCCCGCCGCCGGCACCACGCGCAGGTAGCCGTACTGCCCGATGGAGGCGCCGTCGTGCCCGTAGCCCTGGACGCCGTTCCAGTCGTACAGGGTCCAACCCAGGCCCCAGCCGTCCGAGCTGACCGTCCATTTGTCGGGACAGTCCACCACCCGGCGCTGCATCAGCGCGACCGCCTGCTCGGAGAGGATGCGCGTGCCGTCCTCGGCCACGCCGCCGGCCAGGTGCATCCGGGCGAGCCGGGCGAGGTCCCCCGCGGTGGCGATGACCCTGCCGTAGGGGCCCGCCGAACGGGGCATCATGTCCCATTCCGGTGCCGGGTCCGGTTCCTGGCCCGCCTCGCCCAGGTGCCCCATGGCCGCGCGGAACCGCAGCGCCTCCTCGGGCAGCGTCATGGTGTGCGTGAGGCCGAGGGGGGTCAGGAGCAGGTCCTTCAGAGCCTGGTCCCAGACCTTGCCGGTCACCACCTCGATGATCCGGCCCAGCACGTTGTAGCCGACGCTGCTGTAGGAGATCGCGGTGCCGGGCGGGCAATCGAGCGCCACGCCCTTCGCCGCCTCGACGTACTTGGCGAGGCAGTCGTCACCGCGCCCGCTGTCGTGGGTGAAGTCGCAGGTGAGACCGCCGGTGTGGCTGAGCAGCTGACGTGTGGTGATCGCCCCGGTCGCCTCGGGGTCGGCGACCGAGAACTCCGGAAGTACGTCGACGACCGGGGCGTCCAGGTCCAGTTCACCCGATTCTGCGAGCTGCATGACCAGGGTGGCGGTGTAGACCTTGGCTATCGAGCCCATCTGGAAGACCGTGTCGGTCGTCGCCTCCACGCCCGTTCCGCGGTGCAGCACGCCGCTGGCCAGTTCGTGGACGGTCCCGTCGACGAGCAGCGCGAGGGATGCGCCCGGGACGTGGTGCTTGGCGCGCAGTGCGTCGAGGCGCGCCTGCCAGTGGGCGAGGTCCAGGTTCCGGCAGGCGGAATCCCGGGAACCCCACGCGCCCTTGGCATCCCGGCTGCCCTGCTCGTCCCGGCTCACGTTCTTCGGCATGTCTGCTCCCCCTCGATGCGTACAGCGTCCTCTCAGTGTGAACACTGTACGCATGGGGGACGGTGTACGCAAGAGGCGTACATCGTCCCCCATCAATCCTGCGTCCCTGGGAACGCCCCGTCCGCCACCCCCTTTCCACCACCGAGGCACGCCCGGACCGCATCACGCCACAGACGCTGCCGCGCCGTGGCGCAGGCAACGGCGGGAAGGCCCGGCGCTGGGTCAAACGAAGTCGGTTCCGTCGCGGCGATGAGTTTGCGGGCGCCCGCTGGTCTATCTCTTGACGGAGACAACCCACTCACCAGGAGCAAGCCATGGGCCTCATCGACATCGAGATGTTCGCGACCCTCGACCTCGTCGGGCAGGCGCCCGGCGGACCCGACGAGGACCCGGTGGGGTTCCCGTTCGGCGGCTGGCAGGCGCCCCTGCTGGACGAGGTCGCCGGGGCGCAGGTCGATGCCGCGTACGAGGGCACGGACGCCCTCCTGCTCGGCCGGCGCACGTACGACATCTTCGCCGCCTACTGGCCGCACCAGGAGGGCGGCGAGGACAACGAGTTCGCCACGCTCTTCAACAGCGTCCCCAAGTACGTGGCCTCGCGCGGCAAGCCCGACCTCTCATGGGCCGGATCCACGCAGCTCGGGCCGGACCTCGCCGACGCGGTGCGAGAGATCCGTGACCGGCACCAGCACGTGAAGGTCGTAGGGAGCCTGGACCTCGTGCAGACCCTCCTGCGCGAGAAGCTCTTCGACCGCCTCGACCTCTGGCTGCACCCGATCGTGCTCGGCGTCGGCAAGAAGGTCTTCGACGGCGGCGCGGTACCCACCAACCTCACGCTCCTCGCACCCCCGGCAGCCGGCCCCAAGGGCACCGTCCATCTGCGCTACGGGCTCGCCGACGGCATCCCCGCGACGGGGGACATGAGCGCACCCGACCGCGGCCTCGGAAGCGACGGCTGAGCCACCCGGCCCGCGCCTGGTGGGCCTTTACACCGGGAAGCGGGCACCGCAAAAATAGGGCGGCGAACCGGAGCCCCGGAGCCGGACGTACTCCCGGGCCCTGTCACGGGTGCCGCCCCTCCTGGGCGTAGCGCAGCAGGAGCAGGGCGATGTCGTCGGTACGGGGGGCTCCGCCGAGGGCCTGGCCGATGAGCTCGTCCGCCAGCGTGCTCAGCGGGTGGCGTTGGTGGGTCGCGGTGATGCGGGCGGCGACGGCCGCGATGCCGTCTTCCAGGTCCTCGCCGGGAACCTCTACCAGCCCGTCGGTGTACAGGGCGAGCAGGGTGCCCGGCTCGAACGGGATCTCGACGGCCGTGTAAGAAGCGTCCGGATCGATGCCGAGGAGCAGTCCGGGCGGCAGGTGCAGCATCTTCGCCGGGGCGCCGGCGTGGCGCAGCAGCGGGGGCGGGTGGCCGGCGGTGGCGAGGTGGGCGGTGCGGGCCGCGAGGTCGATGTGGGCGTACACGCAGCTGGTGAACAGCCCGGGTTCGAGGTCGGTCAGGAGGCGGTTGGTGCGGGCGAGGACCTCCGCCGGATGTGCTCCGGCGGTGGCGTGGACGGCTGTGCGGACCTGGCCCATGAGGGCGGCGGCGTTCACGTTGTGGCCCTGGACGTCGCCGACGGCGGCGGCGACGGTGGTGTCGTCGATCCGGATGAGGTCGTAGAAGTCGCCGCCGATGTCGAGCCCGTGCGCCGCAGGCAGGTAGCTGGCGGCCACTTCGAGGTGCGGGACGCCGGGCAGGGCGTGCGGCAGCAGGCCGGTCTGCAGGCTGTGGGCGAGCTGGTGGGTGGAGTCGTAGAGCCGGGCGCGGTCCAGGGCCTGGGCGATGAGTCCGGCGAGGGAGGTCAGGATCGCCCGTTCACCGGGGACGAACGGATGGGGACGGGCGTAGGCCAGGATCAGGGTGCCGATGGGCCGGCCGGACGCGGTGAGGGGCAGGAAGGCCCACGCCGCCATGTCGTCCCCGATCAGGACGTTCGGGAAGGCGGCTGCCAGCTCGTCGGCGGTCGCGAAGAACAGGGGCTCGCCCGTGCGCAGGCCATGGGTGCTGGCCGTGTGGATGCTGAGCGGGATGCCGTCGTAGCGGGCCATGAGCTCGGCCGTGTAGCCGCGGAAGCCGACGATGCGCAGGCGCTGCTCCTCGGCCACCAAAAGGGCCAGGGCCTGGGCGCCGAGCGCGGGGACGAGCATATCGGCGGCCTGGTCGACGACGTCGCGGGCGTGGACGGCCTCCGTGAGGGCGGCCGCCAGGTGCATGAGCTGGTAGAGGGCGGTGGCCCGGCTCGGTGAGGGCTCCGCGGGGACGGCACTCGGCGCGGTGGGCGGCGGGAGGGGCTCATCGGCGGTGACCGGGGTGATGCGCACGCTGATCCCGGTGTCGTCCGGGTAGAGGTCGAAGCGCAGGTAGCGGCCGATCGGGGGCGCGGCGGTGAAGCTGCGTGGCAGCCGGCTGATCGCTGCGGCCCGGTAGTGGTCCTCGATGACGGGGGTGTCCATCCAGGGCAGTGCTTCCCAGGGGAGGGCTCCGCGGAGCCGGGAGACGGGTGCGCCCAGCATCTCTGCCGCCTCGGCGGTGATGAAGGTGATGGTGCCGTTCAGATCGAGTGCGCAGTTGCCTCCGGGCAGCCGGCGGATGAAGGCCATGGCGGCGGCGGCCTCGGCCGGTCCGGGCGTGGGAGGGGGAAGCGGTCGCAGCATGACCGGGTGCGCCGGCGGACGGACGGGGTGTCCGGCGTCGGCGGCCCGGCGCAGGTGGTTCGCGAGACGGCCGCAGGCCGAGTCCACGGCGTCGCGTTCCCGGGCGGTCAGGTAGGGCGCGTGGGAGCCGGGCCACATGAGGACGAGACCGGCCCCCGTGGGCTCCGCGGCCTCGGGCACCGGGTCGGGGACGAGCGGGGCGGCGGCGAGGGCGAAGTCGTACGGCAGGACCAGGCCGAGGCGCGGGTAGCGCCGGGCGGTCTCCTCCTGGCCGCCCAGCCAGACGAACCGTCCTTCGCGGACCGCGTCGGCCACCGGGATGGCATCGTCCACGACCACCCGGGACCAGGGCAGCGCGAACTCACGGGCCAGGCCCAGGGTCATCGCCAGATGCAGGACGCGCCGGGCGGGGTCGGGCAGGTAGAGCATGCCGATGGACGCCCCCGCAGTCGCGCAGACCCGGATCAGGGCCTCGCCGAGTGCCCGCTGACCGGCCCCCGCGATGCCCTCGGCGGGTCCGGAGGGCTCGGGCGGTTCGTCCCCCTGGTCACGCCCTGGAAGGTTTCGCACCCATCCATGATCCCCCCACACCCCGCCCGCGCTTCGTCACCGGCCCGCCCCGGCGAGCCCGTGCCCGCCCGCCTCCGGCTCCGGCGGTGGCGTAGGAACTGTTCCTCCCGCGACGGGCGCGGCTCACCACGGGGCGGCTGGGAAGCCGGAACGACTTGCCGAAACCGGTGAACGGTACACCGGCCTCGCCATCGCCCACGTCCTCTCCTCCGGCGACGCGCTGATGGCCTACACGGCCTCCGGCTGAGGTCGACCACAACGGATTCGAAGGCGTGGGGCCCGGTCCGGGCGCCATCGTCCCGTCCGCGGCCCCTCGTACCCCACCGGCGCCCGTCGGGCCCGCCGCCCGACCCGCCGCGGGACACGGCGGGCGAGCGGCGAGCGCGGCGAGCACGAGCGGCGCCTGGAAGCCGCCCGGCAGGCCGGAGCCGGAGCCGACGCCGAACGGATCGGGCCCGGGCAGAACCGGCTGGGCGCCATCGGGACCCCGGCCACGGTCTCCGCGCCCCGCGCCGGGACATCCTGGGCCGGAAGGAACGGCCGGGCCGTCCAGGGCCCCCGCCACCGTCTTCCGTGCGCTGACCAGCTGCATGCCGGGCGCCGCCGCCCCGCCCGGTGACGTCGAGGCGCCCGGGCGTCTCGGCGTCCACCCGGTCGGGAAGGGGCGGTGCTTGCTCGTCAGGTGCGGTTCAGGGACAGGTCGAGGCGGGCGATGGTCATCGTCTGGTCGGTGACGGTGACGTCGGTGTCAGTGAACCGGGCGGACTTGAGCCGGTCGCGGACGAGGTCACGCAGGGCGGGGCGGTAGGAGTCGAGGTTGTCGAGGACGGCCTGCGGAACCTCGACGGAGCCGTTGAAGCTTCTCGGCTGGGAGGTGAGCCCCGGAGCCTGGGGGGTCTGGCGCAGACCGTCGACCGTGTGGAGCGTGAGCTGGAGCTCCTGGCCGTCCGCCTCCAGGATCAGGGGCGTGCCCTCGACCGCGACGTCGAACTCGCGGACGCGGGCGTTTGCCTGCCCCAGCGCGCCGGCGAAGTGGTAGGGGGAGGGCGCCGCGAGGGTGTCCGTGGAGCGGTCGGAGGGGGTGTTCTGAAGGACATGGCCTTCGAGGGGCTCGTCGGTGGGGGTGAAGGTCCACTGGGATGCGGTGAGGGTCTTGCTCCAGTAGCCGGCGTGACCCTGGTCGCTGCCCTCTACCCGGAGTTCCCGGGCGTCCGATCCGACGCCGGTCTTGTGGATCGAGATCCGGTCCGTGACCTGTCCGGGGATCTTGGGCTGGCGCATCCAGTCCGGAGCGGGCAGTTGGATCTTCGGGAAGGTCGCGCCGCGCTGGTCCTCGTAGGAGTAGCTGAAGAAGACCTTGTCGGATCCGGCGATGTCGAAGTCGTACAGGCGCGTGTACATGTCGCCGTAGCGGTTGATGACGAACGAGGTGGAGGCGGCGGTGGACAGCGCCTGGGCCTGGAAGCGTCCGCGCAGCGGGGTGGACATCTCGTAGCTGTGGTCGGCGGGGAGCCAGGGGTCGACATAGGTGATGCGGCTGCCGTCATCGCTGAGCGCGAAGACGTGGGAGACCTTGGCGCCGCCCGCCGGGTGATCGTTGCCCGCGGTGTCGCGCCACACCTTGTCCTCGCCGGGCGACAGGACGGACCAGGTCCAGCGGGCCGACCGGTACGGGACGGTGTTGCCGCCGCCCAACCACAGCGGGGCCCCGTAGCGGTGTGTCCAGTTCCACGTCCAAGGCGCGTTGAGGGCATGGTCCATCGTGTAGATGTTGCCGCCCTCGTCGAGCGCCACCAGCTCGTCGTCGTCCACGGAGATCCCGGTGACGTGGCCGGCCAGGCAGGCGGGCAGCGCCATCGTGCGCCAACCACCGGTCGTGGAGGCTTCCTTGACGTACATCCGGCCCTCACGCAGGGCGAAGGACCACCGTCGGTTGAAGGTGCCCGTGGTCCCCCGCAGGTTGATCTGCGACGGCAGTTCGACGGCCGCCGGCTGCAGCGCGGAGAGCCCCAGGGTGCTGTTGCCCGGTATGAGGTCGGCCAGGCCCGCGGTTCCGGCCAGTTGGCACGGACCAGTGGTGGCTGCGGCTGGGGTGGCCGGGGCGAGGGTCACCGCCGTGAGGAGGGAGGCGGCCAGTAAGGAGCGAAGCATGTCAGATCCATTCGAGAGAGATGAAGACGACCAGTGCGACGGCGTCCAGAGTGAGCAGTGAACCCACCGCGATGGCCTTGGACTTGACCTTGGGCAGGTCGTGGACCCAGTAGCTGACGAGGAAGAAAGGCATGTAGCCGATCAGCCAGATCAGCAGGGGCATGCCGGCTCGCCACCATGACCACTCCCAGGTGAGCGCGCCCACCTGGTTGAGGGCGACCTCCACACCGACCGCCGCGGCGGCTCCGGCGCCCGCCAGTACCCACCGGTTGGGCAGGCCGAGCACGCGCAATGACTTGTCGGCCGGCAGCAACTTGGCCGCGACCACGCCGAACACCGCGAACATGAAGCAGATCTCGATGTTCAGGCCGATCAGGATCAGGTAGGCCGAATCACCGCCCGGCGCGCCCCATACCGGGGCCCGTCCGGTGAAGTGGAAGACCAGGGCGTTCCAGATCTCGTTGAACCAGTCCATGCCCCAGAAGGCCAGGCCGGCGAAGAAGACGTTCCAGTTACGCCGCTCCACCTCGGTGGCGTAGACGTACAGAACGATCAGAAGTAGCGGTATGACGTACCACTGGAAGGCATGTACGTCACGCAGATGCTGCAGGGCGGTGCTGGCGGCGTCGGTCACTGAAGTGGGCTCCTTGCGTGCTGAGAGCAGGAGTCTGGCAGCGAAGCGACAGGCAGTTGAATAGCCGTCATATTACTTTTAAGTAACTGAAGGTGGGTGGTGTGCCGGGTGCGAGGGGGGCGTTCGTCGCTGCGGGAGGCCTGAGGTGGAGGCTGGGCGAGGGTTTCCGTTGTGTTGCAGCCTTCGATGAACTGATTTCGTTGAATGCTGGCAAAGCAATGGCGATATCGGTAGCGTCGGGTCCATCGCACCGACGGGTCCGCGGGTTCCTGCCGCATGCCCCGGCCCGTCCGCCATGCGTGAAGTCCCCTGATGCATAACGCACTTGTGAAAGAGGCGTACGTGAACTACAGCCAACTTCCCTCCACGCTGCCGGAGGTGGACCGAACCCGTCACCGTCGCCTGAGGGCTCAGGGAAGTCTCGACCGTGCCGTGCTCAACGCGATCCTGGACGCGGGCTTCATGTGCCACCTGGGGGTGGTCGTCGACGGGTACCCCATGGTCGTCCCCACCGTCTACGGCAGCGACGGCCGCAACCTCTACTTCCACGGGTCCGTGGCCAGCCGAAGCCTGGTCGCCTCACCCGGGGCGACGGTGTGCGTGACCGTGACGCACGTGGACGGCCTCGTGCTCGCACGGTCGGTGTTCGAGCACGGCGTCAATTACCGCAGCGCGATGATCTACGGCGTCCCGCGTCTGGTCACGGACACGGAGGAGAAGCTGGAGGGTCTGCGCTGCCTGACCGAGCAGGCCACACCCGGGCAGTGGGACTACGCGCGGCAGCCCAGCGCCAAGGAGATGGCGGCGACCGCGCTGCTCTGCATCTCGCTCGAGGAGGCGTCGGTCAAGACGAGCACCGGCGGCCCGGAGGACGGCGACGGCCCCGACGCCGCCCTCGGAATCTGGGCGGGAGTCCTCCCACTGGTCGCGACCTGGGGCGAACCGGAGGCCGACACCCTGCTCGCGGACGGCATCGAGCCGCCCCCGCACGTCACCGCCCGGAGCAACACCCGCGCATTCGTGGCGCAGGCGACCGGGTGACGTTGGCTGAAGACCGTCAGCGCAGCGGAGGTGCGACGGTCGGGCCGGCCGTGGCGGTGTTCCGGCAAGTGGGGCTTTTTCGGGGCTGTGGGCCTGTTCCGGTCCGCGGGTCTTTGAGCGTTGGCGCTGTTGACCGTTCCGCCCCTGCTCTGTTTGTGGCTGAATAGGGGTGAAGGGTTTCGCGCAGCTCGGAGCTGCCGGTGCCTGTCAGGATGATGGATCGGACGTTGCCCACGCTGTGTGGTCCTTCAAGGGAGATTCCGATGCGGGACGAGCGGTCGATGGAAGGTAATGGGACCGACCGGGGGCATTATGTGCGCTCGGAGGGCGAGGTTCCTGCCTCGCCGGTCCCGGCCGTCTACACGCGATGGGAACGCTTCCTCAGGTTCCTTGGGCGCTTGGTGGCCGACCGGACCCCTGCTGACGGGAACCCGTTGGTTCCCCGCGGCTATGACGGGAAGCGGACCCGCCCGTTCTTCTTCAACGGTAACGGCCAGGGTCGTTGAGTGAGCTCTGGTCCACTTCTTGTGGCGTCCCACGAAGACTGATGTCAGTGGCGTGTCGTGGGATGACCTGCCTCTGCCGTTGATCTTCTGAGAGGCCGGTTCGTGAGGCTTGGGGTGGTTCTGGCATCGACTGATGGTGTGGGTGTGGCTCCCGCACGACCTGCCGCCGAAGAGCGCGACGTGTTACTACTTCGCCGCCTGGCGGGATGACGGCACCGACCAGGCTATCCACGAACTCCTGCGCTGCCAGGTCCGTGAGAGGGCCCGCCGATTGGAGGACCCGACCCTGGTGGGCCCGGACACCCAGAGTGTCCACGCCGCCGCCGGGGTCCCCGCCTCCACGAGCTGCACCGGGCGTCTGCTCCGCGCCTACGAGCACCGCCCGGCCCCGTCCGTCTTCCGCATCTACTGGGCCATGACCCAGGTCATGGCCCGCCGCCTCACCGGCGAGAGCACCCCCACCTGGCGCGATCCGCAGATGGTGAGCGTGTGAACCTCCAACCCCTGCTCGACGCGCGCGGCATCCAGAAAGACGCCGCGCGGGCCTCGGCCGACGACCTCCGCACCCGGATCGGCGACCTGCTGGCCCGGCTGCGGGAGGCCGAGACCCACCTCGAACACCTCGCGATCCCACGGAAGGCTGTCACCGCTCTCGCCGACCGGCTCCCGGCCACCCCGCCGGACCTGCCCGAACACCCGGACTACCCCCCGCATCCTCGCCGTCTTCAACGACGTGATCAGCCTCCTGCGAGCCCGGGACGTCTGCGAAGCCCTCAACCACCAACTGGTGCCGAAGAACATCGAGGGCACCCGCGCCAAACTGGAACGCCTGGTCAAGTTGGGCATCCTCACCGAAGCCGACACCGGCAGCTTCACCAGGAAGCAGTAGCAGGCCGAGCACCTGATCCTCCGCCCTGGTCTTCCCTCGGGGCGAGCCTCACCTCTGACCAGTACCGCGAGCCGTAGCTTGTGGTCCATGACACGGACTCAGGGGACCGGGCGTCGAGTGGGCGTGGCCCTGGCGGTGGCACTCGCGGCGCTGGCGAGCGCACCGGGGACGCTCGCGGCGCCGGCACCGAACGCCTTCGCACGGCCGGGCGCCTTCGCCTTCGTCGCGAACCTCCGCTCCGACACGGTCTCGGTGATCGACACACGCACCGACGCGGTGGTGGACGGTGTTCGCGTGGGTGACGGGCCCGACAGCGTGGCCGTGACTCCCGACGGCTCGCACGTCTACGTCACGAACTCCGCGGCGGACACAGTGTCGGTGATCGAGGCCCGCACCAGGACGGTCATCGACACCATTGCCGTGGGGAACGAGCCCAGCAGGGTCGCGATCTCACCGGACGGAAGGCACGCGTACGTGGCCAACGTGAGGTCGGACGACGTCTCGGTGATCAGCACCCGCACGCGGAAGGTCACGGACACCGTCAAGGTGGGGGACTCGCCCCTGGGCCTGGCCGTACTGCCGGACGGCTCCCGCCTCTACGTCGCCAACGCGGCTTCGGACGACGTCTCAGTGGTCCGGACCGACACCGACACGGTCGTGGACACGGTCCCCGTGGGCAACGGTCCCACCGCATTGGCCCTCACCCCGAACGGCCGTCAGCTCTACGTCTCGGACCTGATCTCGGACGACCTGACGGTGATCGAGACCCGCGGCAACACGGTCACGGCCCGCATCCCGGTCGGAGTGCAGCCCGCCGGCATCGGCGCCGGCTCTGACGGACGCCACGTCTACGTGGCCAATATCGGGTCGAACAGCGTGTCGGTGATCAGCACCCGTACCCTCGGCGTCACGGACACCATCGAGGTGGGTGCCGGCCCCAACGGACTTGCCGTCGGCCCCGACGGCTCCCACGTCTATGTCAGTGAATTCGAAGCGGACACGGTGTCGGTCATCGACACGGCAGCCGCGCGGGTTACCGGCACGGTGCCCGTCGGCGACGGGCCGACCGGTGTCGCGGTCACGCCGCGCAAGCGCGGTCCGGGAACTACGGGATGGTGATCCTCCAGCCTTGCCGGCCCTCGGTGTTGCCGTGAGCAGCGGGCCCTTGACAGGTGTCAGGGTGGTCAAGCCGGGCATCCTCACCGAAGCCGACACCGGCAGCTTCACCAGGAAGCAGTAGCAGGCCGAGCACTCTGGATAGCAGCCCTGTCCCAGCCTCACCCGGAAACAGACATCAGCTCACGCACCGCCCCCTGAGCGCCCCTCGTGCAGCCGGGGCTTTGGTCGATGTGCTGTGGTTCGTCGAGGGTCGCGAAGACGGGCAGATGGATGCGGACGACGCGGTCGAGGACCTGGACGACAACGGGGGCTCCTGTTGAAAGGGGCCTGGCCAATGCCGAGGTCCACGTGATGGTGTGCGCCCTCGGCGGGCTGCGGCACCGAGTCTGACGGTCTCGTCGGCACGTATCAGGTCGTCGAGGCGATTGCGCGGGTGACGGCCGTGATCGCTGGGGCGGGGCGGCCGGGGAGTCGCGCCACGAGAACCCGGCGGATCTCGGGAGGTGCGCCTTCGACGTGCAGCAGGCTCACCCCGGGCGGCAGCACCGGCGAGAGTCGCGAGGGCACGGTCGTCACCCCGAATCCACCGGCGACCAGCTGAAGCTTCGTCAGCCAGTCGCGCGCGCAATGGACGATGTGCGGCCGTCCGGGCAGGCCGGGCCAGACGCCGAGCAGCGGCTCGGCGTTTGACACCGGGGTGGTGATCCACGGGGTGTTGACCAGTTCGTCGACGTGCACCGCGGTGCGGCCGGCGAACCCTCCGGTCGAAGGCACCGCCACGACCAGTTCGGTGTCGGCGACGGTTTCGACGTGCAGGCGCGGCGACTCGCCGTCCAAGGGGCGGTGGGGAGGGCGGGACGTGAGCACGGCGAGGTCGATCGAGCCCGCGCGCAGTGCCCGGATCAGGGAGGGCGTGGTGCCCTCGGTAGTCGTGACCGTGATCTGCGGGTCGGTCGCCGCGAGGCGGGTGAGTGAGGGGGACAGGATGGCCGCGCCCGCGCTCAGGAACAGCCCGATCCGCACCAGTTCGGTACGCGAGACGGTGCCGGTGAGGTCGCGCTCCTCCGCCGTCAGACAGTCCAGGATCGTGCGAGCGTGGCGCAGCAGAGTCAAACCCGCGGGGGTGAGCCGCACCCCGTCGGGGCGGCGTTCGAACAGGGCGGTGCCCGCGCTTCGTTCGAGGGAGGCGGCCTGGCGCCATACGCGGCCGAGGTCTTCAGCGGCGAGCGGCACTACCCCCTGCCCTCCCGTCGTGCCCGGGATCGGCGGAGTGGGACGGGTCGTCCACGTGGGCCCGGACGCCACCCGGCTGCGCCCCGGCGACCTGGTGTGGTGCGACTCGACCGTGCGCTCGCGGGACGACGCCCTGACGCCCGACATCACCCTCCAGGGCTGGAGCTCCCGCGGCGAGGGCGGCGCGCGCCTCGCCCGGTCCCTGCACGACGGATCGTTCGCCGAGCTCATGCGGATCCCGACGAAGAACGTTTTCCCGCTCCCCGCAGCGGCGGGGGACGACCCGGCCCGCTGGGCCGCGCGCGGCGTGCACGTCATCCCTTACGGCGGGCTGCCGGCCGGCGGACTTGCAGCCGGTGAGACGCTGCTCGTCAACGGGGCCACCGGCAACCTCGGCAGCAGTGCGGTCGCGGTCGCGCTCGCCATGGGGGCGGGCCGCGTGATCGCCCCAGGCCGCAACCAGGCCGCGCTCGACCTGCTCGCCGAGAGGTTCGGTGCACGCGTGCGCCCGGTCCCGCTCACCGGGGACGAGGCCGGCGACCGCGCCGCGATGTCCGCGGCGGCCGACGGCCCGATCGACATGGTGATCGACCTGCTACCGCCGAGCGCCCCCAGCTCGGCAGCGCGCACGGCAGCCATGACCGTGCGCGAATACGGCGTGAACAACCATGAGCCTCAAGCTCACCAACTGCTGCCCTGGCGGACGAACAATCGCTGCCATGTGAAGGTTCTGGTCCAGGCTTGACGTAGACAAGCTCTGTCGCGGTCTCGTGAACTTTCACCTCGTCGTGAAGATCTGATCTTGACAGCCGCCTCGCCAAGTCAGTGAGCGGAGAGAGCGACCACGAGAACCGCTATGACGGTGACGAGCGTGAGCAGGCCTGCCGCCCCGAGGACGATCAGCACGGTGAGGTTGGTGATCAAGCTGCCTGCGGCTCGCCAGCCAAGTGGCGTCAGGCCTGCGATGCGCTGTGTTTGCTTGGTGCCGGGAGCAGGCCGACCGGCGGCGTACTCGTCCCTGAGGTCCAGTCCGTCGTCCTGGTAGTCGGCTATCAGCGCGGCCCAACTGTCGGGCGGCGCTGCTGCAGCCGAATGGAGCCACCGGCGCGGGGTTTCATACCGCTCGGCCAGCGCGCGCAATGCTGCCGCGGTGGGCCGGTCGGCCGGGTTTGCGGCCAGGCACGCTTCTGCAAGGTGACGTACGGGGGCGGGGACGTGGGTGAGATCGACTGATGCCCGGGACACGAGTGCCAGAAGGCGCACCGGGTCACCGGTATCGGGGTACGGGGGTTTGCCGGAGGCCAGGGTGCAGAGCGTGGCGCCCAGTGCCCAGATGTCGCACGCGGCTGTGGCCGGTTCACCGCGTGCCTGTTCGGGAGCGATGTAGGCGGTGGTGCCGAGCGTGACATGGGTGCGGGTCACGTCGGTGGCATGGGAGATGCCGAAGTCGATGAGCCGTATCCCCTGGGAGGTCAGCAGGATGTTGTGCGGCTTCAGGTCGCGGTGGACCACGCCGGCGGAATGCAGCGATTCCAAAGCGGTGGCGCAGTCGGCGACGATGTCGGCGACGGCGGCGGGATGAGCGATGCCGCAGCGTGTCACGAGCTCGCCCAGGGAAGGCGCTGCGACGTACTCCGTCGCGAGCCAAGGCAGAGGGGCGTCCGGATCGGCGTCGAACACCCGGGCCGTTCGGAGTCCGGCCGCCCGTCTCGCGATCTTGACTTCGCGGGCGAACCGGGCCCGGTCCACGTCGGTCGTCAGGCCTTCGACCAGAAGGGTCTTGACGGCGTACAGCCCCTCGCTCCCGCTGCGGGTCGCGAGGTAGACGCGCCCCATGCCGCCCGCGCCGATGCGTCCGAGAAGCCGGTACGGGCCCAGTGAGGCGGGGTCTGCCCGGTGGAGCGGCCGCAGGATCACACCGTCGTCAGGCACAGCATCCTCCCCCGGTCAGGAAACCTGTAGCGGACCCGTGTTTGCGGGGGGCAGGCCGCATCGGACAGCCCGTACTTCAGCACGCGCAGAATGGCGAGGCCGGCCGGGGCGGTATCCGAACACGTGACGGTCGTGGCGAAGACGGGCGCGTTCGTCAGCGGCGTGACCTCGGTGAGGACTGCGGAGTCGGGCTGAGGACCGATCACGCACTCGTCCGAATAAAACATGCGTTCGAGACAAAGGCTGACGGTGCCTGCCCGACTGGACCGGTTCCAGGACACCGCGGCGTAGGGAGCCCCGCAGCGATCCGCTGTTCCCTTGTCGCTGGAGGAGATGACGCGCCAGCGCGCACCGGGAGCGCCGCAATCCGTAATCTCGGGTGAGGGGGCGAGCCACCGGCCCGCAGGATCGAGGCCGGTCAGGGTGCAGTCGCCGGCCTTGATCCCGGCGAACGCCCGGTCGATCGGCCCGGGCTGTTCGGCCTGCCGGTTCTGGTAATAGCCGTAGGCCAATACGCCGCCGAGCAACAACAGCGCGGTAGCCATCAGCCCTTGTACGGACCGCACGAAGACACTCTCACCCCGGCTCCGCGCCCCTGCGAGGCGCTTGTCGGGTTGCGGCCTCTCATCCTCGGGGGCGGTGGTCAGGTGTGCCGTCGGGACCGGGGCGGCCTCCGCGGCAGGCGCTGCCGCGCCGGGCGGGGGTGGCAGGTTTCCTCCCGACCTCGCGAGCCGCTCGGGCGAGGCGTCGGCTGCACGGAGGGCCGCCCGGGGATCGACTGCGAGCTCGCGGCCCTGGCGCGCGTACGCTTCGATGATCACGTTCCACGAACTGGGCAGCCAGCCTTCACCACTTGCCAGGGTGGGCATTTCGGCCAGCTCGGCCGTGAGGGTGTTCACCAGCTCCTCGGCCGCCGGCCGGTCGCCGGGTCGCAACGCGAGGCAGTCCCTTACCAGCGGTGCGAGTTCACCGGGCAGCCCCGTCAGGTCGACATCCGCCTCCGCCACATACCTCAGCAGTGCCGGCATCTCCATACCGGCCGGGTAAGGGGGGCGGCCGACGAGAAGGTGGAAGAGCGTCGCACCCAGTGAGTAGATGTCCGACGCTGCTGTCGAAGGTTCACCACGTGCCTGCTCCGGAGAGGTGAAGGCCACCGTGCCCAACGTCAGTTGCGTACGTGTCAGATCGGCTGCGTGGGAGATGCCGAAGTCGATCAGCCGCGGACCGCTCAGGGGCAGCAGCAGATTCTGGGGCTTCACGTCCCGATGCACAATGCCGTGCCGATGGAGCTCACAGACCGCTTCCACAGCGCCACGCGTCACCCACCGGGCCGCAGGGCCGGCCAGGATCCCGGCCTTCATGACGAGCTCCGCCAACGAGGGCGCCGGAATGTATTCGAAGGCGAGCCACGGCCACTCGGCTTCGGCATCCGCTCCCAGTACCCGCGCGGTACGCGAGCCTTCCGCCCGCCGGGCCACCTTCACCTCACGCGCGAAGCGTCTGCGGTCCACGGTGCTGATTCCGGCCTCCGCCAGCGGAGACTTGATGGCCACCAGCACGCCGTCAGTAAGTGATCTGCCCAGGTAGACCCGACCCATGCCCCCGGCTGCGAGCCGACCGATCAACGGGAAGCGGCCGAGCCTGACCGGATCACCCTCTTCCAGGGGCTGAACGTCCGCTGCGCTCGATAAGTCCCCCACCCCGGGTTCCCTTCGATAGTCGCGTGTCATGAGCACGGAGGTGAAATCCTATGCCCTGACAGGCTGGGAGCGCTTGCGTTCAGCGTACGAATGGGAATCGCCGCACCAACGCCGAGAAGGACGAAGGGGCTCGGGCATGACCTGCTGGCGCCGCCTGGCCGAGTGGACCGAGGCCGGAGTCTGGCCCCGGCTGCACGAGGTCCTTCTGGCCAAGCTTCGCAGCGTGAACGCCCTGGACTGTCGCCTCGTCCGGGATCTCGGCGTGAAGCCGCTGATCGCCCGCCGGGGCACCGAGCACGGCTCGGGCCTGGGCACGCAACGCTGGGTCGTGGAGCGAGCACTCGCCCACCCGCACTGGTCCCGCCGCCTGCGGATCCGCTGGGAGATCCGCGACGACATCCACGAAGCCTTCCTCGCCCTCGGATGCGCACTGATCTGCTGGGGCCGCCTGAACTCCCGGTAGAAGTTCAAGACAGGCACGGCCGCCGACGTCTATGGCCCGGTGGCCGACCTCAGGCCGGCTTGCGCCACACGGAGACGTGCTTCGCGGAGTCCTGGGTGAATGGGGACCCGTCCCAGTCCGCAACGCGACGCTCCAGTTCGAGCCCAGCGATCCGCGCCATCAGGTCGAGCTCGGCCGGCCAGGCGTACCGGTGCCGGGAGTTCTCGCGGCGGTAGTGGCCGTCGTCGCCGTCGCGGGTGAAGTGGTGCGAGACGAGCATCTGCTCGACCAGGTCGAAGGTGTCGAAGCCGAGATGCTGCTGAGAGACGTCGAACGGCACCGCGACCTGGCCGGGCGGCAGGAGCCGCAGCGGCGGCACACCCAGCTCGATGACGAAGCGGCCGCCGGGCTCCAGATGCCGTGCGGCGTTGTGGAAGCACTCGACCTGCTCGTCCTGCGTGAGCAGGTTCGTGATGGTGTTGTAGACGAGATAGACCAGGGTGAACCCACCGGGAACGACGGTGGTGGCCATATCCCCGATGACTACCGGGAGGGTGCCCTCGTCGACCTTGCGCCGCAGCACCGCTGCCATGTGCTCGGACAGTTCGACGCCCACCACCGGCACGCCGCGTTCCCGGAGCGGGACTCCCACCCGTCCGGTTCCGATGGCGAACTCCAGCGCCCGGCCGTCTCCGGCGAGCTCGGCCAGGAAGGCGAGGGTCGGTCCGAGAACGGCGGCCGAGGACGCTTCGGCCTCCTCGGCGTCGTAGCGGCCGGCGGTCGCACGGGTCCACAGTTCACTGCTCGTCACGGGTGGCCACTGTGCCGGGTGCCGAGGGGTGCTGTCGACGCATTTAGGTTCTCCGCGGCCTCGCGGAGTCTTAGCGCCCATTCCACCCCGAGCCCGGCGAGCGCTTCGAGCGGAGACCTGCGTCGGATACTGCTCAACCCGCTGCCCGACGAGATGATCCAGTGGGGGCACAAGGTCACCAGTGTCCGCCCCCGCGGAGACGTAAGGCATGAGGTGACCTTCGCCGACAGGCCAACCGTGAGGACCGGCCTCCTCGTCGGCGCGGACGGCGCCTGGTCGAGGATCCGGCCGCTGCTCTCCGACGCGAAGCCCGAATACGTCGGCACGTCGTCCATCGAGACCTACCTGTACGACGCCGACCAACGCCACCCCGCAACGGCCGAGGCCGCCGGCGACGGTTCCCTGTTTGCCGTCGCAGTCGGCAAGAGGACTTGGCCATCGAGAGGCCGACGCCGTTCTCCACACCTACGTCGCGCTCAACGAACCGCAGGAATCGAGCGCCGCCATCCTCGCCAGTCCCGAGACGGCGGCGGCCCAGGTCGCGGCAGAATTCTCGGACGGGCGTCTGAACTCGCCGCACGCGTCTTCGGCGACAACGCCCCGCCGGCCTGCTCGACCTGCTCATCGGCCAGGAGTCGACCGAGTGAGCGAGATCGACTATGACGCTCCGCATGCGGTCAGTGCGGTTCGCGCCAGTGCGCGCAGCCAGGTGTGGGCGTGGTCGGTGTCGTAGCGCTGGTGCCAGGACAGGTACACCGGTGCCGAGGGGAGTTCGAGCGGCAGGGGGAGTACGGCCAGGCCGAGGTCGGCGGCCGCGGTGCGTGTGGTGATTTCGGGGACGCTGATCAGGAGGTCGGTGCCGCGCGCGAACTCCAGCGCGGCTGCTTCCGTGGGGGCGGCCGCCACCACGCGGCGGGTGAGGCCGAGCGGCACGAGGGCCTCGTCCAGGGCGTTGCTGAGGTTTCCGCGCCGCGAGACGGTGACGTGCTCAGCGGCGGCGTACTGCTGTGCGGTGACGGTTTTGACGCGGGTAAGGGGGTGTCCTTGCCGCACGACGATGACGAGGCGGGTTTCGCCCACGTGCTCGGCGCGGATGTCTGGCGCGCTCGGGCGGTTGGCGTTCGCCTCCAGGTCGACCTCCCCGCGCCGCAACTCTGGGGTGTCGGTGCTCGATTCCGCGACGAAGCGCAGTCGCACGCCCGGCGCCTGTCCGCGTACGGCCGCGAGCAGTGCGGGACCGCTCAGGGCGACCAGGGAATCGTGCCAGCGGAGTGTGAAGGTGCGTTCCAGCGTTGCCGGATCGAGTTCACGGCTCGGTGCCAGCACACCCCGGACCTGGTGCAGCAGCTCGTGCACCTGTTCCCGGACCGCGATCGCATAGGGCGTCGGGGTCATGGTGCGGCCGGTGCGCACCAGGATCTGGTCCCCGGTCGTGCGCCGGATCCGGCCCAGACTCCGGCTCATCGCGGGGGCGGTGACGTGCAGGCGTGCGGCCGCCCCGGCCACGCTGCCCTCCTCCAGCAGCGCGTCGAGCGCGGTGAGCAGGTTCAAATCCAGTTGCATGGGAGTAATCCCAGACGTGCTTGACATGCATTTGATGTTAAGGCAGGGGGTGTATAGCGTCGTCACCACGGCGCAGGACGGAACGCACGGCCTGGCCCGGAATCCCCTTCATCACCCCTTGCTCAGACGGGAGTACCACCATGTCCGGAACGCTTCAGACCACTGACCTCACCATCTCCGACGCCGACCTGCTCGACCAGACCTCGGTCGCGGTGCAGGCGGCCGGTTCGGCGCTCCGCGAGCGGTTCGGCGAGGTGGTCCGCTACCAGAACCGCGAAGAGCTGATGCGCGCGCTCGCCGCCAACGACGACACGGCCCTCGGCATACTGCGCCCCCGCCTCACGCGCCTTCGCCCCGACGCCGGCTGGGTGGAGGACGAGCTGGACGGAGGGGCGCTGCCGCCCGGCGAGTGGTGGGTCGTGGATCCGGCCGAGGGCAACGTCAACCACCTGCACGCCCTGCCGGAGTGGGCGGTCACCGCCACCCTCGTGCGCGAGAACCAGCCGGTGCTCACCGTGGTCCACCTGCCGTTGACCGGCGAGACCTACACCGCGCTCACCGGCGCGGGCGCCCACCTCGACGGTCGGCCGCTGCGCGTCTCCGAGACCGCGGACCTCGGCCTGAGCATCGTGGCCACCAGCCAGGCCCGGCCGGACGAGGACGAGAAGGTCGTGCGGCGCGTCGGCTCCTCGATCACCGCGATGCTCTTCGACGCGCTCGTCGTCCGCACGTCCGTGCCCGCGACCCTGCACCTGACGAACGTGGCCGCCGGCCGGATCGACGCCTTCTGGCAGTTCGCCGGTGCCCGCGCGGACCTGCTGCCCGGGGCGCTCCTGGTCACCGAGGCCGGCGGACGGATCTCCGACGCCGAGGGCCGTCCCTGGACCCCGCAGAGCGAGAGCTTCCTGGCCGCCGCGCCCGGTATCCATGCCGAAGCCGTCACCACGCTCTCCCGTTGACCATCTGCAAGAACCGGAAAAAAGAAAACAGACGAGGACCACATCAGCATGAACAAGATCGCAGTACTCGGAAACGGCCGCGTCGGCGGCAACCTGGCCGCAGCCCTCACCCGGGCCGGGCACGAGGTGACCGTGGCAGATCGCACGCCGGGCGCCGCCGCCAACGCCGCCCGGACAGCCCGGATCGTCATCAACGCCACCCCGGGCGCCGGCTCCCTGGACCGGCTCACCGCCCTGCGCGAAGAACTGCGGGACAAGATCCTCGTCGACGTCTCCAACGCCACCACCGACGGACCGGACGGCCTGCCCGCCGACCTGCTCTACCCCGGCTCGAGCCTCGCCGAACAACTCCAGGAAGCGCTCCCCGAGACGCACGTCGTCAAGACACTCAACACCATGCTCTTCCCGGTGATGACCGCGCCGGCCACGCTCACCCAGCCTCCCACCGTGTTCCTCTCCGGCGAGGACCCGCAGGCCAAGCAGACCGTCCGCGAACTGCTCACCGACCTCGGCTGGCGCAAGGAGTGGATCAACGATCTCGGCGGGATCCAGACCGCCCGCGCCACGGAGGCCGCGATCCTCTTCGTACCGCACGTCATCCGCTCCAGCGGATTCACGCCCTTCGCGATCTCGATCGCCCGCTGACTGTCGATCCCCGGGTTTCGTAGAGGCCCTCCTGATGCGGCCCGAGCCTCGTGACGGCTCTTGACGCGCGGTTCGCTGATGGTTCGTTCGAACTCGATGGCTACCAGGCCGGCGGCGGCGCGGGTTGCAGAAGCCGGTGGTCCAGGTAGCGATCTTCAGCCGGGCCTCGGTTCGGGCGGCCCTCCACCCTCAAGTCGGTCCGCATCACCCAACGCATCCTCAGGCCGTTTCGAAGTACCAGCCTGGCGGAACACCCACTATCGGGAACCTGCCGTACGGAGCGAGCAAGGGCGCCCTGGACCGGATCACGCTGGCCGCTGCCCGGGAACTGGCCCCGCTCGGCGTGACGGCCGGCGCCGTCAACCCCGGCAGGGTCGACACCGGCTGGATGACCGATCGCGCCCGGGAGACGCTCGCGCAGGCCACCCCCCCTGGGCCGACTGGGCACACCGCGCGAGTGCGCCCACCGCGTGGCCTTCCTCTGCTCGTCCGAGGGCGGCTGGATCAACGGTCAGCTGCTGTACAGCAACGGCGGCCTGCGGTACGTCCCGGGCACCGGCGACACCTGATGGCCCCGGGGCTCTGGGGCGGCGATGGCGCCGGGCGGTACGGCGGCTGTACGGAAGCGGTACACCCGGGCTTCGTCGTGCTGGACACGCCGGTCCTGCTGTTCGGGCAGGAGCCGGGCCCAGGCGGCCGGCTGTTTCTGCTGCTGGAGCCATAGTCCGATGTCGTCGCCGTCCACGATTACGCCGGGTGCGACGTCGGGCAGGACGCCGTCGGCTACGGTGTCGGCCAGGTCGGCCAGAACGCGGTAGTGGCGTTGCCGGTCGAGTGGCCAGGGGCAGTTCCAGTCCCTGTCGATCGCGGTGAGCCGCGCACGACCGGCAGAAGGGCGGCCAGCGGCAGCGTTCTGTCCGGGCCTTGCGAAAGCTGCTTGACGCGGTTCCGGTCCGGCACCGATGCCCTGCTGCTCCATACGGGGTGGCGTTTGCCCTCGTCGGGCGTTGCTACGAAACCTGTACTGTGCACCGCACGGACGACGGTTCAGGAACCGTAGGTGATGGACACGTGCGCCGATCCGGTGGCGGGGCCGGAAGTGCCGCCCGCCGGGACGAGGTTCGACCCGCCACCGCCGCCGCCGGGCCCGGCGGTGCCGTTGCCGTTGACCAGGAAGCAGCCGCCGCCTCCGCCGCCGCCGTGCCAGCCGCCGCCACCACCGCCCCCGCCGAATCCGCCACCGCCCGTGCCGCCGGTACCGGGCGTGCCGTCGGTGCCGGCCCTGAAGCCCTCGGGGCAGGCGGCTCCGCCCTTGCCGCCGAGGGTCTGGGTTCCGCCGCCACCCCCGCCGCCGCTGTCCGGTCGCTCACCGCCGGGCTTCCCGATGTCGCCCGCGTCTCCGCCGGTGGCCTCTCGGACGGGGAATCCGATGAAGCTGGGGCCGCGTCCGCCGCCCCCGCCGCCGGCGGCGACGATGAGGCGGGGGTCGGTGCCGGGAACGCCGGTCAGGGCACAGCTTGCGCGTGCCGAGCTGCAGGTGCGGACGTCACTGGCACCGCCGCCCCCGCCGCCGGGGCGCTGACCGGTGACGGCTCCGCCGCCCGTGTCGACGTTGACGTAGTAGGTGGTGCCCGGCACCACTGTGAGGGTGCCGGTGACGGCGGCGCCGGTCCCGCCCGCTCCGCCCTCGATGGCCGACCGTCCCGGCCCGCCGGTGGCGGTGACGGTCAGTCGGGTGACGCCGGCCGGGACGACGAACCGCTGGTTGGCGCCGGGGGTGAAGGTCTTGGTCACGGGCGCCGCTGCGGCGGGCGCCGCGGGCACCAGCAGGGCCGCCGGCAGCGCCGCGGCGGCGAGCAGGAGCGCGGCCCGTCGGGCCGTGCGCCGAGGGTGTTCGGATCGCTGTGGGGTCAACGTCACGATGGGGACTCCTGGACAGGGCCGTGGCACCCACCCCCCGGGGCGCGCGCGGACGTAGGTCGATGGTCCGGCCCCTGCGCGGGACCGTCCGCCGCGGACCGTCCGGGCCGCAGCGGTCAGGCGTCACGCTCTCCTCCAGTCTCCCCGTTTCCCGGCCCGCCCGCCTCCCGGCGTCCCGGATCCCGCAAGGACGGTGTGAGCGGGTGTCCTGGTGGCAGTGGTCGGTCGTCAGCGAGGATCGGGTGGGTTGTGTCTGGTTTCTCTGGTGTGAGTTGTGATGTTGGCTGTCGGGGGGTGACCAGGTGGCTGCCACAGGCCGGGTAGCAGTTGGGCGGGTGGCTGTGACGGGGTTGCCCATTCCTGCGTGCGGCCGGCGAGGGCGGGGTTGTGTCGGTGGGTATGGGGGAGGGCGGCCGGTTGGCGCGGGGTGTGGTGGTGCGTCGGTTGTGGCGGTGGACCAGGGGCCGGGGGCGGTGTCGTCGCTGCACGTGGGGGTGATGGCCGAGGCTGCCGGGGTGACGGTTCGGACGGTGTGGAAGCTCGGTTGTTGGCACCCCGGGCGCGATGACTGGCCCTGCAAGGCGGCGGGCGGGGCTCCCGCCGGAGGCGGTACCGGAGCCCATCACTAGGCTTCAGCCCTATGACCAGTGATCTCGGGTTCACCTGCGCGTGCTGCGGAGCCCACCACCCTGAGCTGCCGATGAACTACACGGCCGAGGCCCCCGCCGTATGGGAACCGGCCTTCGCCGACGCCGACGATTGCTTGCTCTCGTCCGACCAGTGCGTGGTCCGTGGGCAGCACTACTTCGTCAAGGGCCTGATCGAGATACCGGTCCTCGGCAGCGACGACGTGTTCTCCTGGGGCGTCTGGGTCTCGCTCAGCCGCGAGAGCTTCTCCCGGGCCGCGGACCTGTGGGACACTCCCGGCCGCGAAGCCGAGAAGCCGTACTTCGGCTGGCTCACCACCGACCTGCCGGTCTACCCGACCACCACCCTCAACCTGAAGACGCACGTCCACACCCGCCCGGTCGGTGAGCGCCCCTTCGTCGAACTCGAACCCACCGACCATCCCCTCGCCGTCGAGCAGCGCTCGGGGATCAGCCCGCACCGCGTCCGGGAGATCGCGGCGGCCGTGCTCCACGCCGGTGACCGCGAGCACCAGTGACTGCCGACAACCCGGCACCGCTCGCGCCTGCCGGCCTCAGCCGCAGGGCCCAGAGGTTCGTCCAGGTCGAGGGCATCCGCGTACACCGGCAGGACACCCGGCGACACCGCGACGCGTGGCTCGGGCACGGGATCCCCGCTGCGGAGATCGACAGGGCCTCCGCCTTCCAGGACCGCTGGGGCGGCCTCGCCCTGCCGCCCGCTCCGTTCTACGAGGGCGGTCCGCGCATCCTGGCCGCCGGCCGCCCTGAAGGGACGCGCGCAGAAGGCTGGTCGTTCCCGGCAGGGGACTGCCGGGTGTCCATGGCCTACGGATTCATGATCGGCCCCGACGGTACGTTCGGCATCGATGCCCACCACTGGACGCCGCTGCATGCCAACACGGACGGATGGGTGGAATCCCTGGCGCTGGCCGCCCATGCCCGTCGCTGGGCCGGGACCGTCACAAGGATCAAGGGCAAGGCCGTCGAGTCACTGGATCTCGGCGGATTCGCGCCGGTGCCTGAAGTGCAGGGTGTGACCGACACCTGGTGGCGGGGCAAGGACTCGCTCATCGCCGTGTACCGGGGTGAGGCCGTGGGCCTTGACGCCCCGCAGTGCCTGGAAGCACACATCTACGGCGGCCTCGACGAGTGGGGCCTCCGCGGCGGCTGACTCCCGGGACCGGAGCGAGACCGTCTCGCCGGGACATCAACGCCTTCGGCAGCACAGGACGCCTGGCGGGAGGCGGTTCGGGCCCACCGCCGCCACGACGCCCGCGGCCGCCTCGTGCCGCACCGCCCGAAGGCTGACCCGGTCGGCCTGGACGAAGACTCCCACTGGGACCTCCTCCACCAGTGCCTCACCGACTCCCGCCTTGACCTCGACGTTCGGGCCGCCGGCGCGATCCTCCTGCTGTTCGGCCAACACCTCACCCGGATCGCTGCCCTACCCACCACCGCCCTGACCACCGGAGACGGGACGACGTTCCTCTTCTGGGCAGGACCCCGATCCCGCTGCCCACCACCCTTGCCGACCGCCCCGCTCCCCAGGGCTGGGCCGCGAACACGAGTGCCACCTGCCAGACGTCCAGGTCTCCGCCGCTGCCCTCAGCCGACGCCTGGCCGCCTGTCACATCCCCAACCGTGCCGCCCGGACCACCGCCTTGGTGCTCGATCACGGCCGTCCAGTGGCGCCGTCGCGCCGTCACGCCGCCACCGACTGGACCGCCTGGTGCTCCAGTACGGTGCGGATCCCGGCCAGAGCAGGCAGGAGGACCTCCTCCCCGATCCTCACGTACGTCGAGGAACCGCTCGGGGTCCGGACCTCGTCGAGGGGAGCTGATGGACCGCGCGTGGGCCCACGCCGGCCAGGAGAGCCACACGACATGGAGCAGTGTCGCCATCCTGCTGGCTGGTCGTCGCGACCAGCCAGCAGGAAAGCTGCCGCAGCGCTGCGCACGAACCAGGACCATTTCGCCGATTGTTCGGTGCCGAGGTGCTCCGGCTGACCCATCTGTCCGACGACAGCGACGAGGACGCGTTCGCTGGTCCCGCTCTGGACATGTTCACCGACTGGTCGGCCGAGGAGACGGACCTCTCTGTGCTCACCGAGGTGCTGGTCGCTCTTGGAGAACACATCGACCCCGTGCGGAGGCGACCCTTCTGCGCCACGCTGGTCATCCCGATGCCCGAGTACGGCGTGCAGTGGCGCAGGGGTTCATCAGCGACTGGCGGTCCTCGCCGCCGACCTTTTCCGGCGACACACGCACGGCGCTGCTGCGACTGATGACCGATCCGGACCAGTGGTACGGAAGACGGCCTGCCACGGTTGCCGGGGGCAGGGACAACGATCCCGCCTTCGCAGAGGCCATGGCCGCTGCGCTGGACGACACGGATCGCCTGGTCCAGCTAGCGCCCGGCGCACGGCGTCGACGTCCCCGTCCAGCGCGTCCAGCGCGTTCTGGGCGGACACCACCTGGTGCCCGTAACCTCCCCCCTTGGAGGACTACGACGACGAGCCGCCGAAGCTCCTGATACCCCGCCACCGGCTCGGCCCGGCGCAGCCCTGCGGCATGCCGGGCTTCACTCCCCTCGCTTCCGTTGGTCCCGGTCGGGAGGAACACCGCTCACCGGCCTGACGGAGCAGTCACTGCCCTGACTGCTCCTGGCTCGGGTGCCCCTCGGCGGAGCGGGCCTTTTCCAGGAGCATCTTGAAGGGTGTCTGGTCCATGGAGCCACGTGCCATCGAGAGGCCGTACCGGTCGATGAGGCGCTGCCTGTAGTGGCGGTCATGAGAGTCGAGGGTGATTCTGCTGCCCGGCGGCGATATGGCCACGTCTATGCGCGACCAGTTGCCGAAGTACAGCCTCCACGCGCGTATGTACTGCGGGCCTCGGGTGATGTTGAGGATCTCGCTGCTGTTCGAGATTTTGGACTCATCTCTGTACTTTGCATTCTTGGGTTCCCCGGGGCTCCATTTGCCTTCCCTCTTGAGCACCTCGACGGAGCTTCGGGATTGCCCGTACTCGAGAGGCAGTGTCATCCTGTCTCTCCTGATCGCGTACACCTCGGTCTGGGCCCTGAGCGTCTCGTAATCGAGTTTATCGGGATTCTTGATGTCGACCACCGAGTCCTGTGATATTTCTTCCCCCGGATCCAGTTCGCGGCCCGCCGGTGTGACGAATTCGCCGTCGTAGATCAATTTGAATTTATCACTGGGATTTCTGACCTGCGCGATGTCGTTCGCGGGCCCACCATGGACCCAGTAGATACTGCCCAGAATGTAGACAGGAATGCTGCCGTTATTCTTCACGTAAGCATGGACCGTCACGCGCAGTACCGACCTGGCGCTGTCCAGGCTTGCCTCCCTGAATTCGGCGCCACTCATGATCAGCGGAGCTGTTACGGTGGGTACATAGAGCTGCGTATACGCCAGGTTGATACCGGCGATCAGGGTAGGGACGATCGCGCCGATCGCTATTCGCCGGGGATTGCGGAGTCCCTTCCATGCCCGGGACTTGATGAGTTCAATCCCGGCCAAGATGGATCCTATGAGGAAGCAGATCCCGACCACGGTGCAGACGGTAAAGCGGTCGCCGATCTGCAGGAGAAGGAGCGAGGAGCTGCAGAGGAAGACGATCCCGACCCCCACCAGAACGAGGGGCCCTGAATAGGTTAGCTTCCGTTGGTGCCAGTAATCGAGGGTGGCCAATGCGGCGATCAGCTCCACCAGCCCTGCAGCCAGTACGGAATATCCGGCGAGTCGCTCGCCGAAGGTCAGGGCGCGCTGGCTGTCCATCCAGCCGACCCTGAGGAGCAGTCCAGCGGTCAACAGGAAGCCGATGGACATGAGGCTGCCCACTATTCGCCGCTGTGCCGTTTTATCCGGCCAGACGAGGCTGTCTCCGCCGAGCCAGTGGACAGGGTGCCCGGGTGGCAGCCCGGCACGTTGCAGAATTCTTCGGAGTTCCCCGGGAGACCGCGCCTTGCCCGTGCACTTGCCGTTGAGCGAGACTTTGCGCCAGCCAAGGTCATCAGGCGGCCCTACGGTTACCTCGGGCATGTTCGCCATAACACCAGCCTGGCGCCTGTTCGCGGACGGCGCCTCTGGAGCAGGTCTGCGCCCTCACATACAGGGGGGCCACACGCCAGGGTGCGCATGACACTGTCCTGGGTGAAGCTGGTCATGACGTGTTGGTGTCGCTCGTTTCCAGAGGAACTCCCATGCGTACACGACTTCTCACTTTCATAGCCGCCGCGATCCTGGCCGCTCTCGGTGCCGTGGCGCCCGCCGTGCAGGCTGCCGCACCCGGTATCGACGAGCCGGGCTGCCGACACGCCCATGGAACGGTGCAGTACGACCCCGGGTCCGGCCGGTGGATCTGCGCGGGCGGCAGTCACGACGGCGAATCCATCAACTGACCCGACCACGACGCCGCGACGGTGAAGGCTGGCGCGAGGGGCCGGACAGGGCGGGTGTGGCTTCGAGGGACCGTGTCGAAGTCGCATCCGCGCCGGCGCGAGGCCGTCAGCGCCGTCGATCAGCTGGAGGGCCGTGGACGGGTCGGTCAGGTCGACCACCTGCTTGTTGCTGCGCAGCTGGAGGCGGTTCAGGCCGTAGAGCTGGAACTCGGGTGCGAAGAGGCCGTAGCGGGCGAAGCGGTCCACCAGGGCGGGGACGGAGTCCTGGTAGTCGTGGGCGCAGTCCGCCACCGCCCGCCAGAAGACCTCCTCGATCGGCGCCGTCGTCGACAACGACTGGCGCGCCGCCGCCTTGATGCTGTCTTCCGCCTCCGCCCTCTTCCCGGCCCGCCAACGCGCTGTTCGGAGCGGGCCTGGTGGCGGCCTATATGTAGGCCGCAGGTTGAGCGGTCCACGCCATGCCCCCGATTAGGCGCTGGTACACCTCACCCGCGACATCGACTCCGGCCGGGCCGACGTCTACGACGTACCCGACCGGATCGGGTCCTTGCACATCTGATTCGCCATCGGGCGGTGGCCATGACCTCGGCGACGGCCATCAGCAGGTCGAGCCGCCGGGCTCGGCCCCAGCGCGGCTGCAGCCCGACCCCGGAGCGGCGCGTCAGCCCGGCCTGGGAAGGCCACCTCGCCGCCAACCACTTCGGGCACTCACCCTCGCCTGCGAGCTCTACCCGCTGCGGGCCGCGGGCGGCGCGCGGGTCGTCGTCAACAGCTCCGCCGGACACGCCCTAGTGACCTGAGTCAGAGGTTTGTCGTTGGTTTGGGTATGAGTCGTCCTGGTCCGAAGATTCCGCCGTTGTCGGTCACTGATGCCCAGCGTGCTGTGCTGGAGGGCTGGTTACGTCGTCGTTCGACGGCGCAGGCTTTGGCTCAGCGGTCGCGGATCGTGCTGGAGTGCGCGGAAGGCCATTCGGTGATGGAGGTGTCGCGGCGGCTTGGGGTCGCTCCGGACACGGTCCGCACCTGGCGGCGGCGCTTCATCGAGCACGGCCTGGACGGGCTGGGCGACGAGCCGCGTCCGGGCGTCCCGCGGAAGATCACCGACGCCGATGTCGAGCGGGTGATCGTCAAAACGCTGGAGGAGACGCCGAAGAACGCGACGCATTGGTCGACGAGGTCGATGGCCGCGGCCACGGGGATGTCGCAGTCGACCGTCTCAAGGATTTGGCGGGCGTTCGCACTGGCCCCGCACCGGTCGCAGACGTTCAAGCTGTCGACGGATCCGCTGTTCATCGACAAGGTCCGTGATGTTGTCGGCCTCTATCTGGACCCGCCGGAGAAGGCTTTGGTCCTGTGCGTGGACGAGAAGTCGCAGATCCAGGCCCTGGACCGGTCTCAGCCAGTTCTGCCGATGATGCCGGGCGTTCCCGAGCGCCGAAGCCACGACTACATCCGCGCCGGCACCACCACCCTCTTCGCGGCCCTCGAGGTCGCGACCGGCAAGGTCATCGGCTCCCTCCACCGCCGCCACCGGGCCGCCGAGTTCAAGAAGTTCCTGGCCAAGGTCGACAAGGAGGTCCCGGCAGATCTTCAGGTCCACCTGATCCTCGACAACTACGCGACCCACAAGACACCCGACATCAAGAAGTGGCTGCTGGCGCACCCTCGCTTTCACCTGCACTTCACACCCACCAGTGCCTCATGGCTGAACCTGGTGGAACGGTGGTTCGCCGAGCTCACACAGAAGAAGCTGAAGCGCGGCGTCCACCGTTCCGTCCAGGCCCTCGAACGCGACATCCGAGCCTGGCTCGCCGACTGGAACAACCAGCCCCGGCCCTTCGTCTGGACGAAGACCGCCGACGAGATCCTCGACAAAGTCGCCGCTTACTGCCACCGAATCTCTGACTCAGGTCACTAGTAGTGCTTTGTTACTGAGGTTGAACTCGTGGTGTCGTAAGGGCTGACGGTGGACCGTCGGCTGCGGTATCACCGGGGCATGCGGTATCCACAAGGGGGCGGGCTGACCGCCGAACGTCAGCAGTTTCGCGAGGGGTTACGGCTTCAGGCGGCCGAGCGGTTCGCTCGGGGTTCGGCCATCGCGATGATCGCGAAGGACCTGCGGGTAAGTGTCCGGTCGGTGCAGCGATGGCGGCGGACCTGGAACGAGGGTGGTCCACGGGCCCTACGGTCGATGGGGCCGGCGTCGCTGCCGCGACTGAGCGAGAAGCAGTTCGCACAGTTGGAGGTGGAGCTGGCGAAGGGGCCGGCCGCGCACGGCTGGGAGGACCAGCGGTGGACGCTCGACCGGGTCAAGACGGTGATCGGCCGGCGCTTCCACCTGACCTACACGATCCAGGGCGTTCGGAAGCTTCTGGTCCGCAACGGCTGGTCCTGCCAGGTCCCGGTCCGACGCGCGATGGAGCGGGATGACGACGCGGTGGCCGGATGGGTGAAGGAGGTGTGGCCCTGCGCGGAAGGCTCGCGGCGGCCCGTGGAGCCTGGCTCGTCTTTGAGGACGAAGCCGGATTCTCCATGACGCCGCCGCAGGCAAAGACCTGGTCACAGCGAGGCCGCACACCGGTGGTGCGCGTCCGAGGCCGCTCCCGCAGACGGATATCCATCGCCGCACTGACCTGCTACAAACCCGGCCACCGGTCCCGGCTGATCTACCGGCCGCGCCGGGACGACGGCCGACGCGATGGGCGCAAGAGCTTCTCCTGGCGCGACTACCGAGATCTGCTGATCGCAGCGCACCAGCAGCTCGGCGGCCCGATCGTGCTCGTCTGGGACAACCTCAACGTCCACAAAGCTTCCGACCTGCGGAAGTTCGCCGAAGCCCGGGACTGGCTGACCATCTACTACCTGCCGCCCTACGCACCCGACCTCAACCCTGTCGAAGGGATCTGGTCCCTCCTGCGACGCGGCTGGCTCTCCAACGTCGCCTTCAACACCCCCGAACACCTCATCCAGCGCATCCGACGCGGCCTGCGGCACATTCAGTACCGCAGCGACCTCATAGACGGCTGCCTCGCCGAGACCGGCCTGACCATCAGACCCTGATGAGCAACGACATGACTGGCCACTGCCAACCCGGCTGATCAGCGCATGCGCGAGAGTCGCAACAGAGCCTCGCTGCGGATCTTTGGGTCAGTATCCGACGTCAACGTCCGGAGTTGCGTGATCAGCTCGTCGCCACCCTCTCCGGTCGCCCAGCGTGGGTCACAGTCAAGTTCCGCAGCGAGCTGATCGGCCGTCCCCTCGTCAGCCGCCACTGCACGGGCCGCGAGCACGGCACGAAGGCCGGCCAGATCCTTCCGAGCCAACAGAGCCGCTGCGGTATCAGCAGTCACTCCGGTGTCCTGAGCGTCCAGGAGGAGACGGTGCAGGACATCGGCGAAGCCCTCGATCCGAGGCGCCGCCGCCAGCCGTCGCCCTGCAGCTGCCCTGACGCGCCAGGCCGGAGAGTCGGCTTCAGCGATCGAGCGGCGAAGTCCTTGCTCCATGAAGTCTTCCACGGCACCAGGCTCCCAGCCGGATATCTCGATCAAGCGTCGTTGAGACAACACCGCAGCTATCAGTCTTCGGTGGCGGCACACCTTCGCTGAGATCAGGGCCACGACACCACGAGTTCAACCTCAGTAGCTGGTGTCGTAGGTCTGCCGGGGGACGGTTTACGGGCACGATTGCGATCTCTCGGGTTTGGGACGGTGGTGTGGCAGACAGGGGGCTGTGGTCTGTTGGTGCTGGTCGGGGCTTGTTCCGGGGTCTGGTGTCACTGTCTTTGATGTGAGAAGCCGTCTCTCAACCGATCTTGGAACGTGCAGGTCGAACAGGGGTCCTGGTTGAGTGATCTTCCGGCGGTGAGCAAGGCCGCCCTCACCCTGGAGCAGCACCGGTGAAGAGAATGCTGAAATCCTCGATGACATCGCAGAGCTGCAGAGCTGCTGCGGCCGCCTCGGGATTCGCCACCAAGCTCAGCGACTGGATCGCGGCATTGAACGGCCCCCATGCGACTGCAGGTCTGCGCCGTTCGAGGAACGCCTCACGCAGCTCCATCTCGACCGCGCCGAAAGCCTGCAGGAACCTCTCGTAGGCGGAGGTCTGTGTCTCCTGAAGCCACTTTCGATTCTCGCTGTGCCGCCCAGCGACCCCTCCTGCAACGACGCCCACGATGGTGGCGGTGACAGCACCCGCGGTGGATATCAAAAGCTCCCATGGAACAGCCATTTCCAACCCCCTGGGTGGTTGTCAGAAGCCGTCTCGACCGATCGTGGAACGTGTGGGGCGAACGGGGTCTTGGTCGAGTGAACTTCCGGCAGTAGGTGCATGGAGGCAGGGCCTCCTGCTAGCTCAGGAACGCGACCCCATTCCGAGCGGTTCCCGGAGGCCCTGTTGTCGTTGTTGTACGCGCCCGCGCCCTTCCGTTTCAACTCGTCTGCCGTCTCGTGCGATTGTCTCGCGCATGGGTACGGCAACGCGGCCGATCATCCCGATCGGGTGCGCCGGGATCCGTCGGACATGACGGACGCGGAGTGGGCGGCCGTGCGGCTGCTTCCGGTGCCGGCCTGGCTGGAGGGCGGGGCGGAAGGCCGGAGGGCTACTGACACCGGCAGATATTCGACGCGGTGTGTTACGTCGTCGACAACGGCGTCAAGTGGCGGGCGATGCCCGCCGACTTCCCGCCGTGGGAACGGGTCTACGCATTCTTCCGCCGCTGGCGCCGCCAGGGCCTGGATGTGGCGTTCCACGACCGGCTACGGGGCAGGGTCCGCATCAGCGAGGGACGGGCGGCCGAGCCGACCGCCGGCATCATCGACTCGCACCGCCACCGGCTGCGACGTTCCTGCGCCGCCGCCGGTGCCACCAACGGCTCTGTGGCCGTTGGGTGGACATGGCCAGCGCCGTCTCCAGCGCGTTGCGGGTGCTCAAGGTATGCGGGTGCTCGTCGCCCAGGATGCGGACGCGGTCATCGAGGGTTCGGCGCAGCAGGTCTATCGCCCGGGCCTGCTCACCTGCACTGGCCAAAGCGAGGGCGAGGTTGTGGCGACTGGCAAGGGTATCCGGGTGCTCGGGGCTCAGGATGCGGGTGCGGTCCTCCAGGGTCTGCCGGTGCATGCGCACTGCTTGTGCGTGCTCGCCCATCCCGTCCAGCGCGAGACCGAGGCTGTCCCGGCTGGCCAGCGTGTGCGGATGCTCGTCGCCCAGAATGCGGGCGTGGTCGTTGAGCGCCTGCCGCAGCAGCTGTATCGCTTCCGTCTGCTCACCCGCCCTGGTCAGGGCGCTGGCGAGGTTGTGGCGGCTGAGCAGGGTGAGGTGGTGCTCGGGGCCCAGGACACGGACGCGGTCGTCCAGGGTGCTCCGGTGCATGCGCACTGCTTGTGCGTGCTCGCCCATCCCGTCCAGCGCGAGACCGAGGCTGTCCCGGCTGGCCAGGGTATGCGGATGCTCGGGGCCCAGGACACGGGTACGGTCGTTGAGGGTATGCCGCAGCAGACCTACCGCCTCGGCGTGCTCACCCGTCCCGTCCAAAGCGCATGCGAGGTCATTGCGGCTGGTCAAGGTATCGGGGTGCTCGGGGCCCAGGATTCGTGTGCGGTCCTCCAGGGTCTGCCGGAGCAGGCCTATTGCCTCGGCCGGCTCTCCCATTCCGAACAGGGCATTGCCCAGGTCGTTGCGGCTGGTCAAGGTATCGGGGTGCTCGGGGCCCAGCATGCGGGTCTCGACGTCGAGGACCCGTTCATGCAGCAGGCGCGCCGCACCGAAAGCGCCAGCCTTCTGCAGCACCTGCGCCAGGTCGTTGAGAGTGGTGCGGTGGTGTGTGGCAGTGCGCGGGTCCGCATAGTCGAGCAGCAGCGGCAGGTGGGGGGCGAGGAGCACGGCTGCAGGCCAACCAGCGCGCCCGCGCTGGTTGGCCTCGTGCACGGCCGTGGTGAGCCGCTCGGCAAGGGCCTGGTGCCACACGGCGAGATCGGAGGTCTCGGCCGCGAGGGCGACAGCGTTGATCTCTCGGATCAGGGGATGCAGCACCGTCTGCGCCCCCTCACTGCTGCCCGACGCCGGGCCGGTGCTGCCGGGAGAGTGGGGCAGGCCGAGGAGACCGTAGCGGTGCAGGCCGGCGAACGCGGCCTCCAGGGCCACCGCGGTGACGTCGTGTCCGGTGACGACGGATAGCAGGTCCGGGGTGATCAGGGACAGTGGGACGGGGGCCTGAGCCAGCAGGGCCAGCAGTCGCAACACGGGGCGGGCCAAAGCGTTGCCCTCCCCGGCGAGCTGATCCAAGGAAACCTCCCAGGTGTGCCGCACCACGGCGCGGGCGACCTGGGGATGGGAGGCATTCGGGTGCGCCGCTCCCAACAAGAACCGCAGTTCCTGTTCCAGGGCCTGGCGGTAGGCGGCAAAGGTGCGGTAGCGGCTGGTGGGTCCGGCCAGATAGGTGCCGGCCGCGCGCAACGCCAGTGGCAGCCCGCCCAGTCGCGCTGCCAGCTCTCGGGCCTGCTCGGTGGTGCCGGCTGCGGGAGCAGCGTCCAGCAGGACCTGCCCCGCAGGCCGCATCGGCAGCGGCGCCAGTGGCAGCAGCTGTGCGCACGGACCCCAGGTCTGCTCGCTGCCATCCCGGCTGGTCACCACCAGCAGGCCCCGGCCGTAAGGACGGATCCAGCCGCGATAGTCGGCCACCGGCTCCCCTGCCGGGCCGATCTCGTGCGGCTCGTCGGCGTTGTCCACCACCAGCAGCCACTGCCGCACCCGGCCCAACTGTCGCCAGACCACATCCGGCAGGCTCGCCTGCCCCGCTCGCGCGGCCTCCAGCTCTGCCTCTGGAAGGCCGCAGGCCAGCGCCGCCTGCACCATCTGCTGCGCCAGCTCGGCACCGTCGCGCCAGCGCACCCAAAACACTCGCCAGCCCGCCGCCTCGGCCTGGGCGGCCAGTTGCGCGGCCACCGTTGTCTTGCCCATCCCGCCGACCGCGCACAGCACCGCGAACCGGCCTTGTGGCCGCCGAAGCATGCCTGTCAGCACGGCGAGTTCGTCCTCACGCCCCCGCACGCGCTGAACATGCGGGGGGCGTAACGAAGCCTGCTGGCCCCGGGCCAGTCGGCTCACCGGTGCCGGCCGCGTCGGGGGCCTTGCTGCGGTATCCAGATGTCGGCCCCACAGCAACAGCCCGATGCTGACCGCCACCAGCACGGCGAACACCGGCCAGATCACCCACGCCTGCGCCGCCCAGCCAGGCACCGCGTCACTGGCGTAGTTGGTCACCGGCCCCAGCACAGCCGCCACCACTGCGGCTGCTCCCGCCACCGCCGACCCGGCCCACCCACCCCGTCTACGCCCCATGGTCTGCCACCCCCGTCTACGCCCCATGGTCTGCCACCCCCGTCCACCGACACCAGAATGCTCCCGCCTGGGTCACGTCCATGGAAGGTTGCGGGTGGTCACGACGCGGGCGGCGGTGTTGCTCCGGTTCAGCGGCCGGATACCGAGCCTGCTGCTTGAACGCCATCATCCGCCGCCCGGCGCGGCCCGGGCACCAGGGCAGGCAGCAGGTCGAGCCGCTTGTCCATGTCGAGGCGGAAGGTGCCGTACGGGTTGATGTTCGACCAGAACAGCGCGGTCAGTCCTCGCCGGTCCTCGTCGGACAGCTTCTTCGCCTGCCCGCATCAGCAACTCCTGCATCGAATCGTGCAACAACCCGCCGCAGAGCCACACCCCCCGAGAACGAGTCCCAGGAGCTCAACGAATCCACCTCACCCCACGTCACACCACAGCTGATCCACCCCAAGAGAAAGCGAGTTCGCGCCGAGGCCGTAGCGGCAGCAGGGCTGGCCTGTTAACTGCACCAGTGACTCCGATCCCGGAGCGAGCCGATCCATGTTCTGAAGGAAGCTCCTGTTGTTAGACCTGCGCCACCAGCTGATCGAAGGCCGGGCTGATCTGCCCCGTGTCGGTTCGGTCATCGAGCTGGACACCATCCCCTGGTACGCCGTCGTGGATGCTGACGGCACCGTTGTTGCGCACGTTGTTCCGTACCTTCGAGGCTTGATCCTGGACGACAACCGTCCGGCGACCGCGAAGAGCTACGCTCACGACCTGCTCCGCTGGCACCGACCTGTTAACTGCACCATGTCTTGATCGTGAACCAGGCGGATTGCCTGGTCTTTCCAGGAGCGTGGTGGGGTGGAGGACGTAAGACGTGCCCTGATGGAAGGGAAGTGCTCGGTTCCCGAAGTCGGCGCCATAGCCGCAGGGACGACGAGAGGCCTTCCGTTCGTCCTGGTGGATGCTGACGGCTGCGAGGTCGGGCCGGTCAGTGCCTACTTGAGGGATCTGATGCTGGGAGACGTTAGCCCGCTGACCTGCCGGAGCTACGGATTCGGGCTGTTGCGGTGGCACAGGCTGCTCTGGTTTCTGCAGATCCCCTGGGACAGGGCCACAGAGGCCGAAGTTGCGGCGCTGGTTGGCTGGCTGCGCGAAGCACGCAACCCGCAGCGGCTCCGCAAGCGGAACGGCGCATCTCCACCACCAGGGTCGGTCAATCTGAAGACCGGCAAGCCGTCGCTCCGGGAGGGGTACGCGCCGAGCACGATCAACCACAACCTCAGCGTCGTCAGCGGGTTCTATGCATTTCACGCGAGGTTCGGCGCTGGTCCGGTGGTCAATCCGGTGCCCACCTCGCGGGGGTGTCGCGAGGCTCTTGCACATCAATCTCCGCTGGAGCCGACGCCGGTGTTCCGGCGGGGCCGGCTGCGGCAGAAGGTGCCAGCGCAGGCTCCGCGGTCCATCCCCGATCACTTGTGGGATGAGTTGTTCGCCGGAATGGGCTGCGACCGTGACCGCGCGCTCCTGGAGTTCTACGTCTCCTCCGGGGCCAGGGCGAGCGAGCTGCTGGGAGTCGGTTTGGACGACGTCGACTGGTCGGGCCAGCTGATTTACGTGATCAGCAAGGGCACCCGCATCCGGCAGGCCGTGCCCGCCTCCCCGAACGCCTTCCGCTACCTGGGCAGCTATCTGGCCTCCGACGGGTTGCCGGGCCCGGGCCAATCGGTGTGGCGCACCCGCCGCGGGGATTCGCGCCCGTTGACGTATTGGGCGACGCGCCGAATTCTCCAGCGGGCCAACGAGAAGCTGGGCACGAACTGGACTTTGCACGATGCCCGTCACACGGCGGCGGTCAGGATGGCGGGAGACGAGCGGCTCACCCTCGCCGAGGTGCAGACGATCTTGCGGCACGCCCACCTCGACACCACCGGCCGCTACCTGACGGGCCCGTGTGGAGGACATGTACGACAAGCTCCAGGAGCACTACACCAAGCCCCGTCCCCAGCGCACCTTCGCCGCCGGATACGACCCGGAGGACATCAACAGGGTCGCACCGGTCGACCTAGGCATCCCCGGCATCGCACCGCGATCAGCCGCCAGGCGAGAATGAGGGGATGCATTGCCTGCAGGCAGTCATCGCCACCGAATCCGTGCTCCGCGAGCTGGCCGTCACCGCGACAGACGACTGGCTCTCGCCCACGAACGGGTCAAAGCCTGACGATCAGAACCTTGACTCGATGCAGAGAAGCCCTAGCAAGGGCTCACACCAGCAGCCGAATCGACGGAACTTCTGCATCGGCTGCAATCACCGTCTCGCACTCGCCGCAGTACACAGAGCTGGGACGCCGCACGTTCGTCTGGATCGAACCCTTGCTCGACGCTTCCTTGTGCGGGCAGTAGCAGCCGTAGTGCAGGCGAACCCAGGAACTCAACGGCGTCGCCTGCCCACCTCGCTTGGCATCCTGGAACGGCGCCCACCAGAAGTCCACCACGGACTTCAATACGAGCCGGTCGCCCTGGCTCGTGACATCGAACGCCGCAATCCGTACTGCCGCGAAGTGGTGCTCGTCTCGGCCGCTCATGCAGACAGCGCGCTCGGCCCCCCACTTCAGCACTGTGGTCCGGCCCACGCGCTCGCAGACAAAGCAATCCAAGCTCAGTTCGATCGTGCGCTCCCAGAACAAGCGATCACGATGAACCTCCTCCAGTCCCGACAGAACCGCACTGATCTCAAGGCTGCGCAACATTGCGCGATCGTCGCACACCTGCGCCATCCGCACACAGAGGAGCTCGACTTGCCAAGTGCAGAGAAGGCTGCTGTGGTTCCTGGGTGTCGACTGGGACCGCGCGACTGAGACGGAGACCTCCGCACTCGTCGGATGGCTCCGCACCGCGCCGAACCCGCAGCGCCGCCGACGGAGCCCCAACTCGCCGCAGGCGGGCGCGGTCAACCCGCGCACCGGCAAGCCCTACCTCAAGGCCGGTTACGCGCCTGCCACGATCAACCACTGCCTGACCGTGGTCAGCGGCTTCTACGCCTACCACCGGCACTACAACCGCGGTCCGCTGATCAACCCGGTGCCTGAGTCGCAGGCACAGCGACGGGTCCTGGCTCACCGAGCTCCGGACGGCGAACTCCCGCAATTCCGACGGGCCCGGCTGCGCCAGCGGGTCCCCAAGACCGATCCGCGCTCGATTCCGGACAGGATGTGGGACGAGTTCTTTGCCGCGCAGACCTGCGACCGGGACCGGGCAGCCGTCCTGCTCTATGTCTCCAGCGGCTCGCGTGCCGGCGAACTCCTCCAAGTCACGCCAGGAGACATCGACTGGTCCAAGCAGCTGATCTGGGTGGTCACCAAGGGCCGGGACGACCGTGAGGCGGTCCCGGTCAGTCCGCAGGCCCTAATCGTCCTGGCCGCTTATCTCGACCACATCGGGCTGCCGGCGGCCGATCAGCCGGTCCTTCGCACACGCCGGGGTCCGGACCGGCCGCTGACCTACTGGGCGATGCGACGCGTGATCCAGCGGGTGAACGACAGGCTCGGCACGAACTGGACGCTGCACGACCTGCGGCACACCGCCGCGATGCGGATGGCGAACGATCCGAACCTCACGCTCGCCCAGGTCCGGGTGATCCTGCGGCACAGCGACCTTGCGACCACCGGTCGCTACCTCAATGCCAGGGTCGAGGACCTCTTCGACGCCCTCCAAGCCCACTACACCCGGCCGCGCGTCGAGCGGACGATCGCACCGGGCTACGACCCCGACGATTTCAAGGCGGTGTTCGGTGCCTAGCCGCGCGACCATCGAGATCTACACCTCCCGGCACCGGCGACGGAACTACAGCGAGCCGCGCGAGGGAACCCAGTTCCAGCGGGCTCTGCTCCAGGCGGAGCCAGCCGCCCGCCCCGCCGTTCCACCGGCTCCGTTCGGAGACCTCTCCTCGATCGGGATCGAGGAGTTCTGTGTCTTGGTCACCGATCTTCTTCGAGGTAGAAACCGGTCGGTCGCCGAGAAACGACGGTCCGGTATCCGCGCACTCTTCGGCTACCTGGAGACCCTGCCCGGAGCCACCTGGCAGGAACGGTGGGACGCCAGCGTCTTCAAGGGCGAGGACGCCCAACCGGTGAACGTTCTGGCCCCGCCCGGCTCGACGGCCCGGCGCAACAGTCTCGTGGCAGCAGTGAAGCTGGCCTTCTGCATGCGGATCATCCAGCCCTGCCTCAGCGGGTTTCGCGCGAACAGGTTCCCCGGATACGCCGAACAGTTCCGTCTCGCGCAGACAGACCCGCGCCTGGATGCTTTCTTCGAAGCAGCCAGCAACCACCCTCGGCTCAGCACGGTTCATCAAGACCGGGCCAAGTTCGATGTGACCTGCGCGCTCACGACGCAGGGCATCGCTTTTGCGGATCTCACCCCTGCTGCGCTGCTGCACTACTCCGTGGAGAACAAGCGGCTCGGTCTCACTCACGGGGCCTGCCACCAGGACAGGACCCGGTATGCGGCCCGCGGGGCCTGGGAGGTGCTGCACGACATGGGGCACTTCCCGAACGGCACCGCACCCACGCTGCGAAAGACCCTCGCGCAGGGACAGCACTCTGTCGAAGGGCTCGTCGACCGCTATGGGATCCAAGACGCCGAGGTCCGCCAGCTTCTGATCGATTACCTGCTGCGTCGCAAGTCCGACACCGACTACACCACCCTGGACCAGCTCTCCCGCCAACTGGCCAGCACTTTCTGGGCCACCATCGAACAGATCAACCCGGAGCAGGCGGAACTTGCCCTGAGTTCGGAGGTCTATGACCAGTGGAGGGCGGAGATTCGATATTGGCAGCACGACAAGTCGAAGGTCCGCATGGACGTCGCGGCCGTGCTGCTGACGGTTCGCGGCCTCTACATGGACCTTCACACCTGGGCCGTTGCCGAACCCGAACGCTGGGCGCGATGGGTGGCTCCCTGCCCGATCCTGCCGCGGGATCTCAAGGGCTTCGGCAAGCGCCGACGCGAGATCTACCAACGGATGGCAGACCGCACCCGGGTCCGCCAGCCGCTCCTGCCCGTGCTCGTCGAGCACGTCGAGTCCCGGCACGAGCACCTGAGCAGTCTCATCGAAGCCGCCCGCCTCGTCCCGCTTGGCACGGCGTTCGTCCACCGCGGCCGTCACTACACCCGCAGCGACTCCCCGGAAGACCGCCGTCGGATCAGAACCGAGACGGGGCCGACGATCCGGATCGTCGACCAGGAAACGGGCAAGACGATCCACCTGGACCAGGTCGAAGAGCTGGCCTTCTGGGAGTGGGCCGCGGTCGAGATCCTCCGGCACAGCGGGATCCGAATCGAGGAGCTGACCGAGCTCACGCACCTCAGCATCCGCCAGTATCAGCGGCCCAACGGAGAGGTCATCGCCCTGCTGGTGATCGCTCCGTCCAAGGGCGAACGGGAACGTGTCATCCCGATGTCTCCCGATCTCTTCCACGCCATCGCTCAGGTCGTCCGCCGCCAGACTCGGAACCGGCGGGCCATCCCGCTCGTCAGCCGCTACGACCCGCAGGAACGACTCTGGTCGGATCCCATGCCCTTCTTGTTCCAGCGCCAGCGGGGAACAGCCCACGACGTTCTTGCATCACGCACCATCGCGGGCATGCTGAGGCGGAGCTGCTACGAGATCGCCCAGACTAATCCCGTGTTTGCCGACACGAAGTTCACCCCGCACGACTTCCGCAGGCTCTTCGCCACCGACATCGTCAACGGCGGCCTGCCCATCCACGTCGGCGCCGCCCTGTTGGGACACCTGAACCTGCAGACCACCCAGGGCTACGTCGCGGTCTTCGCCGAGGACATCGTCCAGCACTACCAGGAGTTCCTGAACCACCGACGAAGCCAGCGCCCAGAGGGCGAATACTTCGATGTCACGCCGCAGGAGTGTGCGGAGTTCGAGGAGCACTTCGACAAGCGCAAGGTCGAACTCGGGAACTGCGGCCGGCCCTACGGATCCTCCTGCCAGCACGAACACGCCTGCATCCGATGCCCCATGCTGCAGGTCAACCCGAAGATGCTGCCCAGGCTCGCGGAGATCGAAAGAGACCTGGTCCTGCGCCGCAGCGTACGAGCCCGGCGCCTCCCGCCTCGCGCTGGGCGGCCGGCCCCTGGACGAGCCGTACGTGAAGGACGGCGACCCGACGGCCGGTTCTGCCGGGCCGTTCTCGGTCACGGTCCCGCAGGGGCGCGTCTTCCTGCTCGGCGACAACCGCGGCAACTCCGCCGACTCCCGCTACCGCATGCGGATGACGCCGGGAGGCACCGTGCCGGTCACCCAGGTGCTCGGGGTGGCCCTCCCCGAGAAGGAGACCCTGCGCACCGGCGTCCTCTACGGCTCACTGATCATCGCGGGTGTCCTGGCCCTGCTGGCGTCCGCTGTCCTAGGCCTCCTCTGGCTGGCGGCCCGCCGGCGGCGGTCGGCCGTGCAGGGGGCCGGTCTGGGGAGCCATGGCGGTGGAACCCGCCGGTCCGCCGCGCCCGTGAGCGGTCCAGGGCGCCGTGTAACCGTCATGGGCAGCATGAGGCTGGCGTGGATCTCCTGGCCGGAGACGGCGGTGTTCGGGACGGGGGACCTGGGAGGGGTAGCGGATTTCGTCGGGCCACCGCAGCGCGTGCAGCGCAATCACGTCGCCCTGACGGGGATTGACACACCCATTGTCAGCGGCCGCTGACAGCATCACCGCTATGAACGCCACATATACCACCCCGCCGCGGCCGTTCGACGTCACCCCGCTCTTCCCCCAACTGGCCCCGCTGGCCCGGACGGCGACCCGGCTGCACCCACGGCCGGGATCGCCGACCGTGCACGACAGCTCCGCCGGCGGTCCGCTCCTGTGGCCCGCCGACGAGCCGTGGCCCCACTGCGACGAGCCGCACGACAGCCGGGCGTCGCAAGTGCCCCGCTCCCCGGACGACGTCCGCATCCTCCGCCGCGATCTCGCCGCAGCGACCGAGCGGCTGCACCTCGACCCCGGGGCGCCCGAGGCCACCCCCGAGGAGCGGGCGAACTGGGAGCGGCTCAAGGAGGGCCGCCCGTGGTTCGACGGCCCGACGCCCCTACTGCCCGTCGCCCAGCTCTACGCCCGCGACATCCCCTTCCCCTGCCCGCCCGACGCGGACCTGCTCCAAGTCATGTGGTGCCCCTTCGACCACGAGATGGCACACCCCAAGACCGCCCTGTTCTGGCGGTCCTCCGCCACCGTCACCGACGTCCTCGACGCACCGCCCGAGCCGCCGATCGTCCAGGACGGCTGGTACCTCCCGGAGCCGTGCCTGTTCTCACCGGAGCAGGTCACCGACTACCCCCACCCCAGCGAGCTGAGCAATGAGCTTCGAGACCAGTTGGACGACGCGAGCCGTTGGGCGACGATCGACCCCGCGCAGTACAACGCGTACGCGGACGATCCGGGCGAGCTCTACCTGAACAACCTCTGCACCGCCCCGGGCTGGAAGACCGGCGGCTGGACCCGCTGGAGCCCCACCGACCCCGTCGACCGCGCCTGCCCGGAGTGCGGCACAGAGGAGGTCCCGCTCCTCACCATTGCCTCCTCGGAATGGGACGGCGGCAGCGCGACCTGGATCGCCGAGGAGGACCGGCCGACCCCGGGCCCGCCGCCCCTGGGCGCCCGGGACGGCAACTTCACCTTGATCGACATCGCCGGTGGCAACAATCTGCAGCTCCACGTCTGCCCGTCTTCTCCGTACCACCCCCACTGCGAACTGCTCCAGTGAGCTCGTGCGAAGTCCTCCGCGCCGACGCCCACGCCACAATCGGCACCGCGATCGACTCTCCGGTCAGCAGCCTTGGCCAACTACCAGGTGATCCAAACGACGGGTCCCAGGGGCGGACGGGGCCCGGCGTATCCGTGGCTCTGGATCTCCTTCCAGAGGGTCCAGGCGTTCGTGCAGCCCTCGGCCCACCGCTCGTGCAAGTACGGCTTGAAGTCGTCGAGCTTCGTTGCGGTTCTGCCACTGGCCTTGGAAGAGGAATTCCGGAGAAGTTGAGCCAGAACCTGAGTCCGGAGAACGCTTCGTCGGTGTGTCGGGGTGTTGAGGGGCTCGATGAACGGGACGGATACCGTCCTGGCATGACACAAAAGTTCGAATTTGCTGCGTCTCTTGCCGAAGGCATCGAAGGCCGTAGAGGTGCATGGAGCTTCATCCAGGGCTTCGCTGCCCACTGGGCTGATGCCCTGGAGAGCGGTGACGGGTGGGCGGAGGCCGATCTGGTCGCTGCTGAGGAGAGGCTGGGTGTCTGGCTGCCGGCAGCGTTGCGTGAGGCATATCTGTTGTTCGGGCGCCGCCGGGACCTCATCAGCAACCACGATGTGCTGCTCGGCCCGGCCGAGCTGTATGTGGATGACGCCAATGAGGCACTGGTCTTGCGTCATGAGAACCAGGGAGCCGCATCATGGGGCATCCTCCTCGACAGCCTCCAGGACGAAGATCCTGCGGTGTTCATGCGACCTGACCTCGCCGACAAGAGCACCGAGCGCTGGGAGAAGTGGCTGGAGCGTCTTTCGCTTTGCTTCGTCGAGATCGTGCTGTCTGAGTCTCTGCAGGCCGATGAAGAGCTTTGCGATTTCCTCGACCCAGACGACACCAGCATCGGGCTGCTGGAGGAGATCGCCGTCCGGCTGCCTTTCCCCGTCTATCCCATCGGTGAGGAGGAGTACGCAAGTCGCTGGTTCCTGGGCCAGGACGTCCTTCTCCGTGACGACGACGGCGCTGCCGTTCTGGCCCGCGGTCGGACGTCAGAAGACCTCGACCGCGTTCGTGACCTGATCCCGGGTGACTGGCTCAACGACTGTCGCTGACCACGTCCCGGGCCTCATCCGGCCGAAGCGTCGGCGCCGGAGTCAGAGGCCATCTCGATTGGCTGCCGACGGCTCGCCGTTGGTGGAGGCATCTCGACCGTTGTTGAATGCGGTGATGAGTGACTTCTGGACGCCAGCCCATCACGCGGTCGAGCACGAGGATGCGGAAGCCCTGGCCCGCTTGCTCGCCAGCGGTTCCGATCCCGATGAGGTCTTCAGCGATATGACGCTGCTGACGCACGCGATCGATACGAGCAATGCTCAAGACCTGTGGATCGGTTTCGGGGTGGCACGCGGAGGGCGTACCTTCCCGAATGGTCCTTTGATGGTCACCGAGTAGGCCCGCGTTGCAGCGCGGGTCGGGAAGGCACGCCCGTGCTCAGCGTAGTGAATGCCGACGGTTCGACGGAGTCCGGCTCCCTGATCGAAGAGATCGTCCGTGAGGGTGCCCGCCGGATGCTGGCCGCCGCACTGGAGGCGTAAGCCAACCAGTGCATAGCCGAGTTGGCGGCCGAGACGGACGAGCGGGGGCACCGCCTGGTAGTCCGCAACGGCTACCACCGGTCCCGGACCCCGGCCCGGTCGAGGTCACCGCGCCGCGGGTGAACGACCGCCGCGTGGACGAGTCCACCGGCGAGCGCAAGCGGTTCTCCTCGAAGATCCTGGCGCCGTGGTGCCGCAGGTCGCCCAAGGCCAGTGAGGTGCTGCCGCTGCTCTACCTGCACGGCCTGTCGTCGGGGGACTTCGTACCCGCGCTTGAGCGGTTCCTCGGCTCAGCCGCCGGGCTGTCGCCGGCCACGGTTACCCGACTGACCAAGCAGTGGGGCGACGACCACGCCGTCTTCCAGGCCCGGGACCTGTCCGACCGGGACTTCGTCTACGTGTGGGCCGACGGGGGTGCACCCCAAGATCCGGTTGGGGCAGGCGCACTCTTGCGTCCTGGTCCTGCTCGGGGTTCGGCTGGACGGCACGAAGGAGCTGATCGCGCTCGCGGAGGGGCTGCGGGATTCCACGGACTCGTGGGCGGACCTGCTGCGGGACTGCCGCCGCCGGGGCATGCGCGACCCCGAACTGGTTGTCGGCGACGGGGCGATGGGGCTGTGGCGGGCCTTGGCCGAGGCGTTCCCTGCGGCCCGCCATCAGAGGTGTTGGGTTCACAAATCCCGCAATGTCACAAATGCCCTGCCGAAGTCCGCGCAGCCGGGCGCGTTGAAGGCGATGCAGGAGATCTACAACGCCGAGGACCGCGCCCACGCCGAGCATGCGGTCGAGGCGTTCGCGAAGACCTACGGCGCGAAGTGGCCCAAGGCCGTCGCGAAGATCACCGCAGACGCCGATGAGCTGCTGGCGTTCTACGACTTCCCGGCCGAGCACTGGATCCATCTGCGGACCACGACCGCGCGGCGCGTTTCTCAGGTCGGTTCGTTGAGACAGCGCGCGAACACGCCAGTGAAACAGCGATGAAGCACGTACAAGGCGCTGACCTTGCTGAAGGTTCTTGCTCGGTCCGATCCTCCTCGACCCCGGAAGCGGGCTACCACGCTCTCGACACCCGCACCGGTCCGTGACTTCCTGAACAACCTCGGCCCGAATCCCGCCGCGGCCAGGTGGGTGAGCTCGCGCATCTGGCGAACGCGGCGAACTCGTGGTCGGCGATCGTTCTTCTCACCCTGCCCTACCGTCTACCCGGCGTGAGTCCGTTCTCGTAGGCGATGATCGCCAGGTGGACGCGGTCCCGGGCTTCGAGCTTGGCGAACAGACGTGCGACATGGGTCTTCGCCGTCGCCGCGCTGATCACCAACCGCTCGGCTATCTCGGCATTCGACAGTCCCTGTCCGACCAGTGCCAGCACCTCGCGCTCCCGGTCGGTGATCTCTGCGATGAGACGTGAGTCCTGGGCGGGCGCGGTGTCCGGTTCGGGGGCCGCGGAGCCGGACGTTCCGGCGAAGTCGGCGATCAGCCGTCGGGTGACGCTCGGCGCGATCAACGCGTCGCCGGCCGCCACCACGCGGATCGCTTCCAGGATCGCGTCCAGGGCCATGCTCTTGAGCAGGAATCCGCTGGCCCCGGCGCGCAGTGCGCCGTAGACGTACTCGTCGTCGTCGAAGGTCGTCAGCACCAAGACCTTGGGCGGGGCCGGCTCGGCGGTCGCCTGCCGGGTCGCCTCGATCCCGTCCATGCCCGGCATCCGGATGTCCATCACCACGACGTCCGGCCGTAGTTCACGCACGAGGCGCACCGCCTCGCGGCCGTCGCCGGCCTCGCCGACCACCTCCAGGTCGGCGGTGTCGCCGATCAGGATCGCGAGCCCGAGCAGCATCAGGGGTTGGTCGTCGGCCAGCAGCACCCGCACGCTCATGCCGGGAGCCTCGCCGTCACCCGGAATCCGCCCTCCGGACGCCGGCCCGCGCTGAACTGGCCGGACAGCAACGTCACCCGCTCGCGCATGCCGAGCAGGCCGAAGCCGCTCCCGCCGGCCGCCGCCGAGGGCCTCGGACGGCCGGGCGTGCCGGGACCGTCGTCCCCGTCGTCCACCACCTCGATCCTCACTCCTGTCGGCTCGTAACCGACCGCGACCCGGCACGTCCGCGCCCCGGAATGCCGCACCACGTTCGTCACCGACTCCTGGACGATCCGGAACGCCGACAGCTCGATCTCCGGCGGCAGCGGACGCTGCTCGCCCTGCCAGGTCACGTGGACCCGCACCCCGGCGTCGGCCGTGCGTTCGGCGAGCCGCGGGATATCGGCCAGGCTGCCGGCCGGCGCCAGCGGAGCGGCCCCCGGCATGGCGTCGTCCGGCTCGGCGCGGCGGAGCGCCCCGAGCATGCGCTGCAGCTCCAGCAGCGTCTCCCGGCCGGTGGTCTCGATGCCGGTCAGCGCCTGCCGCGTCTGCTCGGGCTTGGTGTCCACGACCCGCGCCGCCGCTCCCGACAGCACCGTGATGATCCCGATGCTGTGCGCGACGCTGTCGTGCAGTTCGCGGGCGATCCGCAGCCGCTCGGCCATGACGGCGCGGGCCGCCCTCTGCTCATGCAAGGCTCCGAGGTATTCACGGCGTTTGCGATACACCCCCCCGAAGACCCACGCGACCGCGAACCACAACGCAAACTGCCCGGCCCACTGGGCCGCGTCGCCGATGTTCTCCCCGGGGTAGACGTTGATGTTCTCGACGAACGCGGCCACGACGGCCGCGACGGAGCCGACGGCGGCAGCCTTCGGCCGCCGGACGGCGAGGTACCCGCCCAAGACGACGAGCAGGACGAACACGATCCAGGGCCGCACGCCGAAGATGTCGCCGAGGACCGATTCGCCCAGGATCGCCGCGAAGACCGCCGCCGGCAGACGGCGCATCAGCAGAACCGGAAGGGCGAGCACGACGCACAGACCCATCATCTGGATCTGGAAGGGCCCGAGGCCGGGAAACCGGAACAGGCCTTCGTGGTGCGGAACCTGAGCGATCGACCAGCAGAGCATCACCGCGTAGAAGCAGGCGGTGGCCAGCACCACGGCCTGGTCCGTCAGCCAGGTCATGCGCTCCGATGTCGAGAGACGCTGGAGAAGCTCTTCCATACGGAGATCGTATTCAGCGGCGTCGGCTCCGCGCGTCGTCCCGGGGATGTACGCGGGGTACACCCCCGGGCCGACGGCCTGGGGAACGGTGACATCCACCGGCCGACGCGACGGAGGAGCTGCGGAACCTAGCGTCGATCCCATGAAACGCAATCGCCGTATCAGCGCTGTCGCGGTGCTGGCGCTCGCCGCCCTCGTCACCGGAACCGGCGCCGGGTTCGCCGCCACGACCACACCGTCGGCCACACCGGTGGCCACGCACGCGTTCGACACCGCACCGGCCACGGCCACCGCGCCCACACGGTCCTTCCAAGGCACGCTCCCCGCGCCGACCGGCTCCTACGCCGCCGGCGAGGACGTCATCCACCTCACCGACGCGAGCCGTCCCGACCCGTGGGTGCCGTCATCCGGCCCCCGCCAACTGACCGTCACGATGGTCTACCCGGCCGTCCCCGAGACCGGGACTCCGGCCCCTTACATGACCCTCGCCGAGGCAGCCGGACACATCCAGCACGGGAAGATACCGGCGAGCTCCGGCATCACCCCGCAGAACCTTTCCAGCGTCACCACTCACACCTTCGACCGCGCGCGGCCGCAGAGGGGCAAGTATCCGCTGGTGGTCCTCTCACCCGGGTTCGGGGACCCGCGCATGGTGCTCACCTCGCTCGCGACCGACCTGGCCAGTCACGGCTATGTCGTCGCGCTCGTCGGCCACACCCACGAGGACAGCGGCGAGACGCTGGCGAACGGCCAGACGCCGCCGTGCGCGATCTGCGATGACCCGAACCTCGACATGGACACGGTCACCGCCAGCCGCGCGCTGGACGTGTCCTTCGTGATCGACCAGTTGACGCATGGCAATACCGCGTGGCGCCTGGCACACCTCATCGACAAGCACGAGATCGGCATGGCCGGACACTCCATCGGCGGAGCGGCGGCCGCCACCACGATGATCGCCGACCCGCGAGTACTGGCCGGAGTGAACATGGACGGCACCTTCCACCCGGCCCCGATGCCCGGCCAGATCAACCGGCCGTTCCTCATGCTGGGTGCGGCCGCCTACCACTCGGCCGGCGGTGGCGACAACTGGGGGCAGGCCTGGGCCGCCCTCGGCGGCTACAAGAAGTGGCTGGCGGTCACCGGCGCCAACCATCCCAGCTTCACCGACGTGGACCTGCTCGAGGAGGAGGCCGGGTTCCCGACGCCGCCCCTCGACCCCGAACGTGGAATCGTGATCACGCGTGAGTACGTGACGGCGTTCTTCGACCAGACGCTGAAGGGGATCCACAGTTCGCTGCTGGACGGCCCCTCGCCGAACAATCCGGAAGTACGCTTCCAGTACTAGTGCAGCGCCGCGTTGATCCTTCGGGGGTTCAAGCGGCTTTGAGTGGGCTGCCGTCGTAGGTCCAGCGGTAGGGCTTGGCGTCGTGTTCGTCCTAGGCCAAGACGAAGGTGTCGATGGCCGCGGCCAGTTCGTCGCGGGAGGCGAACTGGCCGCGGCGTAGTAGACGTCGGGTCAGGGTGGAGAAGAACAGCTCGTCGGGTAGCCCCAGCGCGCCTCGGACCTGGTGGCGTGAGTCCTCGGGTCGTATGCGATGCTCCGGGCGTCACCACGACAGCGAGGAGTGAACATGCTGGTCACGCTGACTGGAGGTGCCGGGGCGGGAAAGACCACACTGGCTACCGCACTGGCGGCTACGACGCCCCGGGGGCCAGCGCGGGTACTCCACGGTGACGACTACTACTTCCTCACTCCTGAGCAGGGGGTTTGGGAGCCGGATGAATCCGGGGTGCCGCGGTTGGACGTCGGCGATCCCCGGTCGCTGGATTTCACGCGTCTCGCGCACGACACCGACGCCGCGTTGGCCAGCTCGCCCGTTGTCATCGTGGACGGCCTCTTCGCCCGTCATGTCACCCCGCGAACAGCGAACGTGCGGTTCGACAGCTTCGTCGACCTGCCTGCCGACCGGCGCCTGGCCCGGAAGATCCAGCGCAAGTGCCTGCGGGACGGCTTCCCCCTCGACGTCCTCCCGCGCAACTACCTCAACCACCGGCGTGCCGCGCATGAACGGCATGTCGGACCCCTGCGTGGCGGCTGCGACCTGGTCGTCAGCGGCGACCGCCCGGTCGACGACCTTGATCAGCAGGTCTGGACGGCGATCGCAGCCAATGAGCCGATCCACAAGTCTTGACTATTGCTCGTTTCCCGCCCTGGTTCCCGCCTAGCGGCAGGTCACCCCGCGGACGCCGGTCGAGGTCCTGGACCTGGCGGCCGCGTTGAAGAAGGAGAATCCCGCCCGCACGGCCGCGCAGATCCAGCGGATCCTGCGGACCACACAGGGCTGGTCGCCGACCGACCGGACCCTGCAGCGGCACTTCGCTGACGCCGGCCTGACCGGCGCTGGCGGCGAGAAGAGCGTGTTCGGCCGGTTCGAGGCAACCCGCGGCAACGAGCTGTGGACCGGGGACGCGCTCCACGGGCCGAAGATCGGCGGCCGGAAGACTTACTTGTTCGCGTTCATCGACGATCACAGCCGGGCGATCGTGGGTCACCGGTTCGGGTTCGCCGGGGACACCGTCCGCCTGGCCGCGGCCCTGCGGCCCGCGCTGTCTTCCCGCGGGGTCCCGGAGTCGATCTACGTCGACAACGGGTTGGCGTTCGTGGACTCGTGGCTCTTGCGGGCCTGCGCGTCCCTGGCCATCCGGCTCACCCACTCCAAGCCCGGCCGGCCGCAGGGCCGGGGCAAGATCGAACGGTTCTTCCGCACCGTCCGTGACCAGTTCCTGGTCGAGCTCGGTGACGAACGTGCCGGCCGGATTGAGCACCTCACCGAGATGAACAGGCTTTTCACCGCGTGGGTGGAGACGGTCTATCAGCGCACGGTGCACTCGGAGACGGGGCAGCCTCCGATCGAACGGTGGCTGGGTTCGATTCCCCGGCCGCCGCCGCTGCCGCTGCCCAGCCCCGCTGATCTTCGGGAGGCGTTTCTGTGGTCAGAGTTCCGGACCGTGACGAAGACCGCGACGGTCAACCTGCACGGCAACAGCTACGAGGTCGACCCGATGCTGGCCGGAACGAAGGTCGAGCTGGTCTTCGACCCGTTCGACCTGACCGAGATCGAGGTGAGGGCCTCGGGGAAGACGGCGGGCAAGGCACTCCCGCACCGGGTGGGCCGTCACACCCATCCCAAGGTGAGCCCGGAGACACCGCCGGAGCCGGGGCCCCGCCGACTGGAATCGACTACCTGAAGATCCTCGACGACACGCACCCGGCGAACACCGCCAAGGGCATCAACTACTCGTCCTTGATGGACGACGGGCGGGGACCGCGATGACCGACCGCGTTCAGGGGTACTTCGGGTTCACCCGTGTCCCTTCGGCCGCAACCTGGCCCCGTCCATGCTCCACCAGCACCACTCCCACCGGGAAGCCGCCGCCCGCATCGCGTGGTGCATCAACTACTGGGCGATCGGCGTGGTCACCGGCGAAGTCGGATCCGGCAAGACCGTCGCCCTCAAGGGCGCCGTCGCCTCCCTGGACCCGGCCCGGTTCACGGTCATCTACCAGCCCAACCCCGAGGTCGGCATGCGCGGCCTCTACGACCGCATCGTCACCAGCCTGGGTGGCACCCCCAAGTTCCACCTGTCCGCTCTCGCCACCCAGGCATCCGCCGCCCTGGCCGCCGAGGTCGACGAACGGGGCAGGACGCCGGCCGTCGTGATCGACGAGTCACACCTCCTCGACCACCAGGAGCTGGACGCGATCCGCATGCTCACCAACTACGACATGGACTCCACCACGCCGTTCGCGGTGTTGCTGATCGGCCAGCCCACCCTGCGCAAACGTATGAAGCACGGCGTCCTGGCGGCCCGGGACCAGCGGATCTCTACCAGCTATCAGATGCCCACGATGACGAAAGAGGAGACCGCCAGCTACATCAAGCACCACGTCACGATCGCCGGACGTCAGGACCCCCTGTTCTCCGACGACGCCATCGAACTCATCCACCTCACCAGCCGCGGCCTGCCCCGCTCCGTCAACAACATCGCCTGGCAGTCCCTCATCGCCGCCTTCACCGAGGAGAAGGGCATCGTCGACGAGTCCTCCACCCGCACTGCCATCACCGAGACCCACGCGACAGAGTGAGCACGAAGCCGACACCGTGTTCACGACGACCCCGGCGGCCTGACGGCCGCCGGGGTCGTTTCATCCCATCCCATCCCATCGACAACCAGCACGTCGCCTTCATGCTCATCTTCAGCGTCGCTCAACACCCAGCCAGCCTTCGCGCTCGGCCTCGACGATGCGGGCGACGAGGTTGTCGCGGATCTCCTCCAACCAGCCGAGTAGAAGGTGGCGATTCCCGCCTTGCCGGTCTTGGCCAATGCCTGCTCCAGCAGGGCGTAGACCTTCCCGTACTCGGCGCCGCGGGGGGCGAGGTAGTAGGTCTTGTCGAAGAAGATCGGGTCTACCTCTGCCAGGTCGACGAACCCGGCGATGTCCACCGAGCGGGAGCGGCCGGGAGCGATCTCGTACAGCTCTTTCGGCTCGACCAGGACGTACTCGTCGCCAGTTGCCGTAGCCCTTGACGGTGTCATCGAGGTCGACCTCCTTGCCGGTGCGCTCGTTGATCCGCTTGTTGCGGATCCGGTCGGAGGCGCCGCGCTGGAGCTGGTGGAAGTGGGTTGTGCGGCTGTCGGTGGCCGCGTAGAGCCCGACCGGCAGGCTGACCTTCTCTGCCCTATGGAGTCGCCCGACCACCTCGTGAATCCCTGGGTGCTCTGGGCACTGCTTGCTCAAGGTCGCCGGTGGTGGCCTCGGACGCACAGGATCGTGCCTTGTCCTGGGGAATCGGCGGTGGCTGCGGCGGGTGGTACGGCCGTGGTCCAGGCTGCGGGTACGGATGTGTGGACCGGATTCCGGCAGCAGGTGGCGGAGTGGTTCGGCCGTGGGGGGAACGCCCAGCGGGAGAGCGCCGAGCTGGAACGGCTTGGCCAGACCGCGAGCGCGTTGGAGGCCGCGGGGCCGGAGCAGGTAAAGCCATGCTCCGCAGGCCGGCGGCTCGGCCGGACAGGGCGGGATCGCCGCCGGCCGCGACGTGAATGTGAAGGCGGAGCAGGGTTCGATCGCCGCAGCCGTACTTCACGGGGGTGCGAGCATCGGCACCCCTTCCCAGCCGGATCCGGCCCAGGGCTGAACGGACCGGCAACCCAGAGCCCGCCCTCGCCGCCTGCAGGCAGTGATCGACCGGAGGTCGGCACGGTTCACGCCGCCGGCCACAACATGGCGATCGGCATAACCAGCCAGGCCGCGCCTCGCGAGCCAGCGGCCTGGCCGCACCAGGTAGGCGTGATCCCCTCCCGAGCCCTGACATTCCAGAACCTCGCCGAGGCGACCTGGCTGCGGGCTGCTGTCGCCGGCGGCGGCACGGCGGTGCTGGGCCAGGACCTGACCGGCATGGGCGGGGTCGGCAAGACCCAGCTCGCAGCCGCCTACGCCCGTACCGCCTGGCAGCACGGCAGCCTGGATGTGCATCTGCCGGAGCTTGGTTACATCCGGGCCTGGGTCTTCTGCTTGAGGCGTTCGTAGGGTGTCTGGCCGTCGAGAGCGCCGTGTGGGCGGTGGTAGTTGTAGTAGTCCTCCCATTCTCGGAGCTTTTCGTTCAGCACGCCGGTGTCGTCGATGACGACGCCGGCAAGCATGCGGTAGAACTCCTCGGCGTCGATGCGGTGTGAGCGTTCGACCTTGCCGTTGAGGTGCGGGGACGCCGGCTTGATGTAGGTGTGGGCAATGCCCTTGTCGAGCACGTGCCAGTGGAAGGCGGACTGGAACTCTGCTCCGTTGTCCGTCTGGATGACTTCGACGTGGAACGGCAGCCGCTCCAGGACGTAATCGAGGAATTGGACTGCGGTCTTCTGGTCGCACCGCGGGTAGATCCGCAGGACCCGCAACCGGGTGCAGTCGTCGATCGCGGTGAACTGGTAGTACTTGGCCCGGCGGCGGGTCTTGGGGGCTTCGCCTGTGACCGGGGCCGGGGTCTTGCCCGTCGCGGCCGGGGCACCGACGGGCTCGATGAACTTGACGTCGATCTGGACGCGGTTGCCGGGCAGCTGCTTCTCGTAGCGTGTGTGGCGCCGGTCGTGGCGCTTGTAGCGCTGAGAGGCGGGCAGTCGGTTCAGGTCCAGTCGTTTCAGGATGCGGTATACGGCTGAACAGGCGATGTCGATGTCGTGGTATCGCTTGAGGTACATCTTGATCTTCATCGGGCCGAAGTGGTAGTTCTGCCGGAGGTAGACGATCTTGTTCACGATGTCGGCGTCGGTGGCGTTTGGGCTGGTGTGCGGCGCGCTGGAGCGGTCGCGAAGCCCGTCGAGCCCTTCCTCCTGGTAGCGGCGCTGCCACTTGTAGAAGCAGTTTCGGCTGATTCCGTAGTACCGGCAGGTCAGCGAGACGTTCCCGGTGACCTCCTCGGCGTGTCGCAGCACCGCCAGACGTCGCTGGGCCTGGCGGTCCCGCTGCTGTTGCGGCGAAGGGGGCATGGCAAATCTCCGTCACGATCGGAGACCCATGTGTAACCAATGTCCGGCAGTTTTATAACAACACCGCCGGGCAGCTCCTGGCCACCTGGTACCAGGACGAGAGGATCCTCAACCGCGAGGGTTTCTTCGTCGCCCTCGGCTCATAGCAGCAGCCACCCCTCGTCAGGGCCCGTGCGCAGTCGCGCACGGGCCCTGACTGCCTACTGGCGGCCTGTCGGCCAGATGGCAATGTGGATAATTTCGTGGCCGTCGTCGCCGAAGCCCTGCGGCCGGTACGCCATCGCCGTGTCCCGCTCGATGCGCACCTGGTAGGTTCCCGGTTCCCCGAGCACCAGAGGATCGCTGAAGCGCCCCTCAGGGCCGACGACCACCACCGTCCCTTCACCGGACGATCCCTCTACGACCGTGATCACACACTCGCCGCCCGCCTCCAGAGGCGGCTGCGTGGCAGACGGTTCACCGCTCAGCAGCTGCAGACGGGCCAGAGCCGTGTGCTCGGGCCGCGATGACCAGACGCTGAAGCCACCGTCCGCGGTGCCGGGCCGGCTGGGCTCTGGCAGCCCCGGACGCGCTAGGCCCGGCCGGGCGCCATTGAGTACCTCCAGCCGGTGCCCGGCGACCCGTGCGGCGGCGAGCAGGTGGCGCACCGGAAGAGCCATCGCCGCGGTCCGGGACGGCCCTTGAGCAGTGACCCGGGAGCGCCACAGCTGGATCCGGAAGGACACACCAGTCCGGCGCAGGACACGGGCCTGGTAGTTGCCGGGACCGGCCAGGGGGAAGGCCGCACCGTACGGGCCGCCGGCCAGTGTCCGGAGGATGACCGCACCCTCCGGGTAGTCCTGCGACGCCCGTACCTGAAGGTTCGCCTCTCCGGCGTTCTCCTCGCCGTCCGCGGGGGCCGGCGGCTGACCGCCCCAGAGTTCCAGCCGCACCATCGGGGCGAAACCCATCAGGCCATGGTCGGAGAGAACGGCGAAGGAGTGAGCACCCACGGCAAGGGAGTCCAGCTGCGGATGCCCCAGGTTCTCCTCGCCCTCGCATGCGTGGTCCTGGACACGGATATGGGCGTACTGCGGGTCACCCGACTGAGGAAGGCTGCGGATCAGGTGGGTCATGGACGGGGAGTCTCCCATGGACTGCCGCGCGGTAGCGCGAATCAGGCCAGCCGCAGTGATCGCCGCGGGAACCGGAGGCACAAGGCGTCCAACGCGAAGCGGCTACGAAGACGCCAGTGACCGGCAGAGGCCTTGACCCATGGGAGCAGCGCACGCCCGGGCTGCGGCCGCCAACGGCGCAGCACGACGTACCTGCCCCTTCAGCCGACCGGGCCTTCACCTGGTCTGCGCGACGGCTTCCGTCCAAGTCGCGATGGACGCGGCGTCCGCTGGACGGGGCTCGGCGTCGTAGAGCTGGGCGGCGCCATCCTCACGCTGGGAGTTGGCGTTGGTGGCCCACATGTACGTCTCGCCCACCGCGTACCGGGCGGCCTCGCCGTCGACGCTCTGGGTGATGACGAGCTCGCCGACGGCGGTGCCTTTGAGGACCTCGGCGACACGGACGAGATAAGTGTCCGAGGGCAGGCCTTCGACGCTGCGGCGGCCCGTGTCCTTCAGGACGGTGCCGGTGAAGACCGCTGTGGCGTGTCGGGCGACGACGGACGGGCTGTTCGTGTCGTAGGCGTAGAGGACATCGCTGGTGGTGTTGGCATCGCGGTACTCGCTCCAGCCGATCCAGCCGCCGGCACCGAGAGCAAGGGCGACGGCCGCCGACACGGCCACCACGGTCTGCTTCTTCATGTCATCCCCACAACTGGTGGTAGGCCTTGCGGTCGAACTCCCGGACGCCGTCGATGCCGAAGCGGGCCGCCGCACTGTTGTCTGTCCACATGACCGAGGCCGCCGTGTCGGCCTTGTGGCAGAAGCCGAGCGCGTGGCCGAGCTCGTGCGTGGCGACCCGGCGCCGGTGGGCGGTGGTGCCCCGGCTGCCCTTGGCGCCGAGGTAGAAGGCGTTCAGCGTGATCGTGTCGGTGCCAGGCCGGCCCGACCATTGGCCCAGGACGCTCTCCCAGTCCCCGCTCCCGCTGTTGATGTCGTTCCACTCCAGGTCGGCGATCTCCGAGACCGTGTCCGGGTGGAACTTCACCCGTGTGAGTGCCCCGGCGCTCCATTGTCCGACCGCGTAGGTGCGTGCGTCGTCGAACTGGGTCTCGTCCTCCCACGCGATCACACTTGTATCGACCGACGATCTGCCCCTGGAGTCCTGACCGGACGGCACACATGCGGCGGGCGCTGCCGCCAGATCAGCCGGGAGCGGCTGAGGGAGGGCAAGCAGGACTGCGGCGACCGTGGTCGCTGCCAGCCCGGGTAAGGAGATAAGCACCCCGGAAGCATACTGAAGGTGACATGCCCTTAACGCTGTGTGGCAATGGTGATGCTGTCCAGCGGTCGCGTTCCCCAACCGGCAGGCGCGGACGGATCAGTGGAACCACCGCGAGCAACTGGGACAGCAGTCGAAAGCCCGAGCCGAGCGGCTTCCAGAGCGCACCAACGATTGCTGACAGCCTCCTTCCACCACTGGCAGGCATGGCGCTCTGACACCCCCAACTCGGCGGCGGAGAACGACAACACGGGAGCCCCTGTGGACTCTTACCGGACCCGGTACCGTGGTCAGAAGCCACACTTGGAGGAGCCCTTGAGCGCCCAGCCCGAATACGCGCCCGCACCACCCCCGGCCCCCGAGCCCACCGCGGCTGTGGAGCTCCTTGCCCGGGTCCGCAAGGCCCCCCGGGCCGCGCAATGGGTGCCGGCGTTCGAGCATGACTGGGCCCAGGCCCTGGAGGCGTCCCGGCACAGCTACAGCCTCACCCCGCTCCACGAGGTCGTCCGCGTTTGGAAGGCCCGTCTGGCATCCGCCTCGGCCGTCGACGCATTCATCGCCTCCGGGCTGGACGACTCCGACGGCATCGGCCTGGAAGACGTCCTGGGCGCGCGTTCATGAGCGGATGGCCGGCCCGCCTCTCCCCACAGGCTGCCAAGGTGCTAACGGCGCTCCCCGATCATGCGGTGGAGATGGTCCGCGATGTCGTGGACCTTGCCTCCCGCGACCCGTGCTCCTTTACGCCTTTCGACAGCCGTGATCCTGAAGGAGAAGACATCCGGTCTGCCACTGTCGGGCAGCTGTCGGTGGTCTACTTCATCAACCGGCCCAGCGGCCGCCTGTACGTCATCGACATCGTCTGGCTCGGCTGACGCCTGGCTGTCCAGTGGTGCCCGGATGGTGCGGCCGCGCGATCGGCTGCGAGGGTGCACAGTGTTTTGCCGCCGCCCGCACCGATACCGCCCTCACACTCCTCCTGGCAGGGCCGCTGAAAACGGATGGCCGGCAGCCTCCCGCCCGGTCATCCTGACCCAATGGGAGACAGAGCCAACGTCATCGTCGTCCGCGAGAACGGTACACATGAGCTGTACCGAACCGGCTGGGCGGTCGGAATCGACCTCGACTTGCTGGAAGGGCCGACGCCGGTTCTCGCCATGCTTCCCGAACTCCGCCAAGACGGCTGGTGGTTGGACGACACCATGGCGCAGGGCGGGATACTGCTCGACCTCGGCCGGAAGGTGCTCCTGTTCTTCGCCTGGGAGGGGCCTACCACTGAGCTCCGCCACCGCGCGGCCATGTTCGAGCTGATCCGAGCCGCGTGGCCGGGCTGGGAGGTCCGCTGGCTATACGACGGCTCGGCCGAACTGCGTGAGTACGTCGGGCTGGACCCGGAGTACGTTCGCTGCCGCGATTCGGACCCCTCCTTGGCCCCACTGCTGGCCCCCGGCGACGAGGACTTGGCCGGGCCCGACCCAGGCGGTGTGGTGATCACGGTCGGCACCAGCCACTGCCACGTCGCCTCTGACGCCTTCGGCCACCCAGTCCGCGAGGGAGCCACCCTGCTCAACCGTCTGGCGGACGCCCCCGCGCACGGAGGCTGCCATCTGCACGTCAACTCCGTCATCCACCTCGACCCGGAACGCCGCCACCTGGGCTGGTGGTCCCTCTACTCCTCAGCACAGGCTTACCAAGTACCAGAGTTGTGGCCGGGCTGGACGGTGGAGTTCTGGCATGACAACTGGGAACGGCACGTCAGAGCCAGCGACCGCTTCTCTCCGGCGGCGTTCGACGCCGGAGAGGAAGCCAGAGCCGCAGCGCTCGCCGAGGCCGGGGAGCGCCGGGCTATCCGGGCCGGCAGCCGCGCCCAGGTCACCCGTCTAGGGACCGCGCCGACTCGACCCCAGAGGGGAGGACCGCAACCGGCCTGATCATGGACGACTGGCCGACATCACGCATTCAAGCTCAGGAGTGGTCCATCGCGTCCGAAGACAACGGTCCCCGACCACGAAGGACGGGCGGTGTCCGGCACCACCGGGCTCCTTCCACCCGAGTTCGTGGGCTGCTGTCGGCCGTCATGGACACCGGTGTCACCGAGGACGACCTGGCTGCTTCGCCACCGAGGGCGCGCAGCGGGTGCCGGCATGCCGCGCATCGTGATCACAGGGCTGCTGGACGGCTGACAGGTTCTCCACTGCGGTACTGCGTGGGGTGAGCACCGGCACGCGTTCCGTGCGCCACAGGCCCCGCCGTTTTTCGCCGTGCAGCCTGGGACACCCTCAGGGCCCGGAATCCCCGTGGCACCAGGGCAAAGACTGACGCGGTGTGTCGGGAAGGCCGGCAGGGCGGCCGAAGTCCTACGGTGCGCTCATGTCAGACAAGCTCCCGGCCCGCGTACGGTCCGCTGTGCTGGCCCGGCTGCGCACGGGCCAGAGCGTTCAGGCCGTGGCGGAGGAACTGGGGGTGGTCGTCCGTGAGGTGTTGCGCGGCGCCCGGACGGATACGGCGCTGGCCCTCGCGCTGGCCGGTGTGGACCCGGACAGCGCCGAGGCGGTCGGCATCGCCGGCCGCGCGGACTACCTGCGGCTGCTGGCCCTGGGAACCTCCCCCAGTCTGGCGTCCCAGATCCTGTTCGACGGAGCCGGTCAGGCCAGCACCTGGCGCAGCGACCAGCCAGCATTCGCTGCCGCATGCGACGCGGTGGCCGCCGCGACCGTGAAGCGGGCGGAACGCCGCCCGTCCCGCTTCACGCCGGAGCGCCGCGGCCAGTTCCTCGAGTACATGCGTGCCGGGATGGCGACGACGAAGGCCGCGGCGGAGTTCGGCATCACGACCGCGGCCGTCTATCAGCGCCGACGCCGCGACGCCGGCTTTGCCGCGGCCACGGACCGGGCTACCGCCAGCCGCATCACCCCGGAACCCGCCAGCGCCGCTGCCACCGAGGCACAGTGGACGGCGTTCTACGAGCACCTCGCTGTCCACGGTGTGCTCCGGCAGGCGGCTCTCGCCGCGGGGATTCGGCCCGAGGCCGTCTACGACCGGCGCCGATCAGACACCGGCTTCGCGAAGCAGACCGACCGGCTGCGTACGCGACGCTCGTGAGGAGACCTTCGAGACAAGACGACGACCCCAGTCGCATGCAGCCTGGTGTCAGGTCTGGCGAGGCGTGAGCCGATCCGGCATTTCACCTGCAGCCCGGCGGATGCCGTCGCCATGCCCGGCATCGTCGAGGAGCCCATGAGCCACTTGGGTGGACCGTCCCTGCGCGTATGGGCCGGACTTCGGGTCGTCCAGTCCGACCTGGATGGGGAGGGGGCCGTCCCTGTGGGTATGGGCCGGCCCCGCTCTACACCCGGATCCGGAGAGCAGGTAGGGACCGTCCCAGCGCGTACGGGCCGAACCCGTGGTGTGGATGGGTTTCGAGTGGTGGTGCGGGACCGTCCCTGCGCGTACGAGCCGGACTAGCCCCTCGGGTCCCATTGCATACGCCTCGCGGGACCATCCCTGCGCGTACGGGCCGGACCACTACTGGACGGCCGACGGCGCTACCTCGCGGGACCATCCCTGCGCGTACGGGCCGGACCCTGGCTGACCTGCTGCAGTTTTGCGGCGGTTGTCGTTGCGGCATCACTTCCGCTGGTTCCGGCATTCTTCCTATGCCTGCACGCTATGGATATATAGGGACGGCTAGGGCATTACTGCCCTAGATGGCCTGTTCGGGCCTTCCCGCTTCTTCCCGCTTGCCTTGCCGGCACCTGGGTGCCGACCGGGACTTACTAGTGGTCCACGGGCATTACAGCCCCTCTCCAGGGGTCTGTTTCGAACCATATCCGGTGGATGTGGCATTTGCTTTGATGTTGCGGGCGGCGTTGCGGTCTCTGTCGAGTACCAGCCCGCAGTCGCGGCAGTGGAACTGCCGGTCCTTCAGGGTCTGCTCCTGGTTGATCCATCCGCAGCCGGAGCACGTCTTGGAGGACGGGAAGTACGTCGAGACCCGGGCGATTCGGGCGCCGTACGAGAGGGCCTTGTACTCGATCTGCCGATTCAGCTCGCCGAACGCGGCGTCCAGAATGCCGCGGTTGAGGCCGGCTTTCTGGCGTACATTGCGGCCCGGCCTTTCCGTGGTTCCTTTGGCCGAGGCCACCATGCCTTTGGTGTTCAGGGTCTCCAGGGCCACTTCGGCGTACTGCTGGACCAGGCGCTTGGAGATGAGGTGCAGAGCATGTGCCCGGCGGGCGGACAGCTGCGCGTGGAGTTTGGCGACGCGGTCCCGGGCTTCGAGGTATCCCTTCGACTGCTGGGCGGCACCGCGAACGTAACGGCGGGCCATGACGCGTTGGGCGCGGGCCAGCTTCCGGCGGGTGTTTTCCAGATGGCGGGGATTGTCGACTGCTTCGACGGCCCGGGCGTGGGAGTGGAGGGTGAGCGGGTCGGAGAAGGTTGCCAGTGTGCTGACGCCCAGGTCGGCGCCGATACGGCCAGCGGCCACCTGGCGGCGAGTCGGCCGGTCGGGGATGCTCTGCTCAACCCGGCACAGCACGGACGCATGCCAGCGGTGGCCCTCGCGGGACACGGTCACCGAGGTGATCACCGCTGTGCCGGCGCTGATGCGGCGGACCAGGTCCCGGGCGGACTGGTGCAGCCGGACGGTGAACGCGGCCTGCCCGCCACCCCCGGGGATCCGCAGACGGCGGGGGCCGGTGAATCTGATCTCAGGCTTCTTCACGTTGTGGACCAGGCGGAAGCGCTCGCGTCCGCCGCGCCGCTTGAATCGCGGGTACCCGACGCGGGCCCCGGCGCGCTGGCCGGCCGCCGAGGCCCGCCAGTTTCTGAACGCGGTCGAGGCATCGTCGAACGCGGTGTAGTACGCCCTGCTGCTCACGCCTTCCCACCACGGGAACGGTTCCTTGCCCTCCTCTCCTTCCGGCAGCGGGCCGATGAACGGCTGGCCTTTGACTTCGCGGAACCAGGCCTGTGCCTGGAACGCTGAAGGCACCTGGACCCTGGGGGCCTTCTTGTTGGCTTCGGCACGGCTCATCCCCTCGGCCACCAGCCGGTCGCGGCCACGTTCCCAGACGCGGTGCACGGCCGTCATGTAGCCCAAGGCGAAGTCGAAGCCGCACCTGGCGGCGGTGGCATACCGCTGAAGAACCTCGACCTGGACAGGAGTGACGTCGAGTGCGAACCGGTGCGCGCGCAGCAGTTCCATGATGGCCATCGGGAGCCAGTCCAGCAGGTGGCGGACCGCGATTCCAGGACCGTATGGGTTCGGATTCCCCGTGGCGGGCTTGCGGCAAGTGCAGATGGCTCTCGCGTTGCTGATCCCGGCGAAAGCGTCCCGGCGGTCTCCTCGGGTGGGCAGGATGTGGGCATGGAGCAGCGTGATATGGGACCGGGCGGCGCCCGGCCGGTGGTGGTACGGGTACCGGTCGATCCGGTCGAGGCGGTCGTGGAAGCGGATGCCGCCGATGCTGCGAAGCAGCTGGCCGATCTGGCCGTGAGGGGACCGCTGTTCGGAGTGGCCGCGCAGGACGTCCGCGGCGGACCGGGCTGGTCGGTGGTCCGTCCCGTGACGGCCGGCTGCCCGCAGCAGGCACGGGACAGCCTGAACTCGCTGCTGTGGTTCCGGGCGAAGGACGAGGCGCGCGACCGGCAGGAGCGGTGCGCGCTGCTGGCGGCGGTGGCCCGCCTGGAGGGTGAGCGCGTCGACGACCTCACCGTGGCCGGCACCCGGTACCGCATCGTGCGGGCCGAGGAGTACGCCGGTTCGGGTCCGACGGGCATTGAGGAGCCCCGGCCGACCGACCCGGAGCCAGCCGCCCCCGACTGGACGCGCGGCGCCCGGCGGGCGGAGATCGACGCCGGTCTGGTGCTGGATCCCGACGCGCCGGTCACCCCGATGCAGGCCGCGGAACGGCTGGCGCTGCGCGACCTGTCCTACGCCGGTACCCGCTACCCCGCCATGGTCCTCGCCGACTCGCAGCGAGCCCTGGAGACCCACCCGGACGTCCTGCTCCTGCCCGCGACGTTCACCGTGGTGGAGAAGACCGACAGAGGGTGGAAGCCGGTCAGCGGCCCGCACGCCAGCGCACACGACGCGCGCCGGTCCCTGGACTTCGCCCTGACCTGGGCGTGGCCCCGGATGCAGGGCCTGATCCCCTTCGATGCCGACGACACCGCAGACGCCCGCACCCTCACCGCCGCCGGCCACACTTCGGGCACCGCAGCCGGGCAGCTGGCCACCTGCGCCGAGGCAGCCGACCGGCTCCGGGCCGGACTCGTCAACCGCCTCGAAGTCGGGGACAGCGTGTATCTGATCGGCCGTGTCCGGCGCCTGGTGCGCTGGGGCCCCGACGGCCCCGAGGAGCCACGCCCCACGGACACCAACGGACACGATCCCGGCCAGATTCACCCCGTGCTTGACGAAGACGGCAACATCCTGCCCGAGGAGGGCGACGACGAAGACGAAGCGGCCCTCTGATCGTCTCGGATTCCAGCGCTGGCTAAAGAGTGCTGGGACACGGCGACGTGCACGGCCCGGCTGGGCTGTGGGCGGGAGACTGGCGGGCATGGATGTGGAGTCGGTGGAGTCGGAGTTGCGGGCGCTGCGTCCGGCGGAGTTCACCGCGGCCCGGGATGAGTACGCGGCCCGGGCCCGGAAGACCGGAGACAGACAGCTCGCCGCGGCGATCGCGGCACTGCGCAAGCCGACGCTCGCGGCGTGGACGGCCGCGCTGCTGGCCCGCAGCCGGCCGAAGGAAGCGCACGGCCTGGCCGAGCTTGGCGAGGCACTCCGTGCGGCGCACCAGAGGCTGGACGCCGGGCAACTGCGGAAGCTCTCACATGATCAGCGTGTGGTGATAGCCGGACGGCCGTGAGCCGATCGGATTCGCAGCCCTCCTCGCCAACCTCGTCACCGACCGGGCCTGGGAACTGCCCTCCGCCGGCGGATCGCTGGCCGACGAATGGCCGGCCGTGGTCACCGACCTCACCGGCCACGTCGCCCTCGCCGGCTACGACCCCGAAACCGGTGAACTCGCCGTACGCCCCTCCTCCTCCCCCTATGCCACCGCCGTCCGGCTCCGCACCCGCCAGCTCATCGACGCCGCCAACCAGGTCATGGGCTCCGCCACCGCCGTCCGCAGCATCCGCATCCTGCCGCCCGGCACCGCCCCCGCCGCCCCGCGCCCGGCCGGCACACCCCGCAGTGCGGCCGCGGCCCCGAACCCGGCCCCGCCGCGGGCAGAGCCCTACGAGCAGCCCGCGGGCTACCTGGAGGCCATCGCCCAACACCGCGCCCACCGTCGCAGCGGCCCCGTGGACGCCCGGATCGTCCACGCCGCACGCGAGCAGATCCGCACCCGGATCCTCGAGCCCGAGAGCTCCTTCGCCCAGGGGCGGGCCGAGGCCCAGCGCCTTCGCGAGCAGAAGGAACGGGAACGGGCCAGGGGAACGTCGGAAGCCCGCGCCCTGGCTCGGGCCCGCGCCGAGAAGGCTGGCCTCACCCACCTTCCGCCGCGCCAGACCACGGCCGCCGGGCCCGAGCTCCTTGACCGCACTGCTTGAAGAATGCGTCGTGGAAGGTCGCCTGGTTCTGTTCACGAGTTCCGGTTCTGGCTCAAGTTCTGTGGTGCATCAACGCTCTGTAATTGTTGATCTTCGTATTGTGCTCTGAGTAGGCCTCCTACCTGGAGATGCCGGAAGCAGGCGAAAGCAGAGGCCAACACCGGGTCACCCGAATGGACGCACCTGAGGCCTGGTGGCCCCCGGAGGGCGACTAGCGTCGGCTTTAGGTATCCCATATGACCGAAGGAGGACCCATGACCCGCATACCCCGGCGTCCCGCGGCCCGCGTGGCCGCAGCCTTCGGGATCACCGCCGTGCAGTCCCTGGCCATGGGTGCCCTGGCTGCGGGCCCAGCTCACGCTTCCGTGCAGTACTACGAGATCCGCAGTCCGGACGGCAAATGCCTGGCCGTCCCGGGATCCTCCCAGCACTCCGGCGCGGATGTAGTCCTGTGGGACTGCCTGGGAATCACGGACCAGCGGTGGCGGGTCACAGACGGCCTCGACACCCCTGTCGGGCAGTTGGAGGACCGGCCGGCCAGCCAGCAGACCAATCACATCCTCTTCGTCAAGCTCCGGGTGCAGCACAGCGACAAGTGCCTGGTCCTGACCGGGGACCGCTTCGAACTGGGTGGCGACATCATGCAGGCGGACTGCTCGGACCAGAACCTGAACACAGAGTGGGGGCTGGAAGGACACGGGGACCGCTTCGAGATCGGCGACGTGCACTGCGTCGGTGTGGCGGGCGGGAAACACCGCAACGGCACCCCCGTCGTCTACCAGGCCCGCACCGAGAAATGCCCGAAGTGGCTTTTCAAACCCTGGCAATGACCTGGATTGCTCTAGAACTTCCTCCCGGTGAGTGCCTGGCCGCACCTCTCACGGGAGCATCGGCCCACAGCCCATCAGGCATCCAATGCGTCACCCAGGGGTGCGGATCACGGAAGTTGGGCCAGAACCCGAGTTCCGACGGCAGATGTACACGACTGTCCTTTGTCAGCGAAGGTAGCCGACGGCGGTGCGCTGACCAGGGCGGACTATGTTCGTTGGCAAGGGCTTTGGGGCGGGCAGGCTGACAACCGCAGTTCACCCCAGGGAGTCGAGCACGACTGCATCAGGCGTGCTTGGGGACTCAGAGTCGTGTCACCTCGCGGCGCGTCTGGCTGCCTGACTTCCTCGGCCGGAAGCCTGCTGGCGGTCACGCTGAGGGGGATCCGTGTGTGGAGCGTCCGGCGGAGGGTGCTCGGCGGCAGCCTCGCGGGCGCCTCTGGCATGCTGCTCCATTTCAAGGTCGAAGATCCGTTCCTGGACTTCCTGGTTGGCTGCCAGGTTCGGGGGAAGCTCCGTGGTGTCGGACGGGAATGCAGCAACGACCTGTTCCGCAGTAAGGCCTTCCACGCCGGCCATGTAGGTACCGCTAAGGGATGCCTGGAAGGTGATTGCCCCCTTCATGTCCGAGTCCCGGAGGACGGCGCCCCGCAGGTCGGACCGGGCGAGGTTGGCGTTGTGCAGGTTGGCGCTGGTCAGGTTGGCGTTGCGGAGGTCGCTTTCCGAGAGCTGTGCGTTAGCGAGGTTTCCGGTATTCAGGTCTGCGTGGCGCAGGTCGGTGCCGCGGAGGTCGATATAGAACGGCTCATGGCGCTTCGGGCGGCGCGCCAGGACGGTCAGTGCTGCCTGGACCGCTTCCGTCGGCCGCGGACGATTGGTCACGGGCATGCCAGGGTCCCTTCCGGCCGGGGCGTGGTAGCGGACGAACGAGGCAAGGACCTCCACGACAGTGGGGTGGTCCTTCTCGGAGTCCCCCATGATCCGCTCCAACGCGTAAACGCCGCCCAGCGTCTCCACATCTCGTTCCGAGGCCAGCTGACTGATTGCCCTGGTGAAGCGGTCGGTAACCTGGCCCTCGCGCGTGAGTTCGGCCTGCTCGCTGTCGCGGACCTGCGCGTGCTCCAGAGTGCCGCGGGTGATTTCGAGAGTGCCGCGTGTGAGCTCGGCCTGGACCCGGTCGTTCGCACGCGCGTGCTGGAACGTGCGGTGGCTGAGGACCAGGCCGATGCCAGCCACAATGCCCGCCCCGACCGCCACGACTGCCGTGCGGAAGCCGGTCACGACCGACGCCACCCCGGGTGTGGCCCCGTTGAGGTGCGCTCTGTCGAGAAACCAGGGGCCCTTCCAGAGAAGCCAGAGGAATCCGGCGATCAGGAGGGCGGCGGCTGCTGCGAACCACCAGGTGCGAGACGAGGTCGCTGGGGCGGAGTCTGCCATGCCGTCATGTGACCAGGTCCGCTAAGTGAGGCGTCGCTGCGACACTCTAGTGCTGTGACCGCATAGGTTCGCCGGATTGGCGGTCGTGGCGGCTGGATGGCTTTCTCGCCGCCAACCGGCCCGAGTCAGACCCGCCCAGACCAGACACCGGCAGTTCCGGCTTGGAGCGGCCCCACCCGCGACGTGCTCACGGTAGCCCGCTGGGGCCAGCCCCGACCGGAGTCGAACAAGGGCTCAGGTCGGAGGAGGTGGGCCAAGCACACCGAGAAAGCCAGCTGGATGCGGCGACGTCCGATACCACCGCTGGAGTGAGGCTTCTTGACGGGCGGCTCCCCCAGCCAGCGTGTCCGGGCAGGCGTACCGGCGGCACAGGCCCGAGTCTGAAGTCATGCATACACCCAGAGTGGTCGTGGAACCACCGGACAGTCGTGGCCTGCGGAACTTTACGCACGGGCAATTCCGGTGGGGTGTGGCCAGTAGCTGTCCCGGACCAGGGTCCCGCGTAGGACAAAGCAGCCCGCCCCGGCGACATGGACACGAGATGGTCCCGGACCCGATGGGTCCTGGACCATCTCGTGTCCGCGTTCTGCCGCGCCGTATCCGAGGCGGAGTCAGTGGCCGCAGGTCGGCTCCGGTTTGGACGGCATGGGGGCGGGCTTGGCACTGTGCATGCGTTCGTCGGTCCAGTACGAGGCGACGGCCGACGGGTCGTCGGTGACGGGCCGGCTCGTTGCCTGGTCGGCCGCCGCGGGGGGTGAGGAGGGAGGGCAGTCGCCCGCCGTGCTGGTAGCCCGCCCGCAGCCGACGGCCAGCAGGAGGATGGTGAGGAGCAGGGCGGTCCGCTTGGTCGGCATGCGGTTTAACTCCCGGCATCCGAGGGGGTCAGGAATAGACGTCGTCCTGTACAAGACTGTAGAGGTTGCTCACAGCCGAGGTGAAGGGCGAGCTGTAGAGAGTGCTGCCGGAGGTCGACTCGTTGATGCCCACGGCGTAGCCGAGCCCGGTGGCGTTGTCGTAGTTCTGGAGCCAGGGACCGCCGCTGCTGCCGCCGTTCAGCGGGCAGGGCATGCCGAGCGTGTTGTCGCTGGTGTCCAGGGTGGCACTGCCCAGGCAGTAGTACTGCCACTGGCCGTCGTACGGAGCCTCCGCGGGGTAGCCAAGGGCGGTCACTCCCAGGACGGCCTGGGGGATGGAGCCCCATGTGCGCAGGCCCTCACCGCCTACCGTGTGGCCCAGGGTGTCGGCGTTGTTCCACACGTTCACGAAGGCGACGTCGTACTCGCGGTAGTGATTCTGCGTCCAGCCGTTGAAGGTGGTCATGTTGGCCGCGTACCACGTGCCGTAGGGGCGTGCGCCGTGGTCGTAGTAGGGAACGAAGATCCAGTTGGTCATCCAGGCGCCGTCGTAGACGCAGTGCCCGGCGGTGAGGACCACGTTCTGGGCGGCACTGTTCACCGAGGAGCCCGAACAGACGTAGTCGTTGCCGTTTGCGGGATTATGATAGAAGACCTTGCCCACCAAGGTCGACGCGTTCACGGTGGCCGCGAGCGTAGGGCCGGTCGCAGTGTCGCCGGCCTGGGTCGCTGGCACGGGCTGCTGCACGGCCTTGGGCCCGGCCGGGGTGACCGATAACGGGGTCCGACGGGGGGCCGCTGACGGCTGGTCCTTGGCAGGCGCGGATATGTGCCGGGCATTATCAGCCGGGATCGCAGCCTCCATGCGGGCGGGGGTCCACACATCCGCGGTAAGCGTTTTAGGGGCCGCACTGGCGTTGGACACCGGGTTCCACGGGGCGGCGGGTGCGGCTTCCGCTGTCGAGATACCGGCGAAGGCGAGGAGTGCGGAGCCGAGGGCTGCTGCCACCCTGGATCTGAACCTTGGCATGGACATTAACTCCACAGTGTTTAGGGTCAGTTGAGATCGAAACGCTGTCATGATTGAAAAGAATGCGGTCAAGCTTGACTGAAAGACTGCGCATGTTTGACCGGAATGACCAAGCAGCCCGGAACCGGCCCGGCCAGGCCAGGCAGTGCGACATGAGGTTCCCCCGCTATGCGGGAGGTGCTGACTAACGAGCTCGTGCATGGTTGGGGGTGTGACGATCGATCTTGATCCTCGATCATGTTCATGTGGTGGGGAACGGGTCTCGTGCGGCGATCACCAGCGATCGGCGGATCACAGGTCTGTCGGCCGGTGTGATCGCCGAACTCGTCGCCGAGATCGGTCCGTTATGGCAGGAACGCCACCAGGCGAGACTGGAGTCCAGGCCACGTAAGCGGGCCCGCCGGCGCAAAGCACCCGTTGGTCTTTGTGGACCGGCTCCTGGCCACGCTCGTCCACCTTCGCCACGGTGCCACTCACGACGTGCTGGCCTGCTGGTTTGGTGTCGCCCGGTCCACGATCACCCCCGCTATCGGCGAGGTGCGGCCGCTGCTCGCAACCCGCGGCTGCACGATCGCCACCGGCGCCCGGCTCCGCACCCTCGCCGAAGTCATCGACTACCTCGGCGCCAGCGGACAGACCGGGATCATCGACGGCACCGAGATCCGGGGGAGGGATCCAGTGAGCACACCGGTTGTCCCCTGCACGCGTGGGCCTTACGACACCTGGGGCCGCCCGCCGCTGACCCACCGGGGTTGTCCCCTGCACGCGTGGGCCTTACCTGGGCACCCTCGACGCCCACGACCTCCCCCGCTTCAACAACGCCCAGACGTGGGCCGGCCCGATCCTTGACCTCCTGCTCCGCGGCGCACGCTGAAGTCGGGCGCCGTTAACCCCTGGGCGCAGGCGGTCCCACTGCGCTTGCATGAGGCATGGACTTTTCGACGAAGTGGTGGAACTCGGCTATTCGGGCGGCTACTCAACTTTCACCCGGGCCCTGCGGCGATACAAAGCGCGACCCCACTGCGAACCATGCCGGGCTTCGAGCGGCCGCGAGGTGGAGATCATCGCGCATCCTCCGGGTGAGGAGATCCAGTTCGACTGGGTCGAGCTCCCGGACCCGCCCGCAGAGTGGGGCGTCGGCGCCAACGCACATCTCCTGGTCGGCGCCCTGGCCCACTCGGGACGATGGCGAGCCGTGCTCGCGGAGGCGGAGACCCGCACCTGGTCCAAGCCATGGAGGCGGTGCTGCGGCGGCTGGGCGGAACTGCCCGAAGGTGGCGGTTCGACCGGATACCTCGGCCTCCGGCACGGTGCAAGGATTTCTTCGCACAGTTCACTTCGAGTGAGGTGGGGAACCGCAGGAAGAACGCGGCTCCAGGTCGGGGAAAAGGTCGCGCCACTGCTCCCGGGTGACGCTGCCGGGATGGCTGGTGCACATGCGCTGGTAGACCTTGTCCGGGTCCAGTTCCAGCAAATAGGTCGAGGAGTACGCGCCGCTGCTCCCGTCCTCTTTCTTCACTGCCGCGTAGGGCTGTCCGGGGAGGAGGTCAACTTGCCGTGCCTGACTGAACGTGGCGAAGGGCTGGGCGCCCCAGCGGCCGTCCCCGCCCACCTGCCACAGCTGGAAAGGCTGTGCTGACACCGCCCACCGGTGGTCGGAGTCGCCGGAAAGGCTCTTGACGCCTTGGTCCAGCCTGCGGCTGTCGTACTCGTGAGGGCGGTAAGGATCGCGGATGTCCCAGAACTGGACGAGCCCGCTGCCCAGAGCGGTGACCAGACGGTGTTCCCCCGCCGGGTAGTAGCCGCCGCTTGCGGCGGGGAGCCGTTTGGCCTTGCGCGGATGGGCCGGCTCGGACAGGTCCCACAGCTGAAGGGTGCCGCCAGTGGCCTCGGTCATCAGGATGTGCGCGGAACGGAAGTACGCCGAACCGTCCATCTGGCCGCCTCCGGGAAGCACGGCGCCTTCCTTGGGGTGGGATGGGTCCGAGAGGTCCCAGAGTTGAAGGTCATCGCCCTTCAGTACAGCCAGGGTCGTGGCGTCCAGAAACCACAGGATGCCCTTGCTCAGCTGCAGCGCTACCTGCATCTCGGAACGGCGTACGGGGTGCAGCGCATCCTGCAGGTCCCACAGGTCGACATGTCCCGTGTTCTGGTCCCCGACGGCGAGGAGCCGGCCGTCCTCGCTGACGCCGGTGAGGACATCGGAGGCAGTGAACGGGATGTCCGCACCGGGCACAGGTGCCCCTTCGGGGCCCTCGAATTCCCACACTCGAAAGACGTGGTCCTTGGTGTCCTCGGTCCAGCGATGGCTGAGGAGACCGGGCTTGGGGTGCTTCGGCAGGAAGTACCGGGCCTCCCAGGGGTCGGGCACCTGGAAGCGCAGCCGCGGAGCGTCGGGGTGGCGGACGTCCCATACGCGGATCTCTTTCTGCCGCGTGGACGGGTAGGAGCGGGTGACGACCAAGGAGCCGTCGTCACTGAAGGGACTGGTGCCGGGGTCGGGGCTGCCGAGCTCGCCCGGCAGCCTCGTGGCGTCGGGCCGTGTGGGCCAGATCCTTACCTCCCCCTGGAAATCGCCTGCGGCGAAGGCAGCGCTGTCCGGGCTGTAGGCCACCGATTGCACTTTCTCGCCAGCCTCGGGATCCTCCTCGCCGCTACAGATGTCCTTGTCCGGTTTGACCCTCTCCACAGCGATACAGGTCAGGACGTGCCCGCTCGCCGAGTCGGCCGCCGCCAGGGTCAGCCCGTCGGGTGCAAAGACCATGGACGGGATCGTGTGAGTGGTCCAACGCCGTCCGGGGATCGCGGGAGGGGCCACCGGAGTGAGCTTCTGGTCCGCTCCCACTGTCCAGCCGTACAGGCCTCCGGCTCCGGCGGCCGCCAGGATGTCGCTCTTGGGGTGAAAAGCGACGGTCATCACAGAGTCGGCGTGCCCGGTGTCGAGGAGGACGGGCTGCGCGGGGTCGCCGACGTCCCAGAGCCGGACCTCGGCGGGACGGCCGTCGGCCGGGATACCGTTTCCGGCCGCCAGGAGCCGACCGTCGTGATGGAAGGAGAGCGAGATCAGATTTGTATCGGCCTCGTCACGCGTGGCGCGGAGGGCCGGGCGTGCCGGGTCGGCGATGTCCCACAGCCGCAGCGCGCCGTCCTCGGCTCCAGTGGCGAGCAGGGTGCCGTCCGGGCTGATCCGTGCGTCGTAGACCTGCCCGCCGGGCGTGGGAACGTCTGCGAGCCGACGTGGCCGGGCCGGGTCGGCCACGTTCCACACTCCGAGCCGCGTCCGGGTCTGTGTAACCAGCAGCGGGCGTTGGGGGTGGAAGACGATGGCGGCGCTGTCGTCCAGGCGCAGGGCGGCGGCCTGCACGGGCTCCTGCCCGGTCCCCGAGCTGTCGGCCAGCCGCCACAACGCCACCTCCCCGCCCTTCAGACTTGCCGCCAGAGTGTGTCCGTCGGCGCCGTAGGCGAGTTTGAGGACGGGCTGGTGGGTGCCCTGGAAGGTGGTCGGCGTGAGAGTGGTGTAGGCGGTGTACAGGCCCGACCGGGTCTCGGGGGTCTTGGCCAGCCGGTAGGCGGCCAGGCTGAGGCGGAGCGCCGTCTGCGGGTCCTTCGCGCGCATGTCGTCCGCCCTGGCCACGAGCTGCCGGGCAAGTTCCAGGGTCTCCTTGCGGCGAACCTCCGCATCGACCCAGGTGCCCCACAGCAGCGCTCCTGCCAAGGTCATCACCAGTATGCCGACGACCCCGATGACTGCTCGCACCCGGGTCCGGCCACGCCGTTCGGCCGTGATGCTCGCGGCCAGGAAATCGCGGTCGACCTGGCGCAGTTCGCTTCCCTGGGGATCGGCGGCTGTGGTGGCCTGTACGGCGGCAAGGTGCTTGCGGGAGTACAGGCCGCTGCCGGAGCGCCCGGCGGCCGCCCACGCGTCGGCGGATTCGCCCAGGCGGCGGCGGACCAACAGCGCGTCCAGGTCCTCTTTTATCCACTCGTGCAGGGTTGACCACGCGTGGAGCAGCGAGTCGTGGCAGAGCTGGGCGCGGCCCATATCGTCGACGACGACGAGCCGTTCCTCCACCAGCCGGGTCAGGAGCGCCCGGTGCCGGCATCGTCCTTCCTGGTCGGGGGCCGCTGTCAGGTCCTCCACGCTCATGCGGCGGCGAACGGCCTTGCCCTCCTCGTCCACCAGCCGGACCATGCGCAGCAACAGGCGGCGTAGTGCGGCCTGTTCGGCAGCGGTGGCGGACGCGTGGATGCGGTCCGCAGTGCGTGCGACCGATCCGCGGATACCGCCGGTGGCGTAATAGCCGGCCAGGGTGAGTCTGCCGGCCTGACGTCTTGTCCAGGTCTGTTGGAGCGTGTGGGCCAGGAAGGGCAGGGCCACGACCTCGGCCGTGTCGGCGTTCTGTTCCCGCAGTTCCCGGAGCAGGAGGTCGGGCAGTGCGGGCTCCAACGTCAGGCCGGCCTGGCGGGCAGGGCCTTCGATGGCCTGACGCAGTTCGCTGTCGCTCATGGACGGTACGGTGAACTGCCCCTCGCGTACGAGCGGGCCGAGCAGGGGGTCACGCAGACAGTGCGCGTAGTAGTCGGCGCGCAGGGCGAGGACCACCCGGGGTGCATGCGCGGGGTCCTGGGCGGCGACGGCGCGTATGAACAGCCGGTACTCCTCGGCGTCCTCGCGGTGCGTGAACAGCTCCTCCAACTGGTCCACCACGAGTACGTCCGGCGCCCTCGTGCCGTCTGCGGGCGCGGGGAAACGGCCCTCTCCCAGCTCCGTGGCCACCTCGACGAAGGGCCTCCCTACGGCCCCCGCCCAGCGTGTGACCAGTTCCCGGAAGGGGCGGGCGCCCGGGGCCGGGACGAAGAGGACCGGTCCGCGTTCCGTGGTGGGCGCGGACAGGGCCGCTTGGAGCAGCGAGGACTTACCGACACCGGAGGGCCCGACGAGAACCACGGGGCCAGGCGCCGCGGTGGGCCCAACCCGGGCTGTCAGCGCGCGCACGAGGTCGTCGCGGCCGAAGAAGGAGCCCCGCTCTTCGGGGAGGAACGGTCGCATCCCCGGGTAGGGGCAGGGGCTCTTGTCCGCTGTCAGGGCCGCCGGGACGGCCGGGTCGGGCGGCGGGGCGTAGCCGGGGTTCAGTGCGAGGACCAGGTCCCCCATCCGGCCGACGCTGTCGGCGTGGGGGCGGGCGCCGCTGTGGTGCAGCCGCTGGTCGAGGTGGCGGTAGAGGTCGGCCAGGGTGAAGCGCGGCGGCCCGTCGTCGGCGCCGTCGGTGAGCAACTCCAGCAGTTCCCCGGTGAAGAGGGTATGCGCGTCGCCCTCGGGTGCGAAGGAACTGGCGTAGTGCGTCGCCGAGGTGAGCAGGTAGCTGCCCGACGGCCGCGCAGAGACATACGGGTCCCGCCGTCGGTCGTGGGCGGCCGCCTCGGCGAGGCCGGAGAAGCAGCAGTCGAGGATCACGACGGGGCGTACCGGGGCCGCGCTCAGCTGGTTGCGGATCTCGGCGTACGGGATGGCTCGCACGGTGTCGTCGGCGGAAGTCGTGGCCGAGGTGGCCAGGTACAGGCGGTCCTCGGGGCCGAGCAAGCCGTGTCCTACGAAACAGAACAGGACGATGCCGCGCTCTGCCTCCTCGATCGCCCGCCGGACGGCCACCAGTGCGTCGGTTGACGCGGCGGGATTCAGCAGCAGTTGGATGTTCTCGCGGGGCATTCCGCAGGCCGTGTGGAGTGTTTCGGCCAGGGCTTGAGCGGACCGGGTGGCGGCGGGCAGGCCGGGCAATGGTGCGTCTGATGGGTGTCGGGCGGTCCCGATCACGACGGCTCGGCAGTCCGGGCCGGACAGGTTGCCGGCCGTCCTCTCCAGCGGCGCCACGGCTTAGACCGTGCCCGGGGTCGCCTCCGGGGACCGGTGCCCTGGTTCGGGCGGGACCGCGATGGCCTGCTGCCCTCCGTTCAGGGCTGCGGCGATCTGCCGGGCGATGTCGCCCGAATCCTGCGCGTTCAGACCGCGGACGTTCTCGGAACTCACCGTGATCTGCGTGGCGTCGGGCAGTGTGACGGTGACGGTCTGGCTGCCGCGCCGGCTCTGCAGCCAGGCCACAAGAGCGGCGCCCAGGGCCGCCGTCAGGCCGCCTGGTGCGAGCAGGACGGGCAGCAGTTCGCCGACCGCTCCCATCTCACCGGCCCCCGGCTCTGCGGACTGCGCACGGCCCAGCTGTTCGCGCAGCTCGGGATGGCGCTGCAGCCAGCGACGCAGGTCCGCCAGCGCGGCGGCGGATGCTGTCCAGCTGCCGGTGTCGTCCGGGACCGATGCGGTCACCGATAACGCGAGCTCCATGCTGCCCCTCCGCTCTTCGGAACAACTACTTCGCTTCGGTTCGAGGCTACATCGGGCAGGCTTCGTTCATGTCCATTTTTGTGACGGTCTTGCACGTGAGGGCCAGGTGTCCGGCGGCGGCAAGCCGAGGGAGTGCTCACGCCCGAAACCGGCGGGCGGTGACCTGGGTCACCGCCCGAGTGACCCGGGATGTGGAGGTAGCCGGTCATGCCCGTGGTCTCGGACCAGGCGCCGGGCAGTCTCAGGAATCCGTAGGTCCCCATGCTGCGATGGGAGCACGAACTCCCCGAGCCGTGTGTCCTGCATCCCGAAGAGGTGGACACCCATCCCTGGGCGGAGGACGACACGCTGCCCGCCTCTCTGATCGCCGGCACCGGCACCGGCGCACGGTACGCCGCCCAGGCGGCCGAACACGGCCCTGACGCCCCCAGTTACTGTCGATCCCGCCCGGCTGGAGGGTCGGCGGCTTTCCGAGCTGGGCGTCAACGGGCCCGATGGCCATCGGCTGCGGATCCTGTTCGATGCCGATGCGACTGCTGCTGACCGCCGGCAGCGACGAGATGGACGGCGGCTCGCACAGCTGGGTCCCTCCTGAGGACCGCGCCCCGTCCCTGCGGGGGAAGGCCTCGATCCAGGGCGGCCCGTCCGTTGTCAACCGACCCGGCTCCGCTTCGGCCGAGACCGAAACCTGGCGAAGGCTCCCGCCGAGGCGTGCCCGGCGGCCTCCGCCGCATCCCGCTCCTGGCCGACGGCTGGTTCTACGCCCTGCCACTGCCCCGCCTGCACCTGATCGCCCTCGTCCGCGTCATCCCCCCGTACACCGATCTGTAAGAGCTGCCGACGGCGTCCCGCAGCGCCAAGCACCAAGGGCCGCCCCGCACTCCGCGGGGCCCCGGCGCGGAACATACGGCCAGGACTCCGCGCGCGGGAGCGGGGGCTAGGGAACGACCAGGAAGAACGGCTGCTCCCGGGAAGCGTCGCCGATGGCCGTGAGGGGGCCGACCGGGTGGAGGCTGTCACGGGTGTGGGCCGCGCCGGCCGGGCCGGTGGTGACTCTGGTGATCCGGGTGACCAGTACGTGCGGATTCTCCGTGCATCAGCTCGGGTAGCCGATCGTCGCGTTGCCCTCGACCCACTCATAGTCGTGCAACTTGTTCAGGTAGAAGTAGTAGGTCCCGTCGTCGTGGGCCGTGAAAAACGCCCTCTTTCCCCTCTCGCAAGTCAACGTGTGCCCCTCCAGCTTGATGTCCGACCCGATCACCGAGCGCCGTAGCTCGACGTAGAACGTCTCCCGCTCCCGGCACCAAGTCACCGTGAAGGAGGTCGAACCACGCTTCTGCTTCCAGGTACGGGTCTCCATCTCCCGCTGGAAGCTGAAGGAGATCTTCTTGTCGGTCCGGTCGGCGGCGTAGGCCGACCCCGTCTGCACAGCGGCGAGCGACGCCGTACAGAGAACAGCGGCCACCACTCGGCCCATGGTCGAACGAAGCACGTGATCTCCCTCTCCGGAATGCCAGGTGTGCGATCACCCTGACAACGACGGGAAGACACGACTGGTGACGAGCAGTCGTCGGCAGATGTCACAAGCCCCTGACCTGCTCAAAAGACCACGCGACTTGTCATGTAGGGAGCCGACACAGGCACACAGTGCGCCTCTGAGCGCTGGGGCAGGTGACACAGAAGGCCTGAGCGTGCAGGCGAGCTGGGGTGCTCCCTCGTAGGGATGGCGCCGTCGCCGCTGGCGAACCTCCGGGCTCCGTCGTGCCGTCGCAGCAGTCATGAAGCCGATCGACGAGCAGCACATCACGGAGCCCGGCCTGGTGGTCCTGGACATCACCGGCGGGGACGAGGACACCCGTCCGGGCCGTCATGGCCGCGCTGGAAGAGCATCAGGCGTTGGCCCGGTGCGCCGGCACCCCGGCGAGCCAGGCGTGCCGGCCCGGGTCTACGCCGACGTCCTGGGCCCAGGGCGCGACGGGCCGTAGGCGGCAAGCCGTGGGCAAGGGGCTTGCCCAGGCTCCGCTTGGGCTTGCCCAGCCCCCTCTCAAGGTTGCCCGGCCACCGGTGTGCTGCGGGCGCTGATGGTGCCGACGGCTTGGCACAGGAGCGGGGTGAGGCCGTAGAGGCGGGCCGACGGCAGAGCGAGCCCGCAACGCTGCCCACCAGGATCTGCACCGTCTCCCTGAGAAGGGCGTTCGCCCCGCTGGACTTTGCCGGTCTGTGGGCCTCGATGTCGTCCTAGTACTGCAACGGTGTTTGCCGTGACGGTTGGGCAGTTCGGTCGTTGGTCGGTTCATGGGTGGGGAGCTTGCTGATGCCCGGTCGTGGGCTGGTGAACTGAACTTGTTGCATGAGCGGTTCGTGCACCGTTTTTCCAGGTCGGAGCCGCGGGAGTCGGCTCTTGCCTATATGCGGGGGCTGATGGCTCCGCTGGAGCGGAAGAACGGCTGGACGCTCGCGGAAGAAGCCGGGCATACGGGTCCGGACCGGATTCACCGACTGTTGAACCGGATCGACTGGAACGCCGATGAGGTCCTGGACGATGTGCGGGACTATATCGTCGAGCATCTCGGCGATCCGGACGCAGTGCTGATCGTGGATGACACCGGGTTCCTGAAGAAGGGTGTCCGCTCGGCCGGCGTCCAGCGTCAGTACTCCGGGACCGCAGGGCGGACGGAGAATTCCCAGATCGGGGTGTTCCTCGCCTATGCCGGCGGCCGGGGCCGCACGTTGATCGACCGGCGCCTGTATCTGCCCACGTCATGGACGGATGACCGGGAACGGTGCCGGGCGGCTGGCATCGACGACACAGTCGCCTTCGAGACGAAGGTGGTGATGGCCAAGGCCATGGTCCGCCGGGCCATCACGGACCGGATTCCGTTCCGGTGGGTGACCGCGGACGCCGCCTACGGCTTCTCCAAAGGCTGGCGGACCGAGCTGGAGCGGGCGGATGTCTTCCATGTCATGGCGACCACCCGCCATGACACCGTCGTCTCCCGCTGGGCCATGGATCATCCCGTTCACGACCTGTTTCCCGGGCTGCCGAGGCAGAAGTGGAAGCGCCGTTCCTGCGGCGACGGCGCCCACGGCCCCAGGGTCTACGACTGGGCGAGGGTCGAGGTCCGTCCCTGGCATCGCGAGGACCGCCGGCACTGGGTGATCGCCCGCCGAAGCGTCCGCCGGCCGGACGAGATCTCCTACTACATCGCCTACTGCCCAGCCGAAACCACCCTGGACGAACTGATCCGCATCGCGGGAAGCCGCTGGGCGGTCGAGGAATGCTTCCAGAGTGCGAAACAGGAATGCGGCCTGGACGACTACCAGGTCCGCCGCTACGACGGCTGGCACCGCCACATGACCCTGGCGATGGCGGCCCATGCCTGCCTTACCGTCCTGCGGGCCCGCGAACTCGACACCGGGGAAGCAGAAACGGATCCTCCCGGCTCATACCCCTCACCCTCCCCGAACTCCGACGCCTGATCCACCGCCTCGCCCACCGTCGCCCGGCACCCGTCGACCATTTCCTCCACTGGTCACACTGGCGCCGACGACGACAGTTCCAGGCCCGCATCAGCCACTACAAACGACGCGGCCACACACCACCCGAAGCCAACAAACCATCACGAAAAAGACCGTTGCAGTACTAAGTGCCGCTACTCCGGCATTTCCGTCAAGGCCCTCTGCTGGTCCATGGCCGTCCCCGCCCTTCACGGGTTCGGTGACCAAGTCCGCACTGCTGACCCATTTCGTCGCCGACTTCGTTCCGCCATGCCGACTGGCACCCGGGTTCCCTCGCCAGAGCGAATCCACCGAGGGGTGCAGAGCATCAGGAGCGTCACCGGCTGAAACTGCTCACGGACCCGGTGGCGTACGCCGAATCCGGCGGCACAGTGATGTAACAGCCGCACCTGAATCGGGACCCTGATGGCAGCGGCAGTACTAGCGTGGGGCGACAGGACTTCCTGGAGGACGATCATGAGCGCTCAGCCTGAGCACACGCCCATCCCGTCGTATGCGCCCGCGCCCGGTGCCCCGGCTGAACTCCTCGCCCAGCTGCGTGCCGACCGGCGTGCGCCGCAGTGGGTGCCGGCCTTCGAGCGGGAGTGGACGGCAGCGCTGGAGGAGTCGCGCCGGACGTTCTCCCTCGCCGGTCTGTACGAGGTCGTCCAGGACTGGCAGGGTCGCCTCGCCCATGCCCCGGCGGTCGACGCGTTCGTCGCCTCCGGCTACGACGACGGCGAGACGATTGACATGGCAGAGCTGCGGGGAAGGCGCCGGTGACCGGGCAACCGCACGCGGTCCGCTTCTCCGCGCCGGCTGCGAAGGTTCTCGACACCCTGCCCGAGCACGCAGAGGACACTGTGTGGGACGTCTTGGACGCCGCCGCGGTCAACCCATGGGGGTTCGGGCAGTGGAACGCCGACGACCCCGAAGGCGAGGACGTGCGCTACGCGTCGGTCGGCAGGCTGTCCCTCACCTACTGGGTCAACAGACCCCTGCACCGCCTGACCGTCCTGAACATCGTTTGGCTCGGATAGCCACCCGGTGACAACGCCTCGGCGCGGGCATCGCAACTGTCGGGGCTGGAGCGTTCTCCATCGTAGGCACGGCTTTATCAGCCGTGCCCTGCACGGCACCGTCCTGTATTGGCGATCTGCTCGTCCACGGCCGCCGCGCGCCTGCTGGCCGAGTCCCGGCTGACGGTCGTTACTCGTTCCCTGCCGGTGGCAGAGCGCCTGAGCGGGGCGGGCCGGGAGCTGGGTGACGTGGCTCCAGCCGCGGCCGTCAGTCGCCGTGTGCTTGGGAAGACCTGCCGGGGTCCCGGGTGGGGGCCGGGACCCCGGCAGGCCGGTCAAGGCCGCGGCGGCCGTAGTGGCATCAGTTGACGGTCCACTGCTGGAGCGTGGTGCCGGTGTCGGGCTGCTGGGTGACCAGTGCGCCATTGGCGGAGGAAGCGGTGGTCAGGAGCAGTCCGCTCCAGGCGGAGGCGACGGTGTGGGTGCCGTTCGCCTGCCGCGTGATGTTCCAGCGCTGGTTGGCGCCGTTGCTGCAGGTCCACTGGACGATCTTCGCGCCGGGGCTGGTGGAGCCTCCTTCGACGTCGGCGCAGAGGCCGGACTCGCTGTTCTTGAGCTGGTACGTGCCGTCGGTCTGTTGAGTGAACGTCCAGCTCTGGTTGGCACCGCCGTTGGGTGACCAGGTGATGAGCTGGGTGCCGGGGGTAGTGCTGTGGCCTGGGTTGTCGAGTGCCTTGCCCCCGGCGGTGAGGGTGTGGACTCCGTCGAGGGAGGCTGTGACCGCCCAGGTGAACGTGGCCGTGCCCCCGGCGGTGCCGGAGGCTGCTGTGACCGTCACGGTCGAGGCGCCGGCGGCGGTGGGAGTGCCGGTGATCAGGCCGCTGGAGCTGATGCTCAACCCGGTCGGCAGGCCGGTCGCCGTGAAGGTCACGGGCTTGCCGAGGGAGTCGGTTGCCACGACCTGGAGGGAGACGGCCTTGTTCACGGTGCCGGCCTGGTTGCCCGGATTGGTGACCATCACCGTTTCGGGGACTTGGGCGATCGGGATCAGTGTCAGGGTCTGCTCGCCGGCCGTGCGGGTGCCGCCGACCGCGTTGCCGGTGGTGTTGGTCCAGCTGCGGGTGGGGGTGGTTTCGGCAAGGCGGGTGGAGTCCGCGGAGAGGCCGATGACGAGGCCGCTGTACCGATTGACGATCTTGTACGTGCCGGTGGAGGCGCCATCGACGGGCGAGGTGCCGCGTATGACGAACCACTGCTGGCCGACCGTGGGTCCGCCGGTTCCCGCCGCGGTGACGGTGGGCTTGGTGCCCCAGGCGCGGGTCGCCGTCGAGGCAGCGCCCACCCCGAGGAGCTGACCGGTGCCGGAGTTGGCGATGCGGTACGAGCCGTCGCCGTTCGAGGCGAAAGTCCACGACTCGAGGCCGGAGCCGGTGGCGGCGGCGCTCGACGTGGTGGCCGAGCTGCCGGAAACCTGGGCCAGGACCCGGCCGCCCGCGCTGCCGATGCGGTAGGCCTTGGAGGTGTCGACCGGCGCGGCGGGCTCGGTCGTGTCGATCGCGAGGTTGACGTACTCGCTACTGGCTCCGTTGGAGCAGCCGAAGGAGCAGTACGAGCGGAAGTTCTTGCCCACGATGGTGGAGCTGGTCTTGTTGCCGCTGTCGAGGAACCAGCGGTACCAGGAGGCGTTCTTGTAGCTGCCCGTGTCGCCGAGACGGAACCACTTCTGGGTGGTCAAGTCAGCGGTGGCGTAGATCTCCTGGGAGGCGTTGCCGCTCTGGTCGACCGCCTGGGGCTGGCCGATGTACAGGCCGAGGTGGGCGTTGTAGGTGATGTCCATGACGAACAGCGGGGACGTCGGGGGCATCAGGCCGGCGGCGACCTGCTGGCTCACGGAGCCGCTGTTGGCCGGGTCGTACTCCTTCGACGGCGGGGTGTATCCGGTCGCGCTGCCGGAGCCGACGGGCACCATGTTGCTCTCGCGGCCGCCCAGGCCGGGCTCGGACCAGGCGCCGTCGTACCACTTCTGCCAGGAGCCGGGCGCCAGCTTCGCCGATATCGGAGCGCGGGCGACGTGCCCGTAGAACGCGGCCCAGCCGCCGCCCTTGTTCACGATCCGGGAGCCGTAGAAGGCGTAGAAGTAACCGGACCCGGTGTCGACGAACAGCCGCTGGTCACCGGTGCCGTAGTGGAAGGTCTGCTGCGGGAAGGCGGCGTCGTCCCCGCGCTCGGTGCTGTAGTGCGAGGTGATGACGTGGTCCTTGATGGTCCACGTGCGGCCCTGGTCCTTGGAGACCGCGTAGTCGATGCCGTCGTAGTGCAGGCCGTCGGTGAACGGCTGCGGGGTGAACTCGTTGTGCACGAGTCCGTACCAGTCGCCGGTGTCCGGGTCGACCCAGACGCCGGCGAGGTCACAGTAGTTCCGGTGTGCGTAGCTCGAACCCGCCGGGGCGGGTGTCGCTTCGAGCCCGGTGGGGCTGTTGTTGCAGCGCCAGGTGGTGTCGTTGTTGCGGTCGTTGGAGTTGGCCGGGTTGACCGCGTCGCTGATGGCGACGGACCGGGTGGCGGTGTCCAGGTTCGTCCCGGTGAAGAACGTCCACTTGCGGGGATCGTCGGCGCCGTAGAGCGCGTGGGCCTGCTGGAAGTAGAACGTGCCGTCCTTGTCGACGTAGGTGCCGGCGGGGGTGTCGTCAGGGTGTGTCCAGGAGCCCTTGGCGCCAACGGTGACGGAGTAGGTGGCGGGGGCGGGGACAGGGGCGGTCGACGCTGCGGATGCCGAGGGCATCATCAGCGTGCTGCCGCCGGAGATGACCAGCGCGGCGGCGGCGAGTGCGCCGGCCAGTCTGCTTCGAGGAGTGATCACGGGTACTCCCTGATGGGAGGAGCCTAGTGGGGCGGCTCCCTTGACGGTCCGTCGTCCTTGGGGACGGCGGTTGTGCTCGGGACTGCTGCGAGGCGGCCCGAGTGGGGTGCTCCGCGCCCCGGGGCAGGACGACACGGGGCGCGGAGCAGTGTGGGGGGCGGGTCCTCAGACGCCCGCCAGAACGTTCAGGAGGCGCGCGACTTCCGCCGCGACCTCCTCACGGGCCGGGCCGAGGTACTTGCGGGAGTCGCTGACCGCGGGCTGACGGTGGAGTTCCCGCCGGACGGTCGCGGAGAAGATGCCGTTGAGGTGGGTGGAGATGTTGACCTTCGTCATCCCCGCCGACACGGCTTTGGCGAGGTCCGCGTCCGAGACGCCCGACGAACCGTGGAGGACCAGCGGCACGCGGGTGGCGCTGCGCAGCCGCGCGATCAGGTCGAAGTCCAGTACGGCGTCGCGGGTGGCCATCGCGTGGGAGCTGCCGACCGCCACTGCCAGGCAGTCCACTGCGGTCGCCGCGGCGAACTCCCGGGCCTCCGCGGGGTCGGTGCGGACACCGGGGGCGTGCGCGCCGTTCTTGCCGCCTACCTCGCCCAGCTCCGCCTCGACGAGAACGTCGGCCCGGTGCCCGTACTCGGTGACCGCCCGGGTGGCCGCGACGTTCTGCCCGTACGGCAGCTTGGAGGCGTCGAACATCACGGAGGTGAAGCCGAGCCGAACGGCCTCGTGCACCAGGTCCTCGGACTCGGCGTGGTCCAGATGCACGGCCACGGGCACCGTCGCCTGCTCGGCCAGGGCGAGTGCGGCGCGGCCGATAGGTGCGAGGGAGCCGTGGTAGCGGATGGTGTTCTCGCTGATCTGGAGGATCACGGGCAGGTTCGCCCGGTGTGCTCCGTCCACGATGGCTTCGGCGTGCTCGAGCTGGACGACGTTGAACGCTCCGACCCCCCGGTTCAGGGCGTACGCGGGGCCGATGATGTCGTCAGTGGCTGTCAGCGGCATGGGGCCTCTCCACACTCACGGTTGCGGTCGTACGGAACTGGTCGTAGAGGTCGCGGCGGAAGTCGCCCGCGAGGGGTGCCGGGACGGCGGCCGCGGACAGCGCGACGGCGTCCCGCAGGAGGTCCGGCCAGGGCAGGCCCGTCGCGAGACCGGCTGCGAGCGCGGCGACGCAGGCGTCACCCGCGCCGGTCGGGTTGCCGCGCAGCTGGGCGGGCGGAAGGGTGCGGTAGCGCCCCTCCGGGGTGACGGCGTGCAGGCCCTGGGGGCCGTCGGAGGCGACGACCGTCCGAGCGCCGCGCGCCTGGAGTTCCGCGGCCGCGTCGGCGACATCGGACCGTCCGGTGACTTCGCGGATCTCCGCCGCGTTCGGCTTGATCACGTCCGGGCCGGCGTCCAGCGCGGCGAGCAGGGCGGCGCCGCTGGTGTCGAGGACGGTCACGGCCCCGGCGTCACGGGCCGTCGCCAGCAGTCCGGCGTAACTGTCGCACGGCAGACCCGGCGGGAGGCTGCCGGCAAGAACGACGACGTCGGCCCGGGCGGCGAGTTCGGCGAACCGCCGTGTGAAGGCCCGCCATGACTGCGGGTCGACGTGCGGCCCGGGCGGGTTGAACACGGTGGCGTCCCCGTTGCGTTCGGAGACGACGGTGATGGTCTTGCGGGATTCACCCCGTACGGGGACCAGTGCGTCCTTGAGGCCGGACGCCCGCAGGTCCTCGCGGAGGATCCGGCCGGTCGTCCCTCCCACCAGACCCGTGGCGAGCACCGGGTGGCGCAGTGCCGCCAGGACCCGCGCCACGTTGATGCCCTTGCCGCCGGCCCGCTCGACGGGCTGCGTGACGCGGTGGGAGGCATGGGGGGTCACCTCGTCGACGAAGTAGGTGACGTCCAGGGCGGCGTTCAGGGTGACCGTGAGGATCACAGTGCTCCTCCGGCCGGGTCGGCCACCAGCTCGACCGGCCTGCCGGCCGCTGGGTCGGCGTCGGCGGCTTCCCAGCCGAGCAGGCCGGCTCCGAGGCAGCCGGCCTGCTCCCCGAGAGCCGCCCGGACCAGCTCCGGTCGCCGGTGACAGCTCAGGCGGCGGTCGAGCGCGATGCGCAGGGGGTCGATCAGGAGGCCGCCGGCCTGGGACAGGCCCCCGCCGACCACGATCACTTCCGGAGCGAGGACCGCGGCGCACGCGGCGAATGCTTCCGCCAGCGCCTCGACGGCGCGCTCCCACACACGGCACGCCACCGGATCGGCACGCGCCACGAGAGCCGCGACCTCCTCGGCCCCCTCGACCTCATGCCCAGACCGGGCGGCGTAGGCGGCGGCGATCGCGCGGGCCGAGGCCACCGCCTCCAGGCAGCCCCTCATGCCGCACGCGCACTGCTCGGCTCCGGGGGCGACCGTCAGGTGTCCGATTTCTCCGGCGTATCCGCACGCACGGAGCGGACGGCCTTCGACCAGGAGGGCGGCGGAGATTCCCGTGCCGATGGCCACGAAGAGGGCGTCGTCGAAGCCGCGGGCTGCGCCGAGCCTGCTCTCCGCCGTGCCGCCGGCGCGGACGTCGTGGCCGATCCGGACCGGGAGTCCCGTCGCGTCCGTGAGTACCGCGGCCAGGGGCAGGTCGTACCAGCCGAGGTTGACCGAGTGCACCGCGCGCTGCGTGGGCTCGTCGACGATGCCCGGGACCACGATGCCCGCGGCGACGGGTTCCACGCCGATGCCGACCGCCGCCCCCGCCAGGTCGCGCAGCAACCAGGTGATCGCGTCCACCGTGGCTTCATGGCCTTGGCGCCGAGGGGTCGAGCTGCGCAGGGTCGCCAGCGGCCGCATGGTGCGGTCGAGGAGCGCGCCCTTCATCGACGTGCCGCCGACGTCCAGAGCGATCACGCAGGTGCGGCTGCCGGCATGCTCAGGCATGCGCGCCGGCCAGCACCACGGAGCGGCTCAGGGCACGGGGCCGGTCCGGGTCGAGCCCCCGTGCGCCGGCCAGGTGGACGGCCAGGCGCTGGGCCCGTACGAGGTCGGACAGCGGGTCCAGATCGCCGGCCGCGTCGCCGGATTCGGCGACATAGGCGACGCCGGTACGGGCGACGTCGTCCGCGAGGCCGTGCGGTGCGGGGCCGAAGACCCAGGTGCCGCGGCCGGGGCGGGCGATGCTGATGGGGCCGTGGCGGTACTCCATCGCCGGGTATGCCTCCGTCCAGGCGCCGGCCGCCTCCCGCATCTTCAGCCCCGCCTCCAGCGCAAGGCCGTAGGCCCAGCCATCGCCCAGGAAGGTGATCTGCTCCGCTGCGCACATCTCCTCGGGCAGCGGTGCGGCCACGGCCCGTTCGGCGTCCGCGGCGGCCTGCGCGATCGTACGCACTCCCCGGGGCAGCGGGCCGCCGCTCTCCAGGTGGGCACGCAGAAGGGCGAGTGTCGTCGTGGCGAACCTGGTCTGCACGACCGACTTCTCGTCGGCGTAGGCGAGTTCGATGACGCCGTCGGCAACGTCGGCCACCGGGGTGCCTGCGTCGGCGGTGACGGCGGTGACCGGCGCCTGCCCGCGCAGCCTGGCCAGGAGGTCCAGGACTTCGGTGGTGGTGCCCGAGCGGGTCAGCGCCACGATGCGGTCGTAGCGGCGGCCCGCGGGGAACCGGGAGGCGGCGAAGGAGTCCGTCTCGCCTTGACCGGCCCGCTCGCGCAGTTCGGCGTAGGCCAGGGCCATGAACCAGGAGGTTCCGCAGCCGACGACGGCCACGCGCTCACCGAGCCGGGGCAGGACGTCCTGGTGGTCGGTGACCGAGGCGGCCGCCCTGCGCCAGCAGTCCGGCTGGGAGGCGATCTCGCGTGAGGTGTGGGAGGTGTGTGCGGAGCCCGGGGGAGTGGACATCGGTGCTGGATTCCTTCGAGGTGTTGCGCGGTTGCTGAATCGACCGCGCGAGGGGTGTGGGGGAGCGGCGTCGGCGCTCAGTCGAACGTCTCGATGTACTCCTCGCAGGGCCCGAGGTCGGGCGCGTCCACGAGGTCGACATGGTGGCCGAAGCGGTCGAGTTCCAGGATCGTCAGGAGGTTGTCCCCCGTGCGCAGCAGCGGACGGGGAAGGTACAGGGTCGTCTGCGGGCCCACGTCCCAGTAGCGGCCGAGCAGGGTGTCGTTGACCCAGACGAAGCCCTTGCCGAAGCCGGGCAGGCTCAGGAAGGTGTCGGCGGGCTCATCGACGTGCAGGCGTGCGGTGGCGATGCCGCGGCTGTCGGCGGACTCGGCGGCCGTGCCGGCGCGCGTGAGTTCCTCGGCGGTCCACTCGTCGAGCGGCAGGGGGTACATGGACCATCCGTGGACGAGCCGCCGCTCCACGCGGACCCCGCCCAGAATGCCCTTCCCCTGTCCCAGCAGGGGGCCGTAGTTGATGCGTCCCTGGTTCTCCACCAGCAGGTCGAGTTGGATCGCCGCGCCCGTGCCGGTGACGCCGAAGGACGCTGTCGGCCGGTCCAGGACGGTGACGAGGGAGCCGTCGACGAAGACCTGTGCGCGGTCGTGGAGGCCGGTGACCGTCACCTCGTGGGTGCCGGGCGGTACGACCGGGTGCGCGGTGTAGAGCACGAGGCCGGAAGCTTGGCCGAGCTCCTCGAAACTCAGCGGGTTGGCGGCGTGCACGGGCGTCGACACCGACCTCAGTGCAGCCGGCAGCGCGGATCCGCGGTGTACGGGGAGGGTGGCGGGCTCCAACAGGGGCGGGTCGTCCGGCGGCTCGGGGACGGGCCGTGTGCTGTGGGGGGCGAGCTTCTCGCGCAGCGCGTAGAACTTGCTGGTGAGCGCGCCGTGTTCGGCCACTGGGGCGTCGGAGTCGTAGCTGGTGATGGTCGGCTGGAGGGCCGTGCCGTCGTGGTTCGCGCCGGCCCACAGCCCGAAGTTGGTGCCGCCGTGTGCCATGTACAGGCTCAGCGACCCGCCTTGGGCCAGGATGCCGTCGACGTCGTCGGCGGCGTTCGAAGGGGATCGGACGTGGTGCTTCTCGCCCCAGTGGTCGAACCAGCCGTTCCAGAACTCGGCGCAGAGGAAGGGCTCGTCGGCGCGGCGTGAACGCAGCAGCCCGGCAGCCTGGTCGGGGCGTGACCCGAACGTGGCGGCCGCGAGTTCGCCGGGAAGGGTGCCGCCGTCGAGCATCAGCGGTGTGGGCCCGTCCGCGGTGAACAGGAGCTCGCGGACGCCGCGTGTTGCCAGGGCGTCGCGCAGCCAGCGCATGTAGGTGTGGTCGTCGCCGTAGCTGCCGTACTCGTTCTCGATCTGCACGGCCACGACCGGGCCGTCGTGTGCCGCCTGGTGGTCGGCGACGAGCGGGATCAATACGTCGAACCAGCGTCCGACCTCGTCGAGGAACTCGCGGTGGCTGCTCCTGGGCCGCATGCCGGGCCGTCCGGTCAGCCAGGCGGGCAGGCCGCCGTTGTCCCATTCGGCGCAGATGTACGGGCCGGGGCGGACGATGACGTCGAGGCCGGTTTCCTCGGCGAGCCGGAGGAACCGCGGCAGGTCACGCCAGCCGTCGAAGCGGATGTCACCGCGTCTGCGCTCGTGGAAGTTCCACGGCACGTAGGCGTCCACGGTGTTGAGGCCGAGTGCGGCGACGCGCCGGAGGCGGTCGGCCCATTGCTCCGGGTGGACGCGGAAGTAGTGCAGGGAGCCGGACAGGACCCGGTGGGGCTGCCCGTGGCGCAGGAAGGCGCCGTCGGCCCAGCTCAGCACGGGCTGCGTGACGAGCGCGTCGGTGACGGGGGCGGGGCGGGCGGTGCCGGCGGACTCGGTGGTGAGGGCGGGAGGGGTCATTTGACGGCTCCGGCGGTCATGCCCGCGCGCCAGAAGCGCTGGAGCGCGAGGAAGGCGATCAGAAGCGGGGCGATGGAGACCAGGGACCCGATGACGACGAGGGGCGGTGGTACGGCGACGTGGCTGGCGTTCCAGGCGACGAGACCGACCGTGACCGGCTGCAGCCGGTCGTCTCCCAGGACCATGGCGGGCAGCAGGTAGTTGTTCCAGATCTCGACGAACTGGAACAGGAAGATCGTGACGAGGGCAGGGAGCATCATCCGCACCCCGATCGTGCGGAAGATGCGGAACTCACCCGCGCCGTCGAGACGGCCGGCTTCGAGGACCTCGTCGGGCACGCTCTGCTCGGCGAAGACGCGCGCCAGGTAGACGCCGAAAGGGCTGACGACGCTCGGCAGCAGGACCGCCAGAGGGTTGTCGATCAGGTGAACGCCCGAGAACATCAGGTACAGCGGCAGAGTGAACAGCACCTTGGGCACGAGGACGGCTGCCAGGACCAGGGAGAACAGAGTTCCGCGGCCGGGGAAGTCGTACTTGGCCAGGGCGTACCCGGTCAGGGCGGAGAAGACGGTGCCGATGAGCGCGCCGACGCCGCAGTACAGAACGCTGTTGAGCATCCAGCGCCAGAAGATGCCGTCGTCCTGGCTGCTGAGCCGGGCGACGTTGTCGAACAGGCCGAAGCCGTCGAACCACAGGCCGCTGCCACTGAACTGCTCCCCGAAGGGTTTGGTCGCAGACACCAGCAGCCACCACAGCGGGAAGAGGAAGTAGAACGCGGACAGCCCCAGCAGGGCGAGTACGGTGACGCGGCCGGCCGGGCGCGTCTCGCGGCGGGGTCCGATCCGCTTGGGCGCCGGCGAGGGGGCGGGAACGGGGGCAGGGATCACCGTGGTCATGCCTGGTCTCCTCGGCGGGTCAGCTTGAAGAAGATGAGCGACACCAGGCCCACGGCGACCGCGAGCAGGACCGACTGGGCTGCCGCGTAAGGGTAGTTGCCCGCTGCGACCGCGCTCTGTGCCGACATCAGAGGCGTGAAGGCGGAGGAGATCGAACCGCCGGAGACCGGCTGCAGCACGGTCGGCTCGTTGAACAGCTGGGCCGATCCGATGATCGAGAACACCGTGGTGAGCACCAGCGCGCCCCGTACCGCGGGGATCTTGATGCTCCAGGCGATCCGCAGGGCGGAGGCTCCGTCCATCCGGGCGGCTTCCAGGACCTCGGCGGGGATGGACTGCAGGGCCGCATAGATGATGATCATGTTGTAGCCGGCCCAGCTCCAGGTGACGATGTTGGCCACCGACCACAGCACGATGTCGTCGTCGAAGAACGGGATGGTGACGGAGAACGGTTCGAGCAGCCGGTTGAGCGGGCTGGACGTCGAGGAGTACATGAACGACCACACGAGTGCGGCACTGACGCCGGGGATCGCGTAGGGGATGAAGCTCGTCAGTCGGAAGAAGCCCCGGCCCCGCGCCGACTTGGAGTCGATGAGCAGGGCCAGCACCAGTGCCACTGCCAGCATGAGCGGCACCTGTACGACGCCGAACAGGGCCACGCGGCCGAGCGAGGCCGTGAACGATCCGTCGTGCACGGCGCGCACGTAGTTGTCCAGAGGGGCGAAGACCTCCGTCGGGGCGGTCAGGCCCAGACCCGACCGGCGGACGGTGAAAAGACTGTTGTAGGCCGCGTACAGGATCGGTGCGATGTACATGGCCACGAACAGGGCGACGAACGGGGCGCAGAAGAGCAACGGGCTCAGAGGCCGCGGGCGCCCGGAGAGGGCTCCGCGTGCGGGCCGGGACGGAGCGGCGGCCGCCGGGCGCCGTCCGGTTGCGCGTACCGAAGGGGAGGCTTGGGTCACGAACGGGGTCCTCACTGTGGTTCGCCCCGCCGGCCGGCGAGTCAACGGCGGGGCGACTGCTTGCACTTGCTGATGGCGGGGCGGGGGCGAGAGGTATCCCTGTCGCGTCCCCGCCCCGGCGACAGTGCTACTGCGCGACCGCCAGGCCCTGCTTGCGCATTTCGGCCAGGGTCGAGTCCTGAGCGTGGCCCAGGGCCTGCGCGATGGTTCCCTTTCCGGTCCACGCCTTGCCGAGGCCGTCATTGAGGTCCGCGACCGTGGAGGTCATCAGCGGGCCCCAGGTCCACCCGGGGTCGACGTCGGGCGCGGCCGCGGCGAAGACGTCGTAGATCTGCTGGCCGCCGAAGTAGGGGTCGGCCTTCAGCTGCGGCAGGTGGAGCAGATCGTTCGCTGCGGGATAGAGCGAAGCCTTCTCGACCAGCGTGCCGAACGCCTGCTTGTCGGTTCCCAGCCAGTGGGCGAACTCCCATGCAGCCGCGGTGTTCTCGCAGCCCTTGAGCACGGCCGTGGCCGATCCGCCCGCGTTGCCGACCTTCTTGTCGCCCTCCTGCCACTGCGGCATGGGGGCGACGGCCCACTGCCCGTCCCCGTCCTTGGCGCCGCCCTTGATGACTCCCGCCTGCCACACCGCCCCCACGACCGTGGCGATGTCGCCGTTGCCCAGCCCCGTGTACCACGCCTGGTCGTACATGGGGGCGCTGCTGATCAGGCCGTCGTTCGCGAGGCCCTGCCAGTAGTCCGCGACCTTCTTGTTCTCCGCGGAGGCCATGTTGACCTTCCAGGCGTCCTTGTCGACGCCGAACCAGTCGGCGCCGGCCTGCCAGGCGAGCCCGGCGTAGTCGTAGTCGAGGTAGGGCGAGGAGATGAACCGCTTGGGGTCGGAGGCGTGGATCTTCTCCCCCGCGGCGCGATACTCGGCCCAGGTGGTCGGGGGCTTCAGACCGAGCGAGTCGAACAGCTTCTTGTTGTAGAAGAGGGCCATGGGGCCGGTGTCCACCGGAGCTCCGTAGACGGCCTTGCCGAGACTCACCGCGTTCCAGGCGGCGCTCTGGTACTCCTGCTTGGCGGAGCCGGCGTGCTTCGACACGTCCTGGAGGGCGCCCTGGGCGGCGAAGCTGGGCATCGTCTCGTACCCCACCTGGGCCAGGCAGGGTGCGTTGCCCGCCTTCACGGCGTTCAGCATCTTCTGGTAGCCACCCTTCGCCCCGGGCTGCACCGTTTGGTAGGTGACCTTGATGTCCGGGTGGCCTGCGTTGAAGGCGTTGACGGCGTCCTCGTAGCCGGGGGCCCATCCCCAGAATGTTATCGATGCCTTTCCGGAGGCCGATGGGGTGCCGGACGCCGACCCCGAGCAGCCGGTGGCCGCAAAGGCGAGGGTGAGGACTCCCGCCGCTCCCACAAAACGGATGAAACTACGCTTCACAGCTCCTCCTGAGTGCCGTGGCAGGCAACGGAGACGTCCTGCACGGGGGGCCGCCTGTCCGACGGGGCACACCGACGGTGTCGTCCGCCCGGTGTGCTGGCCGAAACTATGGCAGAGAATGTTATCGATGCCAATAGGCGGTAGCGGTTGGTGTCCTGGCCAGTGAAACTGCACGTGAACAGCCATGTGAGCGATATCATTGACCAGGTCGGACAGAAGAAAGGGATCCCATGGCGAAGAGCGGTGACACCCACAGCGGAGCGCGCCCCCCGGGCATGGTGGACGTTGCCCGGGTTGCGGGCGTGTCCGCGCAGACCGTCTCGCGCGCGCTCGCCGGCCACCCCAACGTGCAGGAGAAGACGCGCGCGAAGGTCTTGGCGGCGGTCGACCAGCTCGGCTACCGCCGCAACAACGCCGCGCGGATGCTCTCGTCGGGCCGGAGCCGGAGCATCGGCGTCGTGACCCTCCAGACGAGCTTCTACTCCAGGGCCGCCGTAACCTCCGGCATCGAGAAGGCTGCCCATGAGGCCGGCTACGCCGTCAGCGCCGCCACCACCGCCTCGCTGGACACCTCCGCCATCGAGAACGCGCTCTCCCGGCTCGCTGACCAGGACGTCGAAGGGATCATCCTCTCGGTGCCGCTCATTCATACCAGCAGCAGGATCGAGCAGCTCACCCGCTCCACGCCCACCGTCACCATCGACGGCTCGCGCACCGACGCGACCGAGGTCCTCGCGATCGACCAGGTCCAGGCCGCTCGCATCGCCACCCAGCACCTGCTGGACCTCGGACACGAGACGGTGTGGCACATCACCGGCCCCGTGGAGTGGCTGGAATCAGCCCACCGCCGCGACGGCTGGCAATCCGCCCTCGAAAGCGCGGGCCGTGCGGTGCCGCCACCGCTGGAGGGGGACTGGTCACCCGCCTCGGGCTACCGGAACGGCCTGGTGCTCGCGCGGATCCCGGACGTCACCGCCGTTTTCGTCGCGAGCGACGAGATGGCCTTCGGGGTGATCAGGGCCCTGCACGAGGCGGGGCGGCGCGTACCGGACGACATCTCGGTTGTCGGATTCGACGACATCGAGCTCGCCGAGTACTGCTCACCCTCCCTCACCACCATCGCCCAGCCGTTCCAGCACATGGGCGCCCTCGCGGTGACCCATCTGCTCCGCCAGATCGACGCCCCCGGCCCCGTCCCCGAGCCGCGCTCGGTCGAACCGCGCCTCGTCGTACGTTCCAGCACGACGACCGCGCCCGGTCGCTGAGCCCTGATGCCTTGAGGGTGCGGACGCCGGGCTGCCGGGCGTTGAAGTCGTCGGACACGGGTGCAGGTGCAGGCGGAGGGAGCCGGCTCACGGCGTGATCTCGAGTGGTGGAGCGGTGCACAGCGCGGCACTGTGCGCCGGGCACATGCGCCACGCCGGTGACTGTGCCCACAGCACGGTTCTGGTCGTGGTGGCCTGTTCATGGCGCCTCGGCCACCGCGTGCCACGAGGTCGCCCTCGGGCTGTCCGGCCGGGGCCCGGAGCCCTCCGACGCCCCGTGCACCGCCGCTGCGGCGGACTTCGAGGCCCACCGCATCGACTTGCCGGTGCCGGGTACGAGCAGCGCGGCCGTGGTGCGCGGTGGCGCGATCGTCCTGGACATCGCGCACACCGGGACCCTCGTGGTCACTGCGGCGCGGATCGTGCTCGGCGCGCCCGTGCCCGCGGACACGACGTCGCCTGCGGATCGGCCGGGCCTGTTCCGGTACGCAGGGCGGCCCGCGCTCTCGCTGTACGCGCGCCGCCTGCCGGCCCATCTCACGCCGAGGTCGGTGTACTTCCAGAACGCCGTCCGGATGCCGCTGGCCCTGGCGGCCAGCCGGATGATCGAGGGCGTGCTCGATCTGTCCCACGGCGTGTGGACGCTGTTGGCCACCCTCACCGTGACTGCCTGTTTCGTATCACCTGTGCGGGCTAGGAGTTGTCGTCAGAGTGTCACGCCCACATCAGGAGCGACGCGAGGGTGACGGCTGCTTGGTAGGACTGGGCGGTCTTGTCGTACCTGGTCGCGATGCCGCGCCATTGCTTGAGGCGGTTGAAGCACCGTTCCACGACGTTGCGGTGCTTGTAGACCTGCTTGTTGAAAGCCGGCGGTCGGCCGCCCCGGCTGCCTCGCCGGGTTCGGTTGCGGACCTGGTCGGATCGTTCCGGGATCGTGTGCGTGATGCCGCGGCGTCGCAGCCAAGAACGGATGGCCTTCGAGCTGTAGCCCTTGTCGCCTATGACGTGGTCGGGCCTGATGCGCGGTCTGCCCGGCCCGATCCGGGGCACCCGTATCGCGTCCATCACGGCGGTGAACTGGGTACAGTCGTTGATGTTCCCGCCGGTCAGGACGAACGCGAGGGGTCGGCCCGTCCCGTCGCAGGCCAGGTGAATCTTGCTGGTCAGCCCGCCGCGGGACCGGCCGAGGGCCGGGCTGCGGAGCCCCGTTACCGTCGGCCGCTCGGACCTGAACGCGGGTACCAGCGGAGCCGTCGTCGAGGCCACCGATGTGGTCGTCCATCCGGAACGCAATGTCGCCCTGCTCAAGCTGAGCACGCCGGTCACCAATGTCGCCCTGGCGCTGCTGTCTGGTCAGGCGCCCGCCGCAGGGCAGGCCCTGCACAGCGCTGGTTTCGGGCGTATCGCGAGCAGCTGGGTTCCCGGGCTGCTGAACAGTGGCCAGTTCAGCGTCACCGCCACCACCGCTGACGGGGTCGTCGATCTCCAGCCCTCTGGTGACTCGGCGATCTGCCAGGGCGACGCGGGCGGCCCAATCACGCGTGACAACGCGGGCCGGCACGAGCTGGTCGCCCTGACCACCGGCTCCTGGCTCGGCTCCTGCCTCGGTGCCCCGGAGGGTGAGACTCGTAGGGGGGCTCGGGCTGTGCGCGTCGACGACCTCGGGCAGTGGGTCAAGGACAACGTCACCGTGCCGGGTCCCGACACCAGTAACCTGACCGACCAGCGTGCGCTGGCGGACTTCAACGGGGACGGCAAGGCCGACCTGGCCGCCGTCGACAAGAACGGCACCCTCCAGATCTACCGCAGCCGCGCCGAGGGCACGTTCGAGCCGACCCCGACTGCCGTCGGAACCCCCGGCGTGTGGAAGACGGTCCAGCGGATCTTCGCCGGCGACTTCAACGGCGACGGCAAGCGGGACATCGCCGCCGTCTGGGAAAGCGACCGCATCCAGCTGCATTCCGGCAAGGGCGACGGTACCTTCAACCTCGCAACCGTGCTGAGCCCCCAGAACGCCACCTGGGCGCAGCTCAAGCACCTCACCCGCTACAAGGTAGACCCCTCCAGCCCCAAGGACGGCGTCCTCGCGACCCGCCCCAACGGCGATCTGTACGCCTACAAGGTCGGTACGAACGGTCAGCTCGACTTCAACGGCGGCAAGAAGATCTGGCCCGACACCTCCTTCAACAGCGTCATCATCCTCGGCACCGGTGACTTCAACGGCGACGGCTGTGACGACGTCGTGGGCGTCTGGGAGAACGGCGCCCTGGTCCGCTGGACCGGCAACGCCTCCGGGACCCTGGACTCCGGCGGTCTGGCCGCGGCCGGCACCTGGACCGACCTGAAGATCGTCACCGGTGACGTCGACGGCGACGGCAAGATCGACATCGTCAGCTGGAAGGGCACCAAGATGACCTTCCACCGTGGCCGGGGCAACGGCACCTTCGAGGGCGTCCAGCCCTGACCCACAGGCTCACCGACCCTCCGTCGCAAGTGACCGGAATGCTCCCGGCGGCGCGGCGGCGGACCAGGTGACGGGACCTCCGTCCTGTTCGCACAGCCCCACCCACCCGATTCCGGCGGCTCCGGCTGACGCCGACGACGGAATCCGGTCATGCACTCTCCCGGACGTGAGACGCCTCCACGGCGCCTCCCGTCCGGGGTCTTACACACGATCAAGGACTTGAAGTGATCTCTAACCTGATGCGGCGCGCCAGGGGCACGCTCGCGGTGACCATCGCCGCCGGCGCCCTGCTCGCGGCCACGTCTCCGGCCCAGGCCGCACCCGTCCCGGCGCTCACCGCGGCCGGCGCCATCGTGATCGACGGCACCAACGGGGCCACGCTCACCGCCAAGGACGCCGACACCAAGCGCCCCATGGCGAGCACCACGAAGATCATGACCGCCCTGGTGGTTACCTCCCTGCCGAACCTCAACCTCGACCAGAAGGTCACGGTCAAGCAGGAGTACCTGGACTACGTCTACGTCCAGGGAGCGAGCTCGGCCCAGCTCAAGGCCGGGGCGACCCCGACGGTCCGTCAGCTGCTGTACGGGATGATGCTGCCGTCGGGCTGCGACGCCGCTTACGCCCTCGCGGACACCTTCGGCACGGGTACGACCATGGCGGCCCGCACGGCGGACTTCATCGCGAAGATGAACGCCAAGGCCAAGGAACTCGGCATGGCGAACACCGTCTTCGACTCCTTCGACGGCATCTCGTCGACCGGCAAGAACCTGGCCAGCCCGCGCGACCTGGCCACGCTCACCCGGCAGGCGATGGCCGACCCGCTGTTCCAGACGCTGGTGAAGACCACCACGTACAGCACCGGCGGCACCTCCGCCGTTGCCGCCTGGAGCAACACCAACCTGCTGGTCCAGCCGCGACCGACCGGTTATGGCGTTCCGGGCGCGATCGGCGTGAAGACCGGCACGACCACCGCCGCCGGCAAGTGCCTCGTCTTCTCCGTCACCCGCAACGGCAAGACCATCATCGGTGTCCTGCTGAACGACGAGGAGCGCTACATGGACTCCATGGCCCTCACCGACTGGGCCCTCGGCCCGGCAGCCGGCTCCAAGAACGCCCTCCAGCGCAGCAACACCGCCCCGATCCCCGACGTCCTCGACTGACGGCAACCGTGTCCGTGGTGACGCCACAGGTGGGCCTGCCCCGTCGGCTGACCGGCATCTCGACCGGCCGGTCGGTGATGTGGCGGGCCCGCCCCGGGTGTCACCACGCATGCGGCCGGACGGGGGTGAGTCGTGGTGATGGATCCATTGTGAAAGAAGGAATGAGGATTGTGGTGACGCGCAGGGCCAGGCATCTGGCGGTATCGGGCGCGGCGGCTGGTGTGTTGCTGGTTCTGACCGCCTGCGAGGGCGGGGCGGGCAGTGCGGGAAGCGGCAAACAGAGCGCCGACGGCGTGCTGCTGTCCCAATCCATGCAGTTGTTCAGGGACTCGCCTTCGGTGCGGGTCACGGCCAGGTCCGCGGTCGCCATGGGGAGCGGGGTCGGGATCTCCGTCGACCGCGACAAGAACTGCCGCGTCGAGGCCCAGGGCGGGTTCTTCCAGGTCGCCGTCGAACGCGGCGGCCGTACCTGGATGAGCTGGAGCGACGACTCCCTCCAGAAGGCCGCTACCAGCCCGGACGGCGAACGGCTGAAGAAGGAACTGCGCGGCAAGTGGCTGGAGCTCGCTCAGGAGGGCCGAATCCGCAAGAGCATGGTCGACCTGTGCGCTCTGACCCCCTTGCGAACCGTCACTGACCAGCTGGCAAAGCCCAGCCGGCACACCACCCGGCAGCCGGAGACCACCGAGGACGGAGAGCGTCTCGTCCCCCTGCGCCTGGCCGAGGGCGACACGTCGGTGACCGCCTTCATCAAGGACGGCGAGAAGCCCTACCCGCACAAACTCATCGTGAACATAACGACGTTCGCCCCGACACCGGTCGACTTCTGGCTCGACGCCTACGGCGAACCGGTCACGGTGGCGCCACCGGCTGCCGCGCAGACCGTCCGTTCCGCGTCCATCGAGGCCCTCGCGGAACGTCACCTCGCGGCTGGGCTGCCCAGCAGCACCTAAGGGCGGTCATGAGGATCAGGAAGCCGACCGGGCCCGGTCGGTGGACTTGGGGACGTGGCCGGTGATCTCCCATTTGAGGTGAACAGTGCAATTGGTGAAGGCTTCCAGCGCATGACCGATCCGGTTGTACGGCGCCTCCCAAGCGTCGTGGTCGGCGTTGGGTGCGAGTGATCGCATGAGGGCGCCGCAGTGGCGCTCGACGTTGGAGGCAGCGTCTATCTGGTTCATGCCCGCTGGTGTCGGCTCGGCCTATAGACGGACCTGGTTCTGCCTGGCCGAGACCTCGTCGCCCACGAACAACGCCAAGCCCACCTTGTCGTGGTCGGCGACTTCGACTGCTCGGGCGAGGAGATCGAGCGGGACTGGGTGGAGCGGACGCGCTGCAGGAGCTCGGTGACCCGGGTGCTGCTCACCTACGAACAGGTGCGCGCGTACGGCCTGCCCGCGACCGAGGGCAAGCGCGGCGACCCGAGGTAGCCGGCCTTCGCCCGGCGCTTCGACTTCGACATCGAGCATCCGGTGCAGTGGGAGGTGGAAGCGCTGGAGCCGGACGAACTCCAGCAGCTGGTCCTCGCCGCCGTCGACCCGTACATCGACCGCGACGTCCTCGCGCAGCAGATCGCCTGCGAGGAGCAGCACCGCCGCGCCTTGGAGGACTTCGCTGGCCGGTGGGGTGCGGCGGGCGATGAGCAGTCTTAGGTGGTGGCTTGCGCGGGTGGGTGAAGCGCAGGGGGACGGCCTGGCAGGTCAGCGGCTCCTGATGGGCTGCGGACGAGGGCGTTGGGCATGAGGCAGAGGGCGCCGAGGGTGACGGCGACGATTCTGAGTTTGCGAAGTGCTCAGCAGTGGCGCTGGCCATCGACGGCTTCGTACATAGCCATGTGCGGACCGTCACCATCGTGGAATGATCGCTTCGTTGGTCTGAGGAAGAGGCGGGCGATGGCAGACACCGGTGAGCAGTATGAGGCGTCGGCTTCGGCGCTGGGGTACCTCTTCCAGTTCGCCAAGGCTCTGCACATCTGCATCGAGCAGTGGATGAGCGGCGACATGGATTGGAGTGTCGCGGTCGAGGCAGCCGACGACGTCGAAATCCATCAAGGCCCGGATACACGCCTGATCCAGCTCAAACAGCGTGCTGACGGTGTTCGCATGACCGACCTGGCAGAGGACCTGTGGAAAACACTCCGGATCTGGGCGGAAGCAGCCAAAGCTGACCGGATCGTGCTCGCTGAGACCAAGTTGTTTCTCCTCACGACAGCCGAGATCCCTGAGGGCAGCGCAGCGTTCTGCCTACAACCCCGGAGCAGCCAGCACCGCGATGAAGACCGCGCCCTGAACATGCTCCGCGAAGCCCGCAGAGCCTCGAAGGCGACGAAGGGCTCCCTGCCGAAGTGCTTCGATGCCTTCGACAACCTGGACCGGGGCGACAGACCACTGCAACGCTCCTTGATGTCCCGCATTGAGATTCTCAGCGGCACCCCGGACATCAAGGAGGTCCGTACCGCGCTGCAGGGCCTTGCCGCCTTCGCCGTCGGGCACGAGGCGGCGAAGGCCTTCCTCGTTCGTCTGGAGGGCTGGTTCTACGACCGCGTGATCGAACAGATGCAGACGCCAGGCGGGAGGCCAGTTACGGGCATCGAGTTCGATGAGATGCTCTCGGACCTGCAGCGTCAGTTCCGACACGACAACCTGCCGATCGACCCCGACATCTCTGGCATGGACTCGGACCCCTCCCAGGCGGGCGACCAGCAGTTTGTCCGCCAGTTGGGCCTTATCGGTGTCGGCGCCGACCGGATTGGCCTGGCAGTGCGGGACTACGTTCGGGCCTTCGCTCAGCGATCTCGCTGGTCCACCGAGAATCTGTTGCGTGCCGGCGAACTCGGCAAGTACGAGCGCAAGCTGGTCGAGGAGTGGCAGTCCCGCTTCGCCGAGATGGCGGAAGAGCTCGGCCCCGAGGCTACTGAGGAGGAGAAGAAGAAGGAGGCCAGGCTCATCTACCGCTGGGTCGACCGTGAGGCCCGTTTCCCCATCCGCTCAGGGTGCGACGAGACGTTTGTGACCAAGGGCTCGTACCACATGCTTGCGGATGAACTCAAAGTGGGATGGCATCCGGACTTCTCCGCGCGCCTTATAGCGCTCCTTGAGCCGGCCCGGGCACGCTGATGGAGCTGAGCCGCGAGGAACGTGCCCTCTACAACCCCGCCTTCACCGCCCTTCTCTGCATTCGTGCCGTGCAAGGCCACGCAAAGGCGTACGAGACTCCCTGCCCGCTCCCCGTAGCTGTCACCGCCAGCATCATGGCCTTGCAACCCGCCATCAGAGACGCCCTGCCGGCAACAGCAGGCACCGGCCTGATGGGGTGGCTCGAAGCTAACCAGCACGTGCGCATCGAGATGTCCCGCAACGCCACGGCGCTCGCAGCCGTGGTCAGGCCGGGACTCCTTTTGGCTCTTCAGTCCCGCGTCGTGTTCTGCACTACGACAGGCCTGATGCTCAAGCCACGCGCCGTGAGCAAGACCATCAACGACGGGACGCAGCAGACCCGAGCCGTCCAACAGGCCGCTCTCATGCTCGGGCGCTGGCTCCCCAGCACCGGCAGCATCGGTACCGTCCTCACCCTACTGGGAGTCCAGCCGTGACCTTTCAGATCCGCGCGGTCACCATCTACGGCAAGCAGCCCGGCCAAGTGCACACGGTGCCCTTCAAGCCCGGCGGCCTCAACATCGTCACCGGCGACTCCCGCCGCGGCAAAAGCGCCCTGCTGACGATCATTGATTACTGTCTCGCCAGCTCCGAGTATCCAGTGAAGTCCGGCAAGGTCCGCGACTACGTCAGCACTTTCGCGATCACCCTGGTCAAGCCCGGACAGCAACTCTTCGTCGCCCGCCGCGCTCCCGATACCAAGAAGGGCGTCAGCACCGTCCTGTGCGTCCTCTCGCAGGCACCAGGCTCGCCCCCACCACCCCTGGACGACCTTCGTTTCGTCACACCGAGAGATGTCGCCAAGGACATTCTGAGCGACTTCTGCGGTATCGACCGCAACATCCGTGTGCCCGCCGTCGGCCGTGCAACGCTCATCGCACCGTCCGTCCGTCATGCGCTCTTCTTCTGCTTCCAGGCCCAGAACGAGGTCGCCAACGAAGACGTCCTCTTCCACTCCCAAGGCAAGGAGTGGAGGCCGAACACCATCCGCGGCGTCATCCCCTACTTCCTCGGCGCAACCGACCGCGAGCAAGCACTCCTCCGCAGCCGACTGCGCCTAGCACGCAAGGACCTGTCCGACCACGAAGCGAAATTGGCCGCCGCGAGAGTACTCGTCCCCGCTGCAGGCCAGGCCCGGGCTCTGCTCACCGAAGCCATCGAAGCCGGCCTTCTTCGCGCCGACGCCAGCCGCGAGACGACCGCCGAAGGAGTCCTGCGACTCTTGCGTCAGGCGCTTCTCCAAAGCGGCCCTCAAGGGGGCCCGGACCCGACCGATGACCCCATCAGCGACCTCCGCACCCGTCGTAGCGAGCTGCGGAGCCACGCCAACAGAGCACGGGCACGGATCGCCGACCTCAAGACAGCCCTGGCGGAAAACGGCGACTTCACCGACCAAGCACATGAGCAGCGCGCTCGGCTGGCCACCCTGGGTCTCCTCAAGCGCGATCTTATAGAAAGTCCATATGGCAGCAATTGCCCTGTCTGCGCCGGTCCGGTCACACCAGCCAATGTCACTGCAATGACCCTGACCAAGGAGCTTGAGCACCTCCAAAGCGACCTTCACGCCATCGGCAGAGACACTCCAGCGATTGAGCAAATGATCAGCGACGAGGAGGGCCGGCTACAGGAGATTCGTTCGGAGCTTGCCCGCAATCAGGAAGAGATCAACGAGGTCAACGCAGCCTTCAGGGCACTGGACCAGGAGCACGACGACGTACGGCGTGCAGCCATCGTGCAGGGCCGCATCAGCCTCTACCTGGACACCGCAGCCCAACTCGCCATCGGTCCCCGGTTGGAAGACCGGACCGAGGAGCTGTGCACACGGATCGCCGAGTTGGAGACGCTGCTCAGCGAAGATGCCCAAGGCGACCGCCTGACCAGCTTCCTGTCCCTGATCAACGAGCAGATCAGGGCCAAGGCACAGGAACTCGAGCTCGAACACTCCAGTTCGATGCTCCGCCTCGACGTGAACCGTCTCACCGTGGTGGCCGACACCCCCGAGGGCCCGGTTCCCCTGAAGGACATGGGAAGCGGGGACAACCACCTCGGATACCACGTGGCCACCCTCCTCAGCCTCCACGAGTGGTTCGCCGAGAACGAGAACCCAGTGCCTGGCTTGCTCATTCTCGATCAGCCCTCGCAGGTGTACTTTCCACCCGACCACGTCGGCGAAGAAGTGCTGGAGAGCGACGACCGGATCCTGCTTCTGAACATCTTTAAAGCCATCCACCGGACACTCCGCCGACTCGACGGAAAATTGCAGGTCATCGTCATGGAGCACGCAGACCTCGAAGACCCGGCTTTCAGCGACCACGTCGAGCATCGGTGGCGCCGACGCGATGGACAAGCACTCGTACCTGCCGCATGGATCACACCCGAGGCTGACTGACGCTGCGGCGCGTGCGTCAGCGGGGACCGTGCACGATTCTGGCCGGTCCCCACCAAACCCCAACTTCGAACAATTAGCCCAAGGCCACGTCGGCCGTTACGCCCAGTCCACCCCCAGCTGCGCGAGGGCGGCGAGCTGGTCGGTGGTGAGCTTGTCGCGCCGGGTTTTAGAGGTCCTAACAAAGGCGTTGGACGTGGCGGTGGGTGATGAGGCAGGTGGCGAGGCCGAGGAAGGCTTCGTGTATGTCGTCGCGTCGTTCCCATCGAATGCGGAGCCGGCGAAAACCGTGGAGCCAGGCGATAGTCCGTTCCACGACCCACCGGTAGACGCCGAGGCCGGAGCCGTGCGGGACTCCGCGGCGGGCGATCACGGGTTTGACGCCGGTCGCCCAGACGAGTCGGCGGTATTTGTCGTGGTCGTAGCCGCGGTCGGCCAGAAGCGTGTCGGGGCGTCTGCGGGGCCGGCCGACGAGGCCGGCGACGGCCGGGATCTTCCGCAGCAGCGGCATGAGCTGGGTGACGTCGTTGCGGTTCCCGCCGGTCAGCGAGACGGCTAGTGGGATGCTCTGGCCGTCGACGATCACGTGGTGTTTGCTGCCCGGACGTGCGCGGTCGACCGGGCTGGGCCCGCTTTTGGGCCCCGCCGAGCGGCCCGGACGTGGGAGGAGTCGATCACCGCCCGAGACCAGTCCAGCTTCTTCGCGACCCGCAGCTTCTTCAGCAGCACCAGGTGCAGCTGGTCCCACACGCCGGCCTCGTTCCACGCGGCCAGACGACGCCAGCAGGTCATCCCGGAACCGAAACCGAGCTCTTGCGGCAGGTACTCCCACTGGATGCCCGTGTGCAGGACGAACAGGATCCCGCAGAGCGCCTGCCGGTCCGGCACCCGCGGGCGCCCCTCCACCTGCTTCGGTCCCTGCTCAGGCAACAACGGCTCGATCAGTGACCACAGTTCATCCGACACGATCCACGGCCGCGGCTGACGTTTCCCCACGACCAGACCAACGACCATCCGAACCGAAAGTCACATGATCAACGGCTTCTGTTAGGACCTCTTAGCCCATTCTCAATCTGCATAGAAGAATGAAGCAGTAGGCCGTGTTTTTCGGATCTTGTTTGGCCTGCGCCGCCTGGCGCGCCCGGTCTTCGGCAGTCCTGTCGTCCCTCAGGTCGTCGGTGTGCTGGTGTCCGAGGTCGGGCCCACCATGGACCACCATGTGATCAGCCGGTCGGCCATTGCATCGGTTTGGCGGTCGCGGGGGTCGAGTCCGAAGTGGTCCTCGAGTTCGTACCAGAGGAACTCGCCGATCTCTGCTCGCGTGGTGCCACGGTGGAGGCGGTGGAACAGAGGGGCGAGCATGCAGTCGTACTCGTCCTGGGAGAGGTCGGCGACGCCGATCGGATCCCACTCGTTGAGCAGATAGCGCATGTTGTCGAACAGCACTGATGATGTGCGTGTGTTTGTCAGTGGGTGTTCGGCGTTGAGGTGTCAGTGTCTTGTCCGGGGGTTGTCCCTGGTCGAGGGCGTGTGGCTTGAGTTTTGTCACTGACAGTCCTTGCCGATTCTGCGCTGACATTTTTGACGTAGTGCCTGGTCACTTGGGTGCAGATCGGGATCACGCGCGCTGTGTCGGTGTTCGGTTGGCGCTATTCCAGCATGCGCTGTGCGTCGTCTGGGACCCATGGGAAGGGGACGTTGGGCCATCGTGCGGAGGCCCATGCGTCGAGGTCGACAGCGAGAACGGCATCTATGAAGGCCTGCGGAGGTCGGTAGCCGTGGGCGGTGATGTAGTGCGTGATCAGGTAGGGCGCGGCGTAGGCGATACCGGGCTCGCCTGGTATCCGGACCTCGCCGTTCCCTTCCGGCGCTTCATTTTCCGGGCATAGGTCGCACTCGTGCACTCCGAGGCAGACGTTCATCCATTGGATTTCCTGAACAGCTTTCAGCTTGTCCACGAAACCTGTGGGGACTGTCCCTTTCGGGTACGGCCTACTGGTTTCCAGCCACCCGATGTTCAGGCGGGTGTACTCCGGGCTGTACCAGAGTGCGTAGAAGGCCGACTCCCTGTCCGTGAACGAATCCTGGTCCTGGTAGTCGTACTTGCTGAGGTCTTCGTAGAACACCCGGACATCATGGCTGCTCCATCAGACACCCCTGGAGTGGGGTAGGCGGGTGTGGATGGCGTTGGCGTGTTCGGTGAGGGTGGCGGCGTTGCGGGTGGTGATGAGGGGGTGGAGGGGGCTGTCGGGTGGGCGGCCGGTGTCGTGATGGTGGTGGTGGGCTGCGGTGATGAGGGTGTGGGCCCAGGTGGGCAGGGCGTGGATGCGGCAGTGGCGATGGGCGTGGAGGTCGTGGACTTTCACGTGGGTGCCGCGGGGGTGTACGTCGTTGCCGCGGATGAGCGCGAGGCGGGTGGGGCCGGCTCCGGTGAGGAGGGCGGTGGTGAGGGCTGCGGCGTTGAGGGGGTGGGCGAGGGCGTGGAGGCGTTCGGCTACTTCGCTGTGGTCGTCGTTCTGTGGGGTTGGGGGCGCGGCGGGGTAGGGGAGTGGGCCGACACCGTCGCAGGGGCCGCGTGCTGTCCGTGAGGCGGCGAAGCCGGGTAGGGGCCGTGGTGGATCGAGCCAGGGGATGGCTGTCCGCGGTGGCTGGCGGTTTGCGGGTGTCGGAGCAGCGCTGGCGCGTTCGGTCGGGGGTGCGGCGGTGTGGGCTATGACGTGCTCGATGCCGGCCAGGACCAGCGGGAGGCTGCGGGCCGGCTGGGTGTGCCAGAGCAGGGTGAGGTGGATGCCGGTGTGTTCTCGCAGGTGAAAGAGCTGTTGGAGTCGGTGTTCGGTGAGCCGGTGGGCGCGGGTGACGGTCAGGGCGGTGATGTGCAGGGCGTTGGTCCAGGCTCGGACTGCTGTCCAGGCGGGGGTGAGGGAGTCGGCCCAGGTGCCGTGGCCGTCCGGGGTGCCGAAGCAGGTTTTGCCGAGTGCGTGGAGGACATCCTGGGCCAGGGCGGCGGGGGCTGTGGTGGCGGGTGTGGGGTCCACGGTGATCTGCCCGGCTGCTACGTGGTGTGCGGTCAGAGCCTGGGCGGTGACGGCTGGATCGTCGTGGGCGTCGATGAGGATGGTGGCCGGGGGCGGAGTGGCTGGTGCCGGGCCTGCGCGGGTGGACGCGGGGCCGGGCGCGGGCATTACATGCCGCCGATTTTGCTGTAGACCCAGTGGATGAGGGGTTCGTCGACTTCGGTCAGGTTCTTCTTCCGCATTCCGGTCAGGACGTGGGCGGTGATGCAGGCCCAGTTGCGGAAGCTGCCGTGGGCGGCCTGTTTGTCGACGGCTTCGATTAGCGCAGGAGTGGCGGTGGCCCAGACGGGGTGGAAGACGGGGATGGTCTGGAGGACCTCGGCGTGTGAGAGGCGGGTGAACTCCTGCCAGACGTGGATGCGGGAGGCGAGCATCGGTTCGCGTCGCAGGACTTTGTAACATCCGTCGCCGCCGGCGAAGATCACGGCGATGTCGGTTCGCTTGTCATCCCACAGGTGTCGCCAGTACTCGAACGAATTCTTCTTCATCCACTGCGCCTCATCGCACACCAGGATCCGGAATTCCTCGGCGAGGGTGTCCTTGAGGAGGTTGTCGAACTCGATGGGCCGGATGGGAGATTCTCCCGGGAGGCCGAGGGCGTTGAATAGGCCGTGGCGGATGTCGCGGGGTGTGGGGCCGGCACGTAGTTCCAGGCGGTGGGTGCGGTCGGGCGCCAGGAGCCGCAGGGCGGAGTTGACGGACATGGTCTTGCCGGAGCCGGCCGGCCCGTACACGCACATCATGGCCTTGGCCTCGATGACGGTCTCGATGTTGTCGCGGGTGGTCAGGAGGGCTTCGGTGCCGACGAGCTGCGCGTCGGGCAGGGACAGGAAGTGGTCGGCGGTCTCGGGCGGGAGCAGTCCGTAGTCGAGGTCGATCATGGCGTCTGGTTCTCCTGGTGTGGTGTGTCGGGAGTGGGTGTCCTTGGGGCCGGTGGGATCGGGCGGGCCCAGGTGTCGGGTACCGGGGCGTGGGGGATGTAGTCGGGCCGGGCCAGTTCACGCAGGCCGCGTTGATCTGCTGCCCGCAGCTCCGCCTCGGCTTCCTCGGAGGTCGGCGCGCCCAGCTGTTTGGGGACTTTGGCGGTGGTGACGGCTTCGAACCGCTTGCGGCGTAGCCTTTCGGCGGCTTTGAGGTCGGCCCGCAGCTGTCTGGCCGCCGCGGTGCGGGCCGCGCGTACGGCCGTGAACTGTTCGAGGTCGGCACCGTTCGCGAGGAACGCTGTTCCCAGGTGTCGTCCGGTGGCCGCGTCGAACACCTCGATCTCCTCGTCGTGGTGCGGCAGCCGGCGTACCTTGATCGGGTTGCCGGCGTGACCGACCATCCAGTCGGCGATGTAGTCACGGCGTCTAAACCGCACACCGCTGGTGGAGACCAACCGGATGCGGCCGTCGCCTTCGAGCCCGAACCCGATCAGCGCATCCTTGGGCACGTCGGTGACGGGAGTGGGGTCGGCCTGCCATGCCTGCAGCGGAGTCAGGCCGCCCAGGGCGGGGGAGAGGTGGGAGGTGTTCCACCAGTGCACCCACTCCAGTAGCGCGGCGACGAACGTGTGGAAGGCCATCGGCGGGGCGTCGGGGTCTGCGAGCCGGCCGCCCGCCAAGCGCTGGCGGTGGCGGTAGCGGGGGAGGGTGACCAGGAACATCTCCTCGACCGCGTCGTTGAGCGCCTCAATACTGCCCTTCAGATGAGGCGTCCCGCCGGGCAGGTCCACCACCGGGACCGCGAACGCCCCGAGCGCCCCGGTCACTGCCTCACACAAGAACTCCTTTCCCCGGTCCACCCTCACCTGTCCGGGAAGCCCGCCGACGGGACCGAACACCGCTTGGTCACGGACCAAGGCGACACGCAGCGCCGCGAGCACCCCGTCCCTGCTCGGCGCGTGCGCGGTCACCGACGCTCCGGTGATCACGTTGTGCGCGCAGTCGATGAACCATGTCACCCACGGGGTGACCAGTTCTCCCTCCAGGTCCACCTCGACGGCCAGGTGCTTGTGATCGCCCTCCCAGGCCGCGTTGCGGTGAGACACCGGCCGCTTGCCGAACACGTCGTGGGCGCGCCGCGCCGCCTCACCGGACCGAAGCCCCGCACGTTCACCACGGCTCAGATCCCGCCGCAGCGCGCGATGCACCGTCGACAACGAGGGCACCGTCCCGACATCCGCATCCTGCGCGGCCCGTCGCACCAACTCCGCGTGCAGTCGAGCGGCGTTCCCGCCGTAGAAGGCCAGCAGACGCCGGACCTCCGCCGTCACTGTGAACCGTGCCGACACTCGCGCCCCGGTCTGGCCTTCACGCCGAGCGGCGGCCAGCCACCGCCACACCGTCCGCTCACTACGCCCCAACGCCACTGCTACCAACCGCACGTGTGCGGCCGTCAACTCGCCCCGCCCATCCAGCTCCAACAACCGCGGCACCGCCGCAGCGCGGCCCAACGGCGACGAGAAAACTCCGACCTGCGCCTCGCGGACTTCCTCCGCTCCTTCATCACGCACTACACCGTCATCTCAGATCAATGACGTCATCAGGCCCTGTATCCTTATATTGGCGATATAAGAACGTTCCTCCTGGGATAATCCGGTTCCTTGTGCGGAGTACTGACGAGCTCGACGTGGCGGGGCTGGTGACAGGTCGTTGCGGCTTCTTCGACGGCTGGTTGGGCTGGTCGCAGCGATGATGAGCGGCTCGCGGGGACAGCCTGGCGCGGTGAGAGTGCTGTCACTGAGATGAGTTGAGCCAGTCTGCGAGCTGGGCCTCAGCGGGGCATACCCTCTAGGCCAGTTTGAATCTGGATAGCAGAATGAATCACCCCCATGTGGGGTGGGCCGGGATGATCGGGTCATGTCTATCACTGTCGAGTTCTTCGTGGCACCGGATGATGAGGTGGCTGCTCAGGTCGGGCCGCGGCAGCGCCGTCATGGGTTTCCCTCGTTCGCGTGCTCGGATTTCTTTCCCGATGATGCGGTGGCGGACTGGGAGGTCTTGCTGGCAGGGGGTGCGGCTGGAGGTTCGCGTGATGTGGTGCCGATGAAGAATGACGGCTTTATGGTGTTCCAGTTGTCTTCTGGGCTGTGCTCCGCTTTGGTGCGGGCGAACAGTGGCCGGCTCGTTGAGGTTGCGGGTGCATGGGCTGAGCTTGCCGCGGTCAAGGACGAGGATGTGCCAGCTGAGACAGCGGCCTGGATCCTGACAGAGTTGGCGGGTCTGGCCCGCACGGCAGAGGGCCTTCGTCAGCCTCTGTACTGCTGGTACTTCGCACCCTGAGAGGGCGCTGCTGGCAGCCCACAACAGCCCCGACCCAACCCTGCTGCCAGCTAGGCCCGCGGAGCGGGCCTTCGGTCCTGGAGGCGGAGCCGGAAGGACCAGGGCGGGGGAGCGTAGCGGACCCGCCCAACGGGCCGCAGGCCCAGACCTCGTGAAACGAGGTCACCTCCAGTGCGCAGTGAAGCGAAACCCGAACAGTCCGAAGCGAAGCGAAGGACCCCGGCCCGAAGGGCCGGCCATGGCTCGGCGAAGCCGAGCCCCGCCGAGCGCAGCGAGGCGGTTCCATGCTCCGGAGCGAAGCGGAGGAGCAGGCGCCGCGGGCGCCTCGGCCGCGCGCAGCGAGGCCGGTCTCTCCTGAGCGCGCAGCGCTCA